>JAIROT010000282.1 GCA_031257385.1 Treponema sp.
TTCGAAAAAACGGGGTCAGGTATACTGCCCCAGACTTCGCACAACCGGCAGTTGTTCTTCCGAACACCTGCATTATACCGGACAACCGCATGTTTTATCATAGCTTCGAAAAAGTCGAAAAAGTTTTAATACGAAGCCTCGTTTTTCTCCTCTTCCTTCTTCGACTTATTCGACATGGCGGTTTTTCATTCATCTTCTCTCTCGTTTTGCGGATAATTACGTTTCTATGCGTTTATCCTGATGGGAGGCTTTGGCTTCTTGACATAAACATAGGAGGGATAGAAGCGGAAATCCCGCAAGCCCGCCGCAGGCGGGCTGAGGAATTGGAGCGGATAGCCCGGTCGCCGCGGAGCGGCGATGCGCCCAAATTCCAATACAAATCCACAGATTTAATCGTGTCAGGTGACTGGCTTAAGCTCAGCCTGGCGCGGCCTGTCCTCGATTCCCCGGCGCTTCTTACCCGTTCACCCTTTGCCAGTCGGCCAGGCGGCGCTCCAGGGGATAGACGCCTCTCCGGTCGGGGCTGCGGGCGCGGTCGCGGAGGTAGGGGAGGAGTACCCGCTCTTTGAGGGTGGTCCAGTTGCCGGGGAGTATATTCGCGGGCGCGAGAAAATCTTCCGGCGGCATGTGCCCCAAAAGGCCGGGGTAAAACAGGGGGAAAATCTGTTCGGTCACGGGACGCAGCGCGGAGAAGCCCCCGCTGACGCCAAAGGAGGTCTCAATGGCGCGGGTGTCTTTGCTCTGTTCCAGGAGCCGCCGCTGGGTTTCGGCCTGGTAAAACCAGCGGACAAAGGCGGATGCGGCGTTGGGGGCTTTGCCTTTTTTGGGCAGGCCCAAATACACGGCTGACTCGGCCAGCGGAATGGAGCCGTTTTCGGCAATCCAGCGAAAATCAAGGCTGCCCTGCCGCTCTTCGGGCAGAGTAAAGAATTCGTCGCTGCCCATGTAGGTAAAAAGAATCCGCTCCGACAGGGCCAGTCTCTCCGGGGGCTGGTAGAAATACTTAAAATAGAAATCCTCTCCCGCCTGACTGCCGGTATTTACCTCGTTGATCCAGTCGTACACAAAGCTCATGGCCCGTTCCAGCGCGATGGCGTCCCAGGCCAGCGGCTCGGCCTCCCGGAAAGAAACTCTGAACAGGACGGCGGTAATAAAAAGAAAATTATCGTCCCAGACCGGGGAAAATCCCATGCGGGTATAGACGCCGTCTTTCTCGATGTTGTAGTCCCTGCCCAATTGCTTCATCTCGGCAAAACCGATGGTAAAGGGATTGGAAAGCAGTCCCGCCTTGTCCCGCGCGAAAATCAGGGCGGGGATGTTAAAAGACACCGGCAGCAGAAACTGTTTGTCGTCTATGCTGCCCATTGCCAACAGGCGCGGGTAAAAGGCCGAAAAATCCTTGCCGAAAAAACGGTCCAGGGGTTTGAAGAAGGCCCTGGTGGATGCGCTCTTGAGCCAACTGCCGGCCACAATATCGGGATGGTCCCCCTGCCGGACAAGTTCCCGCGCGGGGGAATCAAAGTATCGGACTTCTATCTTGTACTGATCCTGGACGGTGTTAAATTCCGCCGCGTAGAAGGCGAATTCAGGCCGGTCAGTCCAGAGTACGGCGGTTTTACCGGAGAGCAGGGAACAGGAAAAGGCCATGAGCATGGCGGCAACAGGGGGCGCCATAAGTACGAAAAGTCGCGCGTGCAGTTTCACTATGGGTTATCCTATTTTGAGTTCGCGCGCCTTGTCAATCCGCCCTTGACGTAGTATAATTACGCAGTGAGCGGTTAAACCCCGGGAGGTTCTTTTGCAGCCGGTACAAGATGCCAACATCATCAATCAGATAAAACGAATCGGAGAGCACTACCGCGCCAATATCGCCAACCGTTTTCTCCGTCCGGCGCTGCTGCAGCTTCCCATGGACAAGGCTACCTGGGACCAGCTTGAGAACCTTACCGAAAAAATTGAGCAGTTTAAGTACCAGGGGGTACACATGGACGAGCTGTACCGGCAGATTGCCGCGGCGGCGAATTTTGTGTACATTGCCCGCCGCGAGATAGGGCCTGTCTTCAAAAACCGCCTTATCGACGCCGCCACCGGCGCGGACAAGGTGCTCCGCAATATGGCGATAAATACCTTTGCTTCCAATGTGCAGGTCTTCGCCGATATGGTAAATGAACTGTTTGTAAGCCTCGTCGAACTAGATAAAGCCGCCGCCAAAGGCCGCAAGCCCCTTTACACTCAAATGCCGGAGGTGGGCGATATCGGCAAATGCCTGGTCGGGGACCAGCCCTTTTAACCGCAGCCTCTTGTGAGCGTTAGCCGGGCAGCGCTCCGTAATATCAGGAACGCAGGGTAATTTCCTGATCGGGGGCCTGTTCGATCAGGGAAATGTATTATGCCAAATTTTTGTAAACGTTGCGTTGTTTGAGTCCGGAGCAACCGCAATTCCGAATTCACCTTTTAATGAGCTTGAAAACACGCCGCAAATCCATGTACCACGTTTCAAATTTCTTCGTGCCGAGGGGTTTAATACCCATATACGTATACTTAAGAATATTTAACCGCAAAGTCGAATACGTTTTTACTTCAAAGCCCCTTTTTGATCTCCTTTTTCGACTTTTTCGACTTTGCGGTGGATTTTTCTTCATGCTTTATGTGGTTTTACGGGGTTTTCAGAGGATGAAGTTTAGATGCGCTGGCCCTGGACTTTCGGGCAGCCCGCACTCTTCCCGGAATTCGGCGATGAGCGAATCCCGAAGGCGTTTCTCAAGTTCGGGGGCTTTTCCTCCCACGGGAATCTTGTCGATACGCTCCGCGGAAGCGCAAAAGGTTGAGCAGGCGGAAATGAACACTTCATCGGCGGACATCATTTCCTGCAGGGTAAAGGCGCGTTCTTCAACGCCGATGCCCAGCTTCCTGCAATGGCTGATGAGGTGGGAACGGGCGACGCCGGGGAGGATAAGATTATCCGTGGGGGCGGTACGGAGAATCCCGTCTTTGAGGATGTGGACGTTGCTGTGGGCGCACTCGGTAACGCGTTCTTCCCGGTGAAACACCGCCTCCTGTGCGCCGGCCCGTTCGGCCTTTTCGGCGGCCATTACATTGGGGAGCAGATTCAGGGTTTTGACGTTGCAGTGGAAAAAGCGGGTGTCCTCCACGGTGATGAGTCTGATTTTTTTGCCCAGGTCAGGCAGCGCGAGGGGGCGCAGCGTTACCCAGAGGTTGGCTTTTCCCCCGGAGAAATGGTGCGCGCGGTCCGCCGTTCCCCTGCTAAGCTGCCAGTAGACAAACTGCGTGGGGCTTTCCAGTTTTTGAACCAGGGAGCGTAGGAGTTCCGCCAGAGCTGCCTTTGAGACGGGAACCGTCATTTCCATGAGCCGGGCGCTGTTAAAAAAGCGGTCGATGTGCTCCTCCAGCGTAAAAACAATATAGTTGGCGGCGATGGCGGCATCGTAGACACCGTCCCCAAACCAGCAGACCCGGTCGTTCATGGGGATACGCATTTCGTCAATTTCAGCGATTTCGCCATTATAATATGCAAGGGTTTTCATACCTCAATACTATCCTTGAAAAATCCCTTTTTTCAAGGTATCCTTGGGTTCAGACATTGAAGCAGGAGATACTATGCTGTTAGGTGAACTTGGCGTTCCCATAGGGGATTTGAAGGCCAAAATTTATGATACATGGAGGCGTCTTTGAGGACGCTTCTTTTGAGCGGCGCATAGCCGAAATCGAGGCGAAAACCGTTCAGGAGGATTTCTGGAACGACACCGCCGCCGCGAAAGAAACCATGGGCGAACTTAAGCGGCTGAAAAACCGTTACGTACCGTGGGAAAACCTCCGCGCCGAAGTTGACGATCTTGAGGCCCTGTACGAGCTTGCCGTTGAGGCCAAAGACGAGGGCGAAGCCGGCGGCATTGAAAGCGCGTGGAAGGACCTCTCCGCCCGCTATGAAAAACAGAACGTCTTTGAACTCATGGGCGGCGAAGTGGACAGGAACGGCTGTTTCCTTACGGTACATTCCGGGGCCGGAGGCACCGAGGCCTGCGACTGGTCCCAGATGCTGTACCGCATGTACCTGCGCTGGGCTGAGCGTAAAGGGTTCGCCGTTGAGGAAGTGGATCGCCTGGAAGCCGAAGGCGGGATAAAATCGGTAACCTGCAAAATCGAGGGGGACTATGCCTACGGTTACCTCAAGGGCGAGTCCGGCGTACACCGCCTTGTGCGCATCTCTCCCTTTGACGCCAATGCCAGACGGCATACCTCTTTCGCGTCGGTGTATATTTTCCCGGTCATCGACGACTCAATCGAGGTGGAAATCCGGCCCGAAGACCTCAGGGTAGACACCTACCGCTCGGGCGGCGCGGGCGGCCAGCACGTAAACAAAACCGACAGCGCCGTGCGCTTTACCCACCTGCCCACCGGCATCGTGGCGGCCTGCCAGAACGAGCGCAGCCAGATCAAAAACCGCGCCATTGCCATGGACATGCTCAAGGCCCGCCTCTACGAATACTACCGGCAGGAAAAAGAAAAGGATAACGAGCGCTTCGCACAGGAAAAAAAAGACATTTCCTGGGGCAACCAGATCCGCTCCTATGTTTTCCAGCCCTACACCCTGGTAAAAGACTACCGTACCAAAGCCGAAATCGGCAACATCCAGGCGGTGATGGACGGAGACATAGACCTGTTTATTGAGGAATATTTGCAGAAAGGGAGATAATAACTTGTGTTGTGCGCGGCTTCCATAAGGGGAAATCACCACACGAACCCACACACATTTACTTTTTTAGCCTGTTTTGCTATACTCTCCCAAAACGCCGGGGGCTTGGGGGCGGCGGTTCGAATCCGCCCTGCCTGATCAACATATTCCGGCCCCGGCCATTCAGGGGCGGAGGGACAGTTGTTTACCCGCGCCCGCGGTTCAAAGGGACACATGCAAATTCTTAAAGAGCGAATCAAGGCCGAAGGCAAGGTAATGCCCGGCAATATCCTCAATGTGGGCAGCTTCCTCAACCAGCAAGTCGATATCGGACTCTACAATGAAATCGGCAGAGAATTCGCCCGCCGTTTTTCCGGCTGCCGCGTCAGCAGAATCCTCACCATTGAGGCTTCAGGCATCGGCGTTGCCTGCATTACCGCCCAGTATTTCAACGTGCCGGTGGTGTTCGCCCGAAAATTCAGGGCAAAGAACCTGGACGACAACCTCTACAGCACCGGTGTAACCAGCTATACCCACGGCATTGATTACACCATCACCGTGCCAAAGGCTTTTTTGGGCAGTGACGATTCGGTACTGCTCATCGACGACTTCCTTGCCAACGGCTGCGCCATAGAGGGCCTCGTGGCCCTCATCCGCATCGCCGGCGCCCATCTTGTGGGGGCCGGGGTGGTCATTGAAAAAGGCTTCCAGAGCGGCGGCAAACGCCTGCGGGAACAGAATGTCCGCCTTGAGTCCCTGGCAATCATCGAAAGCATGAGCGGGGAAGAAGGAATACGCTTCCGGGACTAATGGCTTGGCGGGAAAACACCCGGAAAAGATAATGCGGGCCTGTCAGGACAATTCTGTCAGGGCAACCCCCTTCCCCGCGCGTTTCTGAATTCCCCGCCGGAAAACACCCGGAACGGCAATTGCGCTCTTTCCCCGCCGCCGTTATACTGAACCCATGCCCCTGCTGACGGTTTCCCATCTGCGAAAACGCTTCAACCTGGAGGCGGGCTTTTTTGCCCGCTTCGGCCGTTTTGTCAACGCGGTAAACGACGTTTCCTTTTCAATCGGCGCCAACGAAACCTACGGGCTGGTAGGCGAATCCGGCTGCGGCAAAACCACCACTGCGCGGCTCCTCGTGCGGATGTACGAAGCCGACGGCGGAAGCATCCTGTACCATAGGAGTCTGTGGGGCTTTAGCCCAAATGATAAAAAAAATGCACAATTTTGTGCATTTTCTACCTTGCAGACTCCCAAAGGAGCCCAAAAATCGGGGGTTTTTGCGGTCAAAGGCCGCAAAA
>JAIROT010000290.1 GCA_031257385.1 Treponema sp.
GGTAGCCTTAGAGCCTGTGGGACTTGTGGATTTTTGGGCTCCTTTGGGAGTCTGCAAGGTAGAAAATGCACAAAATTGTGCATTTTCTTTATCATTTGGGCTAAAGCCCCACAGACTCCAAGAACCCGCCTTAGTCATGTTTCTTACCCACCGCCACGATAAAGCGCTGCAGGCCGATGAAGATCAAGAGCAGTACTCCCACGGTAATTTTTGTCCACCAGGAATTGATCCTGCCGTTAAACATGATAAGGGACTGGATGATCCCCAGTGTCAATACCCCAAAGACCGAACCGAATACATAGCCTGTGCCGCCGGCGAGCAGGGTTCCGCCTATGACCACCGAAGCGATCACGTCCATTTCCATGCCCTGGGCGTGCAGCCCGTAGCCCGATAGCATGTAGAAGCTGAACACCACGCCGGACATGGCGGAGCAGAAACCGTTGATCGTATAGATCAGCACCTTGGTCCGCTTGACCGGAATGGCCATTAAGAGGGAGGAGGTCTCGTTGCCGCCGATGGCGTAAATGTTTCTGCCGAATTTGGTGTACAGGGAGATATATATGCCAATCAGGATAATCACCAGAGCGATAATCACATTGATGGAGATAAAGCCCGCGCCGCCGAAGCGCAGTTTCCAGAGGGCCAGGGCCTGCATGGTCTTGTTCCGCATTGCGATGGACTGGATGCTGATCAGGTAACAGGCGCCCCGGGCAAAGAACATCCCCGCCAGGGTTGCGATAAAAGGCGGCACTTTCCAGTAGGCAATGATGAGTCCCATACCGAAGCCCATGAGGCTCCCCGCCGTCAGCGCAATCAGAATCGCAAGGGCCGGGCTGAGATGGGCGAATTCGGTGAGGGAGGCGATAACCATGGTGGTAAAAGCCAGCACGGATCCCACCGAAAGGTCTATACCCCCGGAGAGGATCACCAGGGTCATGCCCGTGGCGGAAACAAGCAGAAAAGACTTGTCGATAAACAGATTAAAAAAAGTCTGCAGCGAAAAAAAACCGCGGTACAATACGGAACCGGCGATAAAGGCGATAAAGAACAGTACCGACGCGGCGACAACCGAAAGGTATTTGGAAGTGAAGGCCGGAACATTTATTTTTGCTTTCATGCTAACCCTGCCTTGAAGCGGTCGAATGACCGCGCAGTACAACCGAACAGACAGCGAAGCTTCATGCTTTTACCCTCTTCCAGGCCAGAGCGCCGAAAAGGTCTGACGCGACGCTGGATTGCAGGAAGCACACCAGCACCACCACCAGGGCCTTCACCACAAGGGATACTTCCGGCGGTACACCGAAGGCGTAAATGGTAGTGGTCAGTGTCTGAATCAAGAGCGCCCCCACCAGACTTCCCGTCAGGCTGAATTTGCCGCCCGCCATATTGGTCCCGCCGATTACCGCCGCGAGAATCGCGTCCAGTTCCGTGTTAAGGCCCGCGTTATTGGCGTCCGCGGATTTTATGTTGGAACAGATGATAAGCCCCGCAACCCCCGCGCAGAAGCCCGAAAAAACAAAAGCAAAGAGCTTCACCGCCTTTTCATTGATCCCCGCGTACCAGCTCGCATTGGCGTTGCCGCCCACCGTGGCGATGAACAGTCCCAGGGAAGTTTTTCGCGTAAAAACCTGGGCGATGATAAACACAAACGCCGCTATAAAAATCGCAAAGGGAAGCCCCAAAAACCAGCCGCCGCCTATAAAAAAGAAAGGCCCGTAATAAATGGTAATTATCTGTCCGCTGGTAATAAGCTGGGCTATGCCCCTGCCCGCAACCATAAGCACCAGAGTCGCCACAATGGGCTGAATCTTCCCGTAGGTCACCAGGACCCCGTTCCACAGTCCCAGGGCCATTGCGGTAAAAAGGGAAATAACAATCGCCAGGAACATGGGCGTCTCGGTTATATAGGTCTGCACCCCATCCACCATTACAAGGTTTCCGCCAATCAGTTTTGAAACCATAGCCGCGGTAATGGCGATAATCGCCCCTACGGAAAGATCCGTTCCGCCGGTAGAGGCGATGACCAGGGTCATTCCCATTGAAAGGAGCATGAGCGGCGCCCCCCGGTTCAGGATGTCTATAAGGGTTCCAAAAAGATGCCCCTCGTGGATGGTGATAACAAAAAAGTTCTTCGTAAAAAACAGGTTGAACAGCAGCAACAGGGCCAGCACCAAGAGGGCGCTGAAGACTTTGCTTTTCATTAAGGTTTGAAAATTGATTCTCCCTGCCATATCCGCCTCCTACGCCGCCCCGCCCGGTTCGGCGGCTATGGTTTTAAGGATTTTTTCTTCGTCCATATCCTCCCCCGCTATTTCGGCGATCTTCTTCCGGTCCCGCATCACCGCGATACGGTCGGAACAGCGGATAACCTCTTCTACCTCGGAAGAAATGAAGAGCAGGGACATTCCCTCCCCGCAGAGCTGCATGGCCAGGTTCATGATTTCCGCCTTGGCCGCGACGTCAATGCCCCGTGTCGGTTCGTCAAGAATAAGCAGAGCCGGATTGGTCACCAGCCAGCGGGCCAGGATAACCTTTTGCTGGTTGCCGCCTGAAAGGTTGCCCACCGGCACGTCCGCCCCCGGTGTGATGATCCCCAGTTTTTGAATGTATTCCGCCGCTATCTCCGCCTGTTTTTTCAGGGGAAGATACTTGAAAATGCCCTGCTTTGCCTGCATGGCAAGGATGATATTCTCCCGCACCGACAGCTCGTAGATAAGTCCGTTCTTTTTCCGGTCCTCCGGACAAAAGGCAATAAGCGCCCTGATCGCGTCTTTGGGTTTTTTGAATGTCCATTTCTTTTTTTCAAGCAGGAGTTCCCCTGAATCGGCTTCGTCAATGCCAAACAGCAAATTCGCCACTTCGGTCCGTCCCGAACCGAGCAGGCCCGCCAGCCCCAGGGTTTCGCCTTTTCTGATAACAAGATCAAAGGGCTGGACGGTATATTTTTTCCCCAGGTTTCTTGCCTCGATAAAGACTTCATTGCTTTTCTTGTTTTTTTGATTTTTCTCCCGTTTTTCCAGAGTTGAGAAATCCTTTCCCACCATCTTGGAAACCAGTTCGAGTTTTGGAAGTTCGCTTAATACATATTCGCCGATGAGCTTTCCGTTCCGCAAAACCGTTACCCGGTCACAGAGTTCGTAGACCTGGTCGAGGAAGTGGGATATGAAGACGATAGACAGGCCCTCATCACGGAGAGCGCGGACAGTGGTAAAGAGCTGCTCTACTTCGGGGCGGTCAAGGCTAGAGGTAGGCTCGTCAAGAATGAGAATTTTTGAATTCATGTCCACCGCGCGGGCAATGGCGATCATCTGTTTGACCGCCACCGAATAGCCTCCCAGCAGTTTGGTAACATCAATGGAAAGGTTAAGCCGCCGGAGCGCGTCCTCTGCGCCGGTTTTGATTTTTTTCCAGTTTATTTTGCCGAAACGGGTTTCCTGCCGCCCCGCGTATATATTTTCCGCGACGCTTAAATTGTCGCAGAGATTGATTTCCTGATAGACCGAATTGACCCCGTGCTCACGGGCATCAAGGGGGCTTGCGGGATTGAATTCATTCCCGTCAAGGAGCATAGTCCCGCTGTCTTTTTTATATACTCCGGTTAATACCTTTATCAGGGTGGATTTGCCCGCCCCGTTTTCCCCCATAATCGAATGAATTTCGTTTCTCCGCAGGGTAAAATCAACATTGTCCAGGGCGTGAACACCGGGAAATTGTATGTCTATACCGGACATCTGCAAGATGGTATTGGGTTCCATATTCTTTCCCCCTTACTGAGCCGTCCGAAAAACACGGTTGGTTTCGCAGCCGGCTCTTGCGGTTTCCCGCCTGAGAGCTGCGAAACACGTGTTTTTAGGCGCTGGAGCTGCAAAACCGAGTTTTGCAGCTCCCTCTACTATAACCTAATACTGCCGGCTGGGGAAGGCCGCGGCGGCGTTGGTCTGGTCGTAGTCGCTTTCGTTGGAAACGACCCACTTTTCAACCGGCTGCCCGTTGAGAATCTTCACCGCTGTTTCCATTACCTGGGGACCAAGCAGGGGGTTACACTCAATGGACGCGTTCATCGTGCCCGCGACCATTGCCTCAAAGGCGCCCTTAACGGCGTCTACGCCGATGATAATGATGTCTTTGGCAGGCACTTTTCCGGCTTCCTGAATTGCCTGGATGGCGCCGATGGCCATATCGTCATTATGGGCAAAGAGTACGTCGATGTCGTCGGGGTTGGATTTCAGGAAGGCTTCCATGACCTGCTTGCCCTGGGCCCGGGTAAAGTCTCCGGTCTGGCTGAGGATGATCTTGTACTTGCCGTCGGAGCTGGTTCCCAGCGCGGTCGCGGCGGGAATTCCAAGGGTATCGCGGAAGCCCTTGAAACGGCCGGTCATGGCGGATGAGCCTACGGTGCCCTGCAGTTCGGCGATGTTGTAGACGGTCTTGTCGGGCTTAAGGGCAGGAACGTTGGCCATCATCCATTTGGCTACCCGGTTTCCTTCCTGTTCCATGTCGGAACCGATAAAGGCGGTAAACCAGTTATCGGGATCGCTCGTGTCGTTGGGGTTGGTGGATATGCGATCCGAGCCTTCGATGCTGCGGTCCACGCAGATGGTGGGAATCCCCGCGTCAAGACATTCCTTGAGTATCGCTTCCCAGCCGGTTTCAACCACCGGGGTAAAGGCGATAATGTCAACTTTCTGTTGAATGAAGGTCCGGATTGCCTGGAGCTGGTTTTGCTGCTGCTGCTGCGCGTCGGAAAAGCGCAGGTCGATGTTCCATTCTTTCGCCGCCGCCTGAACCGAGTTGGTACACGCGGTCCGCCATTCGGATTCGGCGCCGATCTGGGAATAGCCCATAACGATCTTGCGATCCATACCCTGGGTTACATCGGTCGACCTTGCCTGTTCAACGCCCGCTTCGGCTTTTTTGCTGCAAGCGGCAAAGACAAACAATACCGCCGCCAGAACCAATAAAACCGCCAATAATTTTTTCATCGTATCCTCCTCGTGGATAAATTAGAATAGCAACAATGTACCGGCGCTGCCGGGAACTGTACATGAATTTTATTATTGACTTTGTTTCATCTTTTTATTGAGAATTCAGATTTTTATGCCTTTTGGACAAAAAGGTATAAAATTTTAACGAAAAACAGGGGCTTTTTTATGAAGGGCTTTGGGAGCAGCCTTTTCTAAAGATCGCCGGCCTCTGATCCCCGGAATTCCCGCGGGGATACGCCGGTATTTTTTTTGAAGATAAAGCTAAAATAGTGGGGATCGTTGAACCCCGTCTCATTGGCAATGTCCGCGCTTTTCATGGCGGTATTTTTAAGGAGATGCTTTGCCTTTTCAATCCTGACCTTCGTCAGGTACTCGATAAACGTTTCTCCCACTTCCTGCGAAAAAACCGCGCTTAAATGATTGGGACTGATGCCGACATAGGAGGCCACCGTACTCAGCGACATATCCCCGGACGCGTACTTGCGGTCGATATATTCCTTTGCCTTTAGAATTACCGACTGGTATCTGCCCCCTGTCCGGGAATCCCTGAACTCTATTACCGCGCCGAAAAGTTCCCTGATTTTTTTATAAAACTCCTCTTTGGAAGAAATGATCTTTTTTATTTCATCGCGTTCAAAACTAAGGGGGACAACTTTTTTTATGTCTCCGTTAAATTCTTCTATGATTTTTGATGCGGCTACCACTATTTCCCCAAGGATATAGTATTCAAGCATCTCGTTTTCACCGGGAAGGTCCATGAGGGGCCTGGTATATTCCTGAATAACGGAATCGATATCTTTTTTTGAGGCATAGCGGAACTTTGTCCAGAGTATATCGCCGTTTATATTGAGAAGCCTTTCGGTTTGATTATCCGCCTGTTCTTCGGTCAAGCCCATACCGACGGCGGTTTTACGTTCCGCACTCCGTTCCGCGTCATTCCTAATCGCCCGCGAAATCGAATAGACCGATTCCTCAATGGACTGCTTCAGATGCTCAATGTTCAAAAGCTCCTTTTTTTCTTCTTCGATTCTCGCGGCGATTTTTTCAAGGGTATTCAGCATATCTTTTGACGACACCGGTTTAAGGAGATATTCCTCAACGCCGATGGATATCGCTTCCCTCGCGTATTGAAATTCATCATGGCCCGACAAAATGATTATTTTGATCCACGGCAGGGTCTTTTTTACAATACGCGAAAGGGCAAGCCCGTCCATAAAGGGCATCTTTATATCGGTGATAAGAATATCAGGCTTAATGTCCGTGATGACAGGCAGGGCCATTTCCCCGTCGGGGGCTTCTCCCGTAAGAATATAGGGCGTTTTATCCCAGGGAATACTGTTTCTGATGCCTTCCCGTACCACAATTTCATCTTCAACGAGAAACACTTTATACATTTTGATCCGCCCCGTCGGGAATTCGTATCGTTACCGTGGTTCCCCGCTGATACACGCTGTCTATCTCCAAAAGATCGGAACGATTGTAGTACAATTCAAGTCTCCGCGAGACATTGTACAGACCGTACCCCAAACCCGGAAATTCGGAAACGGGGTGCCTGCGTATCTGCCCCCGGAGCTTTGCCAGTTGTCCGGTTTTCATGCCGATGCCGTTGTCCTTGACCGTAAAATATAAAAAGGCCCCTTCTTTCCGGCCCTCCGCCCTAATGGTTCCCATGCCCCGCTTGTTTTTTATCCCGTGGTACAGGGCGTTTTCCACCAGCGGCTGGAGCAGCAGTTTAAGAATGGGTTTTTTCTTCATCGCATCTTCATAGCTGATGGAATAATCGAGAATATCACGGTAGCGGATTTTCTGTATGGTCAGATAACTTTCGATGTGGGCGAATTCATCGTACACACTGACCCATTCGTTTCCCCGGTTAAGGGAAATCCTGAAAAAGTTGGAGAACGCCCTGGTTATCGAAATAACCTGGTCGTATTGATTCCCCTCCGCAAGCCAGATGATAGAATCCAGGGTATTGTACAAAAAATGGGGCGTTATCTGGGCCTGCAAAGCCCGCATTTCGGATTTCTGCAAATTCTTCTGTTCCTGAATATTTTCTTCGATAAGTGTTTTTATTTTTCCCGCCATGATATTAAGATTTTCCGTAAGGCTGTTCAATTCCTTAACCGGGGGAACTTCCGCCCTGGCGTCCAGGTCTCCTTCGGCGATACGGCCGGATAAAGAAACCATGGCGCCAATGGAGGTGTCAATATTCGCGGCAACCGACATCTGCACAAAAAACGAGAAGACGGTAACAAAAATGATAATGCCGCATTCAATTACCACCAGCATAAAGGCCCTCTGTTTGATCTTTTCATTTGCCGTTGCGGTAGATTCAATTTCAAGAACGATAAAATCCTGCAGTATTTCCGATACCAAAAGCGAAACCCCGCGGATTTCATCCAGTATTTTTTCGTTTTCGATCACCGGGTATCCGTCTTTCATTTGAATTTCAAGGCGGTTTACATAGCGGGTCAGGGTGTTCATCGCGCGGCCCGCAACCTCCAAAAGCTGACGGCTTTCCGTTCTTGCGGCCGTGGTCATAATATCGTTAATTTGCCAGATGATTGAATTGATGATCAGGTATTGCGATCCGTCTTCAAAAGATTTATTCCCCGCGACAATGTCCCATAACTCATTGGCAATATCGCTTTTTACGATTTGATTAAGCCGGTTGGTTTTATCCACATTTGATATAAGCCGGTCGTAACTAAGGGTATTGTACAGGGAAATGACAACGCTCAAAAAAAGCGGGATAAGCATAAAAGCAATAATAACAATGTGGGATGTTTTAATGGTCTTTTTTATTGCCGAGCTGATAAAAAACGGTCCGAGTAACTTGAGCGCTCCGCTATACCACGCCACCTAGTACCCCCGTGGAGCCAGGCCGGACAGATCGTCTCCTTCGGAAAAAACCACTTCTTCCACATGGATAAACCGGTCGATGGTATCCCCTCTGGCAAGTTTTCGGGCAAGCTGCATGATCTCAGGGCCTGTCTTGGGGTTACATTCGACCACACAATTTACTTCCCCCCGTTTCAGGGCGTCTATGGCGGCCTGTTCCGCGTCAATCGTTACTATCACTATATCCGTACCGGGATTTATGCCCTTTTCCTTTATAGCGTCCAAAACCCCCAGGGTCATTCCGTCGTTGTGGGAAAAGATTACGTCAATTTCATCCAGGGAGCTTAAAACTGAACGCATGAGTTCGTATCCCTTGGAGCGCAAAAAATCGCCGGACTCGCTGTAAATAATTTGAAACTGCGGATATTGATCGATAATTTCCCTGAAGCCCTGCGCCCTCCCCATTGCGGGGGAAGAACCGGTAGTACCGCTTAATTCAATTATGCGTATGGGATTATCCGGTGAAGCGGGGCGGCCCTCGAATTTTTTCAAGAGAAATTTTGCCGCGTCTCTGCCTTCCTGCACGCTATCGGTCCCGATAAAACCGGCATAGAGATTTTCATCCTCAATGTCTATCTTTCTATCGGTAACCAGCACCGGAATCCCCGCGTCCTTCGCCTCCTGCAGCACATTGTTCCAGCCGCCCGCAACTATCGGGACAAACGCTATGACATCAACCTGATAGGCGATAAAAGACCGGATAGCCTTGATCTGATTTTCCTGTTTTTGTTCGGCGTTGTTAAAGAGAAGCTGTATTCCCGCCGCGGCCGCGGCCTCCTGAATGGACCGGCTATTGCAGTTACGCCAGGCGCTTTCCGCCCCGATCTGCGAAAACCCAAGAATAATACCCTTGTCGCCGTCTGTTTCAGAATCCTCCTCTTTCCCGGTTTTTTGACAGGCCATAAGCGCCGCCGCACAGAGGAGGAACAAAAAACAACGAAAATTGGATAGTCTGTTTTTTTCCATCCGGCGATTCCTCCTTCTTACTCCGTCAGATTATAGACGTTCAGCTCAATAAAATTGAGCAGTTCTTTTTGGGAAAGCTCGTCCAGGTTTTGGATGCCCGAAAGAAAGATTTCCCAGTTTTCGACAAATTCCGCGGCGACCCGGCGGCTCAGGGGGAGCTGTTTGCCCGCAAGAATCGCCTCGCTGTTTTTGTCCCGCAAAATGGCGGCGGTTTTGTACACCACCCTGATGTCGGTGAGGGCGTTCTTCTGGTTTTTTACCAGAAAAACCACTACCCCGCAGCCGCTTCCAGGGGGGCTGCCTGAAAATTTTTTGTAAACCGAATAGTTCCACTGATCCAGGGGGACCCTGACGCGGGTGAGCAGTTCCTGGGGATTGAGGGCGGTAGGCCCCGGCAGAGAGGAAAAACGGGAAGCCGATATCCAGCGGGAGGACTGGGCGCTCCTCAGTTCGTACTGGGCGTCCAGGGCGGTGAAGGCAGCGGATGCGTCAAGGCGCTCGGCCGGATAGCAGATGTTACCCCCTATGGTGGCGATGTTCCGCAACTGCGCCCCGGCGATATTTTCAAGGCAGCGGCTCAGGGCTTCGGGGACGATTTTTCCCAGCCGGATAATCTGGCTGAGTTTTACCATCGCGCCGATTTCCAGATAGCGCTCGCTCCTTGAGATTCGCTGCAAATCCTCAAGTTTGTCCAGGGAAAGGATCACGGGCGGCAGTTCAAGCGTCTGCCTGCCCTGGCCCCGGATGATGCCGGTGCCGCCGGCGTAGGGAACCGCGCCGGGAAAGCGGCCCCAGGCGGAAAAGAGCTCCTGAAAGGTGGAGGGGAAAAAAACCTGGTTAAGAGGCGCGGCCATAGAGCCTCCGCTGGCGGATATCCGTCATAATGGTCAGCGCTTCCAGCAGTTTCTCAGGGTCCGTGCAGCGGCATTTGATCCCGCTGAAACCGGCAAGAATCTCTTCCGGCGAGGGACGTTCCTTCCGTTCCAGCAAAGCCCAGGCGGCCAGTATTTTACCGTTGTCGCAGTACCCGCAGTTTTCAATATTCGCCTGGGCAAAGCCGGTCATAATGTCCTGGTATTCGTCGGTCTGGGAAAAACCTTCAATAGTAATGATCTCGCTATCTCTGATCCTGAAGGCGGGGATAAAGCAGGCCGGGCTTACCCTGCCGTTAAAAATAACCGAGCACACCCCGCACTTACCGGTCAGACAGCCGGACTTCGCCCCCAAAAGGGCGAAGTTCCCCCGCAGTATGTCGATAAGCCTGACATCCCCCTCGCAGCGGATCACAACGTCTTCCCCGTTCAGAATAAAGCCGATGGTCATTGCCCCTCCGGTTTTTTGAGTTTTCCCGCTTCCCAGATATCCTCGCGCCTCAAGGGGATAGACTGAAAATGGTGATCCATTGCCTGGGAAACGGCGTGCACATAGGCGGCGGGCACACAGCAGAAAGGAAGCTCCCCTATCCCCTTTGGCTCATTGGTATCGTTCCAGATAAAGTCGATGTGAACGGGCGGTATTTCACCGGGGCTGGGGATGTCGTAATTTGAAAACTGGGCATGGGTCAAAGCGCCGTCGATATAGGCAATTTGTTCCCGAAAAGCCCAACCCAGGGCCTGCACCGTCGATATTTTGAGGCTCCTTCTGGCCCGGTTTTCGGAGAGTATCTTTCCTCCGTCAACACCCATCCACACTCCCCGGATCCGGGGAATGTACTCGACCGGGTCCACTTCCACTTCCACCGCCGCGGAGGCCCAGCCGGGCCGGGAAAAGCCGGCCGCGTCCAGCGCCGCCCCTTTAAGCGGCGGAAAGCGCTGTTCCCATTGAGGGCTTTTCTGGGGCCGGACGGTTTTGCGCACCGTAATGGGCAGGGGGTCACGAAAGCGCTGTTTCCGTATGGCAAGGCAGGCCTGTTCCACCAGTCTGGTCAAAACCGAGATATTACGGGAAGCGCAAGCCGGGCCGGAATCCGGAGAAGCGGCGTTGTTGATGATCCGCACCGCTCCGGCATCTATCGAAAGAATCTCCTGCGCCATGACCGCCCAGACGCGGCCGTAATCATTGCCGGAACCGACCATACTGGTTGCAATTTCCAGGGAGCCGTCTTTTTCAAGGGTCAGCTCAATGGCGTAATTGCCCTTATCCGCGCCGGGGTACAGAAGACCGTTCCCCTGATAGCCCAGCGCGATACCGATGCCCCGCAGGGTCTCGCCCTTTTCCGCCCAGTTGTTCCGCGAAAGACCGCCCCGCGGAAGACGCCCGCGGCGGCTCTGCCTGAGCAACTCGTAGGAGGCCCATTTGCGGTAATAGTCGCTCATGGCGGCGGCGGTGTCCAAAAGCTGTTCCCCCGGCGCGGCCTCCCTAAAAGCGGGGCCGAGGGGAAGGGAGCCGTTTCCGGGGAATCGGTTTTTCCGCCATTCGGCGGGATCCTGTTTTCTCAGGTCCGCAACATGGGAAAGGTGCCGTTCCAGGGCGAAAAAACCCTGGGCAAGGCCGAAGCCGGAAAAAGGCCCCTGGGGGGGGATGTTGGTTCTGACCGCCGCGCCCGAGAGCTTAAGGTTGTCAAACCGGTATACGCCGAGACTCCCCAGGCAGGTCTGATCGAGAATTTCGGCGCTGTGAATCCCGTACGCGCCCAGGTTAACCGTTATATGTATCTCCGTGCCGATAATTTCGCCCTGCCCGTCAAGGGCGCTGGAAACGCTGATCTCCGCCCCGTTCCGCTTGGGCGAATAGCGGAAATCCTCTTCCCTGGTCAGTATGAAGCGCACCGGCTTTTTAGTGATCCATGAGCCCAGCGCGGCGTGACAGGCAATCAGCGAGGGATACCAGATTTTACCGTCCATGTGCAGGCCGACAAGGGCCGGCTCCACCCGCACATAAGCGTTTTCCAGTTTGAGGACCTGAGCGACCGAACGCCTCACATGGAAAGGCCACTGAGTGGCGGTATGCACAACCAGGGTTTTGCCGGAGTTTTTCCTGTCCCGCTTCCCGTCGCCCGCATCTTCCTGTTCAAGCCAGGCCACCGCGCCCACCGGCTCGGCGTACCAGTGTTCCTGAATACCGGTACTGTAATCCCCGCGCACAATGCCCGCCGCGCGCGCAAAGGCCGCCTCCGGATCGCCGGCGCGGATTTCCCGCCGCGCAAGAACCGCGCCGTCCGCAGGGGCATGGACCGTGAAAACCGGCGTCTCTTCTTCGGCAATGACCTTACACTGTTCCGCGTATTCTTCCAGCATATTCCGGTCCGGCCCAAAAAGCAGGGCCACCGGCTCTCCGATATAGGAGAGCCGCTCCCCGGCGAGAATCGGCATGTCCGAATCCTCAAGCCGGTTTTTCCCGGGAATGTCCGCGGCGGTAATCAGGCTGTAACTGCCGGGCAGTTTAGGACACTCAAGGGATTGCAGCCGGCCTCTGGCAAGCGGGGACCTGACCGTAATTCCGTAAAGCGTATGAGGCGGGTATATGTCTTCCACAAAACAGGGCTTATCCATTGCCTACACAGTATACGCGCCGGCAACGGATTTTACAACCGAGATAACCCGCCCAACCTGCTCCCCGCTCATCCCCGGCCAGATGGGAAGGGAGATTTCCCTCCTGAAACTCCGCATGGTTTCGGGAAAATCTTCCTCGGCAAGGGAATAGCGGTTTTTATAGAAAGGCATGATATGCAGGGGGATAAAATGCACCGAAACGCCGATCTCCCGCTCTTTGAGTTTTTGAATAAAATCGTCGCGGGAGATACGCAGGGCCTCAGGAGAAAGGCGCAGAGGATACAGATGCCGGGCGTCCCCTTCCCCGCCGGGGGGGATGAGAAAACATTCATCGCCCCCAAAAGCCGCGTCATAGGCGGCGGCGATTTCCCGGCGCATAGCCAGCAGATCCCGGGCCCGCGAAAGCTGTACCCTGCCCAGCGCGGCCAGCAGGTCCGGCAGATTGTACTTGCAGCCTGCCTCCACCACTTCGTAATACCAAGAGGCGGCGGTATCGGTATAGCGGTTCCACACGCTCCGGTCTATGCCGTGGGAACGCATCAGCGAGACCCGTGCGGCAAGACCGTCGTTTTTACAGACCACCATACCCCCTTCGCCGGTGGTGAGGGTCTTAGTGGCGTAAAACGAAAAAACCCCCGCATCGCCGGCAGTCCCCGCCCAGGATCCGTCGCCCAGGCGGCTTGGAAAGGAATGGGCCGCGTCTTCTATCACTTTCAAATCATAGCGGCGGGCGATATCCATGAGGGCGGGCATATCGCAGGGGAGGCCCCCGTAATGAACAGGGATCAGCGCTTTGGGCTTTTTCCCGCGGAATTGTTCATACGCCGGGGGCAGGCCGGAGCGGAGCGGAGCGCAAAGGTTTTTGAGTGTTTCCTCCAGGGCCGCCGGGTCTATGTGGAAGCCGCCGGGAACCACATCAACGAACACCGGATCGGCGCCCAGGTTACGGGCCGCCCCGGCGGTGGACGCGAAAGTATAGGAAGGAAGCAGCACAAGGTCGCCCTTCCCCACGCCGCAGGCTTCCAGGGCCAGGTGCAGGCCGCTTGTAGCGGAATTTACCGCCAGGCAGTGAATCCCCCCAGCGCCGCTTTTTTTCGGGAGGACGCCGAAACAAGCGCCGCCGCCGTCCGCGAGAAACGCCTGAAACTCCTTCTCAAAAGCCAGAGCTTCAACACCGGTGGTAAGCCAGCCGGAACGCAGCACCCGAAGCGCCGCTTCTTCTTCTTCCCTGCCGATAAAAGGCCGCGCAAAAGGCACCTCCGGACCGTCCAACGCCGCATTATTCACCATAGCCTTCAGTGTAGCCCTCTTCGCCGGTTTCCCGCAATAGCTCGCGCATGGCGGTGGAAGGAGCAGGCCGCTCGTAAATGTCCCTATTCCGTAGGGAATGAAAACAAGTAAGGAATCCATGAAAAAGCATTGATGCTGTCTGGGATCCTGTGGGGTTTAGCCCAAATGATAAAGAAAATGCACAAGTTCTACAGGCCCCTGGGGGTAATTGTCCAAAAGACGAAAAGGAAAGACCGCGAGCGTACAAGCACGCGAAAAAAATAAAGAACGACAAGGTTTCTGAACGAAGCCGCGCGGTTTTCCGCATGTGAGCGCGGTCAGGAGGTGGAATATGACTATGCATCCTCTCCAATCCGAAATATTGCGCTTGTCAGTTTCTTTGTCTATAATTAGACAAATGTCTCCCCCGGCATCCCGGTCAGTAAGACCGGCCCTTTCTTCCCTGCATACCCATACTCTGTTCTGCGACGGCAGGGACGATGTGGAAACCATGTGTCGCGCCGCTTTTGACAAGGGCCTTTGCGCCATCGGATTCAGCGCCCATGGGCCGCTCTTCAAAAAAACCGGAATTAAGACAGACTGGCACATCCCCGATGAACAGCTGGATTCTTATATTGGCGAGGTCCGGGCTGCCCGTTGCCGCTGGGAGGGAAAATTGATAGTGTACCTGGGCCTTGAGCTTGATTACATCAAGGGTCTGCGGTCGGCGTTGGACCCTGACATTCAGGCCCTGGGGCTGGACTACATCATCGGCTCGGTTCACTACATTGCGCCCGCCAATGGCGCGGAACTTTTTACCGTGGACGGCCCTGCTGAAGAGATGGAGCGGGGTGTCAGGGATGGTTTCGGCGGAGACGGGGAAGCGGTTATGCACGCCTATTGGGACGCGGTCTCCGAGATGATAACCCTGGGGGGCTTCGATATTCTGGGCCATATCGATCTTGTTAAAAAGAACAACCAGGACGGCCGCTGGTTCGATATTGAAAGTGAAGCCTGCCGTCTGCGCGCCGCCGAAACCGCCCGCCTGGCCGCTGCCGCCGGCCTTATGGTGGAGCTTAATACCGGAGGACTCAACCGTAACATTACCCGCGACACCTACCCCTCGCCGTCCTTTTTGCGTCTGTTCAGGGAGCGGCGAGTCCCCGTGCTGATCACCGCCGACGCACACCGCGCCGAAGATTTAGACGGCCACTATGATGTTGCTCTGCAAACCCTTCTTGAGGCGGGCTACACGGAGCACGCGCTTTTTGCCGGCAGGAAAAACGGCAGGGCGCTCTGGGAGTTTGCCGGACTTTGCCCGCCGGGAAACAACCCTTAGGGCAACGCTTGCGGCGGGGTTGTTGATTTGAACGTAGTCAGCCTAACGCTGCCTGCCAGCTGAATACTCCGGCGCTTCCTCGGCGGCGGCTTCGGCGGCGAGTTGGCCGGCGACTGAGTGTGAACCGCGGCTTCGGCGCCTATAGTCCGTGTTGAGCCGCTTCTGTTCCGCTTCACGGTCTTCCAGGGCGAGTTTAGCGGCGGCCCGTACCGCTCCGGCGGCGCTTACGCTGATACGGCAGCGGTTGGCGATTTCCGCCTGGTTCGCAGCGGCAATGGCGGCGATGTTTCCATAGGCTTTCATGATCGCGGCGGCCCGCCTGGGGCCGATGCCTTCCACCGATTCCAGCGCCGGGAAGGACAGGTCTCCGGAACGCAGGCGCTGGTTGAAGCCGGTGGCAAAACGGTGTGTCTCGTCCCGAACAAACTGCAGTACCTTGAGCGCCTCCGAAGACCGGGGAAGCGCCAGCGGCTCTTTCGCCTGGGGCAGCCAGAGTTCCTCCTCCCTCTTGGCCAGGCCCACCACGTCGCTGTCCATGCCCAGTTCGTCCATCACCCCCCTGGCGGCGTTCACCTGGCCGATGCCGCCGTCGATGAGGACCAGGTCCGGCAGTTCCCTGCCTTCCCGAATCAACCGTGAATAACGGCGGCGCACCACCTCCCGCATGGCGGCAAAGTCATCCACCACTCCCACCACGGTACGGAGTTTGAAGTAACGGTAGTTTTTCCGGTCGGGAATCCCGTTCCTGAAAGAAATAAGCGAGGCCACCGGATGCTTGCCGTCAAGCTGGGCTATGTCAAAACCTTCGATCCGTTCCGGCCTGGTCCGCAGATTCAGGAGCCGCGCCAGTTCGTCCAGGGCCGGACCCGCCCCCCGTTCCTTGAGCCGCCTGCGCAGATCTTCCAGGGCATTCTGGCGGGCCATCGCCAGGATCGCGGCGTGGTGTTTTTCCATGGGGGCCGCCTGCCCCATACCGGCCAGTTCCGGCTCACGGCCAAATTGCCCCCTGAACCATTCACTCAATGAGGAATGGGAAACGGGCGTATTATCCGCCTGGGGATCAAATTCCTTCCCGCTCCTGCTTTTCGCCTGCTGTGTTTCAAATTGCAAATATATTTTCGCCGGAGGCGGACGGCCCGGATCGTAATACGACGTGATGAATATTTCCAGCGACTCTCTTTCATCGGCGGCGGAACAGGTGCGGAACAGTTCCCGGCCGGTCATCTTACCGCCGCGCATGGAAAAAACCGTATACGTGGCGAACACACCTTCGGCGGCCCAGGCGATGTAATCCCGGCTTTCGGGATCATGGTCCACCACGGAGCTGTCTTCCCCCGCAAGTTCCTCAATAGCCTTGACAGCGTTCCGTAGTTGGGCGGCCCGCTCGAATTGCAGGGCCCTTGAGGCTTCGTGCATTCGGGCGCTCAGGTCGATGATCAGGGATTCCGTCTCTCCGGAAAGGAGTTTCTGCACCCGCTCCACATGGAGGCGGTAATCATCGGCGCTGATATTTCCGCAGCAGGGGGCCATACAGCGGCCGATGTGGTAGTACATGCAGGGCCCGGCGTTTCGTTTTCTCATGGTTTTGCATTTCCGCAGGGGAAAGAGCTCTTCCACGAGTTTCAGTATGGCGTCCACTCCCTGTATATTGGCGAAAGGGCCGTAATAGAGGCTTTTGTCTTCGACAATGTGCCTGGTACGGAAAATCCGGGGAAAGCTCTCGGCGGTGACGCGGATCACCGGGTAGCTTTTGCCGTCTTTCAGGTCGATGTTGTACTTGGGCGAGTGCTGCTTGATCAGGGTATTTTCCAGCAGCAGGGCCTCGTACTCGCTGGAGACAATGATGGTCTCGATTAAGCGGACATGCCGCATCAGGGTGGCGGTTTTGATATCTTTTTTGCCGGTAAAATAAGTTATAAGCCGGTCTCTCAGCGACTTGGCCTTACCGACATAGATGATCCGCCCTTCCTCATCCCGCATGATGTAGACCCCCGGCTCTCTGGGGGCCTCCTGCGCCGCGGCCCTGGGATCCTTATGCGATTCTGAAACGCCCTGCCGGTTCATATCCATTTAATTTATGCCGATAAGATAAAGGGATCCCATGAAAAAGAAATCAATTTTCACGCTAATAAGGTTTTCCCAAAATCCCGGTAGTTTTGGAAAAACTTTTGCGGTTTCCCGCCTAAAGGCTGCGAAACACGCTTTTTTTATCGGTTGCTTTCCCAAAACTGAAATTTTGGGGAAACCTCTAACAGGTTGCGCTTCGCGCATAAAATCTCCAAAAATCGCCTGCAAGACGATTTTTTACCTTGCAAACTCCGTAAAGGCCCACAGGCTCCTAGTATACCTTTTATTTTTGCTTTCAGGTAGTGTATACGGCTTTGGGGAAAAAATCATCACCCTTGGAAGAGAGGCCTCCTGGGATTGGGCCGAAAACCGGGCCGGTATCACCCAGATAAGCTCAGTGCGCCGCTATCCGGTACTGGTCCTGTCTTCCCCGGCCAACGGGGCCGCCGGCTCCTTGCCTGGTTCCGGGGATTTTACCGGTGAAGCGCCGGATTTATCCCTCTCCTTTGATGAAAAAACGCCGGATTCTTTCAGGGACAGCACAGGCCGCTACCGGATCGCCGTATCGCCGGCCCTGGAAGCGGTGGACCGGCGCTTTTCCCGTGCCGGAACCGGCGCGGCCCTTTTTTCCGGCCCTTCGCTGCCGGGCGGCGCCGGCGGCACAAGCGGACCGCTGATTATCGAACCGCAGAGCCGGAACGCCCTGTTCGCGCCGGGCAGCCGTATTCGGGATTTCAGCCTGGAATTCTGGCTCTACCCCTTCAACATGGAAAACGGAGAGCAGATACTCTCCTGGACTTCCTCCCGGCAGGTTCCGGCGGTCCAAACCCCCGCGGGCGGCGCAAGCCAAACCCGCCATGTCTTTCAGCAGATTCAGTGCATGGCGCTAAAAAACCGGCTCCAGTGGTCATTCACGGATTTTTTCACCTCTCCTGAAGGCGCCGCCCGGCTCAATATAACTATCGCCGGAACTTCCCCGGTAGTTCCCAAAAGCTGGAATCATCATCTTATCCGCTTCGATTCCCTTACCGGTATGCTTGAGTACCTGGTAAACGGCAAAACCGAGGCCATTGAGTACGCCAGTTCCACCGGCCACGAAGGCGGCGAAGTATACACCCCCATTGCGGGGGAAGGCGGCAGCTTTACGCTGGGTAAGTTCATGGGGATCATGGACGAATTCAAAATCCACGGCGTATGGATCGCCAAGCCGACGGTACAAAAATATCCGCTCCGGGGCGGCCGTATGGAAACCCGCACCATTGATCTGGGGGAAGGAAACAGCGGCGTGCTCAAAGTTGAGGCCGCCGGAGGCAGGGTCTCAACGGGAGGGGCGAGGATCAACAGCGAATTTCAGGAGAACGGGCGGTTCCTCTTTGCCGACGATTCGGAGCTGCAGTTCTTTATCCGTACGACGGAAAATCCCTATAACTGGGATGAGGCCGGTTGGCGGAACTTTAGCCCCGGCGATGATTTAGCCGGAATCCGCGGCCGTTATGTGCAGATTGCAGTCGATTTTTACCCTTCCGCCGACAGCGAGACCAGTCCCTATCTGGAAACATTGCGGATAACGTACCTGCCCGACGAGCCGCCCCTGCCGCCGGCCTCGCTTGTCGCGGCGGCGGCGGATGGAGGAGTACGGCTCAGATGGAAAAACAGTCCCGATACAGACACCGCCGGGTATCTGGTTTATTACGGCACGGGCAGGGACGACTACTTTGGCGGGGACGCCATACAGGGCGTTTCCCCCATTGACGCGGGAAAACAGAACACTATCCTTATTGACGGACTCACAAACGGGACATTATACTACTTCAGAGTAGCGGCCTATGACCGGCGGAATACCGGCGGCGCGTCTTTCCATGCCGGAGAATTTTCCCGGGAAGTATCGGCCCGTCCGTTGAAGGGACTTGAATCCCGGTCTTTGAGGATAATTGAGTGAGATCGGTAAGCATAACGCAGGAAGATCTGACCGGCAAAATCGCGGAGCACATCAAAAATATGCCCAGCCTTCCCACCTCGGTCAGCAAGGTGCTGAATCTCTGCGGCAATTCCCAGACCAGCCCGGCGGACCTCAATTATGTAATTTCCCTGGATCCGGTCCTTGTCGGACGGGTGCTGAAACTGCTGAATTCCGCCTATTACGGCCTCGATCAGCGGGTAACGAATCTCGTCCGGGCGATCATCATGCTGGGAATCAATACGATAAAGAATCTCGCCCTGTCATCCGCCATTATGGGAATCCTGCCGAAAGACAAACGTTACCAGGGGCTTGACATGGAAGGCTTCTGGCGGCACTCCCTCTGTGTCGGAACGGCCACAAAACTGCTTGCCAAAGAGCGGGGTGTTGATCCCAAACAACTGGAAGAATATTTTACCGCCGGCCTGCTCCACGACATCGGTAAAATTCCCCTTAACGCGGTACTGTCCGGGGATTATATGCTTGCCGTTGCCAGCGCGGACCGTGAGCGGATTCCCCTGTATCAGGCCGAAAGCAAAACCCTGGGCACCAGCCACTGCATTGTCGGTGCGGCCATTGTCAATGCGTGGCATCTTCCCGGCCCGGTTGGCGAAACCATTGTATATCACCACGATCTTGCCAGATATCGGGGCGCTCACCATGACATCCTCAACTGTGTCGCCGTTGCCAACCATTTTGCCTCGGATCGGGAGCTCGGTTTTTCCGGCGACCGTTATCCCGTAAAACCGAACAAACGAATATGGCAAAGTCTGGAAATCGGGGATGAAGTGTTTGAGAAAATTGAAAAAACAGTGAACGAAGAAATCGAGAAAGCCAAGGTGTTCTTAACGATATAGCAGGGGTTTCCCCAAAACACGGGCAAATTTCGGGAAAGCCTCAAGATTTACGGTAGTGGGAAATGGTGCGACACAAGGCCGTTTGAATAGCTGACTTAGGAAGTGAATGGAATTTTAATTACTTCCTATTCTTCAACCTTGAATTTCGACACCTCCCGGACCAGCACATCGATGTTTTCCTTGTTGTCCCCGCTGATGGTGTTTACCCTGGTTATCGCCACGTTGATCTGGTCCGCCCCGGTGGCCATCTCGTTCATCCCGTTGGTGATCTCCTGGGTCGCCATTTCCAGGTTCTTGCTCTCCTGTATGACTTGCCTGCTCCCTTCGAGCATCTCCTCGGAACTGCCCTTCACCAGTTGAGTCGCCTCGTTTAACTGACCAATGGCCTCCAGAATCTGCTTGCTCCCCGCCCCCTGCTCCTCCATGGCGTTCCGGATGTTCTCCTCCTGGTCCGATACGGTCCTGACCCCGCTGTCTATAGCCTCAAACTTGTTCAGCACGTTGTCGGTGGAGCGGGTTATCTTGTCGATAGAATCCTTTATTTTCTTGAGTACCGTGGAAATGGTCTTGGACTGTTCGCCGGAATTTTCCGCCAGTTTGCGTATCTCGTCGGCCACTACGGCGAAGCCCTTCCCCGCCTCTCCCGCGTGGGCCGCCTCTATGGCGGCGTTCATGGAAAGCAAATTAGTCTGGCTGGCAATGTTTTCCATCACCGCGTT
>JAIROT010000010.1 GCA_031257385.1 Treponema sp.
GTACCGAACGGTACGCACGGTGGTGTGGGAGGACGGCTGCCCAAATAATGGGCAGCCTCCTACCCGATTGCAGACTCCCAAAGGAGCCCAAAAATCCACAAGTCCCACAGGCTCCTAGCGCAGGAACAATTCGATGGGGTATTTTACCTTTGCCGTGAAGGGCAGGCTGACCCTGGCGCCGGATTTCGCCGATGCGTACGCGGCGTATAGCAGTTCCAGTACCGCCCGGCCGTCTTCGCCGGTGACCAGAGGCGTTGTGTCTTCCCTGACGCAGCTTATGAAGTGCTTAAGCTCCTGGGGGTAGCCTTGGTTGAAGGCTTCCTCAAAGACCGTAAAGGTCCAGCCCTTGCTGCTTCCCGCCTTTTCGCTGGCATAGTCGTAACCATCGATGCTGTAGGTCAGGGCAGAATTTCCCCGGAAGAGATCCGCGTAGGAAACCCCCTTGTCGCCGTACACTTCGATACGGTCATCCATACCGCCGTGCCGGGCCCAGCTGTCCTCGGCAACAGCGGTAACGCCGTTCTCGAATTCAACGATAGTGATGGTGTTGTCCTCGCAGTCTGTGTTGTGCATAACCGTTTTCATGCTGGCATAGACGCTCTTAACGGGGTTGTTTTTCGTCATCCAGCGAAACCAGGCCAGGGCATGGCAGCCCATGTCCATCATGACGCCGCCCCCGGCGGTTTCTTTCTTGTAAAACCAGGGGCTGTGGGGGCCGGAGTGTTTTTCCGCCTGCTTGAGCATATAGACCTTTCCCACTGCACCGTGTTCCACCAGGGCCCGGACCCGCTCGTATTTGGGGGCGAAGCAGAGTTCCTCGGCGTACATCAGTTTAAGTCCCCGCTTTTTACACTCCCCAATCATTTCGTCCGCTTCTTCCAGGGTAAGGGCCAGGGGTTTTTCGATGATGATATGCTTTCCCGCGGCGGCGGCCTTTATGCAGGCCCCGTAGTGCAGGTAATTGGGGAGTCCTATGTCCACCACATCTACCCTGGCCTCCGAAAGGAGCCTGTCCATGTCGTCATACCAGGCGGGGATACCGTAGCGCCGGGCAAAGGCTTCGGCCTTGTCACTGTTGTGACTGTACACCGCGGCCAGCTCGGCGCCGGGAACAAACCTGGCGTAGCTTTCAGCGTGAATATTGGCGATGAATCCCGCGCCGAACAGGGCGACTTTAGTCTTTTCCATGTGTAAACCTCCGTTCAATTTTCTGTGATAACGGTACTATCATTATGCCCGGAAGTAAATAGGACGAATTGCGCCAATGAAATCAGCGCATTGAAAGCCATACCCCCAGCGGCCCCACCTAGGAGTCTGTGGGGCTTTAGCCCAAATGATAAAGAAAATGCACAATTTTGTTGACATTGCCTTGCAGACTCCCAAAGGAGCCCAAAAATCGGAGGTTTTTGCGGTCAAAGGCCGCAAAAATCCACAAGTCCCACAGGCTCCTAGACGCCAAAAAAAGGAAATTATGACCCTGGCCTGAATCGAACAGGCGACCATCGGTTTAGAAGACCGATGCTCTATCCACTGAGCTACAGGGCCTATCTTTCAAGCGCTTTTAGAGAGACTTCCTGCCGGCGGCTTGAACATCGTACAAAACAGTGAAAAAATACTACATAATATATTCGACATAGGCAACTCCCCGCATTGCGCCATAAGTTCTAAGTGAAAAGGGGCCGTATTCGGGCGGCAAAACAGCGCGGAAGGTTTAGGCGGGCTTCCCCTTCATCTTTTCATCGGCGACCCGCAGCCGCCGCGACATGTCCCGCGCAAGGTTCATGACCAGCAGGGAAAAAGTCTTGATATCGTTCTTGTAAATTTTCCGCAGGGATTTGTTGGAAATAGACATGGCCGTTACATTGGTCACGGACCTGACCGTGGCGGCGGAAGGCATGACATCCAGGACTTCCATTTCACCAAAGACACTCCCTTCGGGCAGCTCCCAGATAAAGGTATCCCCCTTCCAGATGGAAACCCTGCCCTCGGTGATAAACCTGATTTTGTCATTGGGGGTTCCTTCCACAATGATGTCCACATCAGGGCCGTAGGTTTCCTGCTCCATGAGGGGAATAATCTGCTCGATCTGTTCCTCCAGCAAGCCGCCGAAAAGAGAGTAGCGCTGCAGGGTCTGTGGATTTACCATGATGACAACCTCCGTAGATTGACCGGAAAAAGAATCCCTGCCATAATATACACGCTAATCCCCACCATGAGTAGTACCGGAAAACCGCTTGACACCGAGATGATCCGCGCAAGGGCGCTGCCGGCCACGGAAAGCCCGCCGTTCATACCCCAGGCCCAGGGCATAAGGTGGGGTTTGTTTTCCTGAAGGCTGTCAAGCCCGTTAGGATAGGGTATGCCCATGAAGAAAGCTACCGGCGCGATGATAAGGCTTGCCGCGAGGATGCGCGCCGCCAGGCTCATCGAATGGAACAAGCTCAGAAAAGGATCCAGGCGGTAAATGTAAAACAGAAGACCTGAAGCGATCAGCAGGCAGGCGGCGGGAACCACGAAGACACGGCGGCGCTTCAACGTTCCCGACGCCAGGTTCCCCAGGGCGGAGCAGATCAGCATCACCGTGATCACGATACTGGCCGAATAGGTTGGGTTGGAGAGGAATGCCCCCAGGCGCTGGATGAGGTATATCTCGATAAGCATGTAACCCAGCCCCAGGCCGGCATAGTACAGAATGACGCAGACGGTGCTCCCCGCGTCGGCCCGACTCCGGAAGAGTTCCCGCCGCCGCCAGACAAGAGGAATAAGAATGACGATCAGGCCGAAGATACATGCCTGAATCAGCATACTTAAAAGAAGCAGGTGTCCCCATTCCTCGGAAATATCCTCCATCTGATCCATGTACATCGAAAGATTCTCCAGTTTAAGAAAGCCCGAATAGTAGGGCCGGGAATCTCGAATTGGGCGGACATCAAAAATATAATTCCGCTCTATTTCCTGCCCCCTGCCGGCGAAAAACCCGGGGATAGCGGCGCGGTACATATCGGCGTTGGTAAAATTTTCCTCCGGTATTGCGCCGCCTTCAAAATGGCCGCGGTAAGACGCCATAAAGATTTCAATGTCACGTAACGGCAGTCTGCCTTCGGGAACGTAGAACGGCTCAAAAGAACGGGTTTCGACAAACTTGTTGAGATCGTATAACTCCCCATCGGTAAAGGCCCCGTTCTTCACCAAAATCGTCGAGGTAGACATAAAAAGCCCGAAAGAATAAAAACTCCGCTCAGGCCGGGAGAAGCCTGACTCCCGCATGGCGATGATGACAGTGTTAAGAAGCTTGAGCACATTCCGGGGCGGGTTCAGCCGGTCCCAGACGGTTACCGAAAGAATCCCGTCCTCCGCAAGCGCGCCGAAGTAGTCCTTGAAGGCTTCCACGGTGTACTTGAAATCCTCATGTACCGGATAGCCGCCGGAATCGGAAAGGCCGATGGAATCAACAAGACTCAGTTCTATCAGGTTGTAGCTTTTCGCGCGATCCATGCACCAGGAACGGCCTTCGCCCTGAATTATGGTAATCTCAGGCGAGGCGAGCAGCCCTCCGGTAAAACGGTAAATGTTGGGATCATCCCGCAGCAATCCGGTCATCTCCGCGGAAGGCTCGGCGATGTCGATCCGTTCCGCGCCCTTGTAGCGGGCGATCTGGGCGTTGATCCCTCCTGAAAGGCCCACCAGTAATACATCCGGTTTTGAGAGGATGGTATAGGGCGCGGCCATGGGGAGGTAATCCATATAGGACCTTTCATCTTCTTTGAGATTTCCCATAACGCCCACCGGACCGGAACCGTCCACAAAAAGCCCCCAGTACGGCTGTTTAGGAACAACCGGTATTTTCAGCGCCGCGTTATCCGAAAGTCCCGGAGCGAAATGAAAGTAACGGGAAGCGTAGACATGGAATTCCCCGCCCGGCCCGTAGGAATGGTGGACCAGTTTGGAATCAGGATATTTACGCGCATAACTTATGGCCTTGAAATCCGAGACCCGTATATTGCCCCAGAGAAAAACGCAGCAAATTGAAATCAGGGCGCTGGCAAGCAGGAACAGGACAGTGGGCAGGGAAAATTCGCCGTTATCGTCAACGCAGGTAAAGAGCGCCGCCGCTATGGCCAAAGCCAGAATGGGGAGGATCAGGTACTGGGGCGGCAGGAGAAACATGAAGATGATGATGAAAAAACCGCCCAGCCCGGAACCCGCCATATTCCAGAAATACACCCGCTGTATCTTGTCCCTCAGGGCGATAAAAGACACGCCGGTATAGGCGGCCACGGCGAAAAAAGGAATACCGTAAATTATATAATAAGCGCCGATAAACCATAGCTGCCGGGAATTCGAAGCGAGAAATACCGGGTTAAAGGGAACCATCTGGGCCGCGACCACCGCAAGAGTCATAAGCAACGGCAGAACTATGGCGGTCATCTTAAGCAAAACATCCCAGTAAAGCTGGACCCACTCGTCTATAAAAGTAAGGATGATCCCCGAAAGGCCGATTCCCAGCAGGGCGGCGGAAATAACGAGAGAGCCGAAATTGGACCAGCCCCCCACAGAAAAAACCCTCATCACGTACAATTCATACGCAATCCCCATGATCGAAACAAGGAACAAGGCTGTTAGTTTTGTATTTTTCACGGGAATTAAATCATAACAAATCCCCGGCTTAATCACAATAGCGTGAATCAAAATAATAAATAAAATTAATTAAAAAGGGTATAGACAAAAAATTTATTTTTTATTAAAATATAAGTAATTCTAACTAAGGAGCAATAATGCCTAAATCTATTCAATCTCCGGGAACCGTTCTTAAATTATTTTTACGCGGTTACAACTTAAACCCCACCAGTCTTGCGAGGGAACTCAAATTGAGTCAGGCTACGATCAGGCTTTTAACACTTGATAAAACAAAAATTTCCATACGTGTAGCCCTCCTCCTTGCCAAATTTTTCGACATGAAGCCCCAATACTGGCTGGATCTTCAAAACAACTACGATTTATCCCTTGCCGCCAACGACAAAAAGCTCGCCGCACTTTTAAAGTCCGTTCCCAAGGCCAAAAAGCCGACTGCCGCGGAGAAAGCCGCCGCTAAAAAAAGCGGGCCCGCAAAAAAAACGGCAAAGCCGAAAGCCCCCGCAAAAGAAGGAGGCGCTGAAGAAAAGGCCGCTCCAAAAGTCAGGGAGAAAAAGCCGGCGAAAAGCGTAAATTGATGATTTGAAGGGTGAATTTCATCAATACGTTTACTTTGTTAAAATTTAACCACGGAAAGCACGGATCGGTTTAAGATTTATCTTAAACCGTGTCGAATTTTGATTTGATATCTGTGTAATTCGCGGGCTTCATTGGCGGAGCCAATACGGTTTAATACCCCGCAGCTTGCCGGGAGGAGACTCATCGAGTCCCGGAGGCTTATCCTTATTTCATTTGAAAGTCCGGTTTAATACCCCGCCGAATCTTTGCTTCGGGCCTGCCGCGGTTCAAACAACGTAACAATTTCAAAAATTCGCTATTAAACGAAGCTGTTAACCGGGTTTTGGGAAAGCCTCAAACCAAAAAACCCGCCTGTCCGCTTAGGGCACGCTGATTAACTTGACGCTAATCAGCGTTGCCCTATTATTTTTCTCGTTTTCCTACGGAAAACTGTGAAAAAACCACATTAAAGTAGCACTGATTTATTCTCGATTGAATAAATCAGTGCTTCCTTAGGGCCGCGAAAAAAATTCTTAAAAAAACACCGAATATCTTGAAAAAATCAAATACTGGGATATATTATTATGTGAGATGCTGATGCATAATTACAGTTGCGGGCAGCGGCCCGTATTTAAGGAGCGGATTGTGAGGAAATACGTAAACTCCCTGACAGGAGTTATCCTGGGCGCCGGGATTATGGCGCTTCTGGCGTCGTGCCTTAATCCCATAGGATTTGATCCCAGCGGACTGGCGATCAAAATCCAGGCGGAGGTTAGCGGCGAACTGGACGTGCGGAGTACCGACTACGCGGTCTTGTGGGTCATTAACCGCACCGGCAGCGTAGACGTGGAAAACATGACCATCACCAGGGCGGACAACCCGGAA
>JAIROT010000011.1 GCA_031257385.1 Treponema sp.
GACGGCAACGGCATTTCCATTCCCCTTGTGGGGGATCTGCCCGCCCCCTGCGCGGCGATCTGCAATCAGAGCATCGCGGTCCAGCGCCTTGCGGTAGAGGCTGCCCTTGAGGGGAATCCCCTCAAGCTGAAACAGGCCATGCTCCTTGACCCCCTGGTGGGCGCGGTGTGCAATCCGCCGGAAGTGTGGGCTATGGCCGACGAGATGCTCAAGGCCGAGGCGCAATGGCTGCCGCAGTACAAAGGGTATATCGAAAAACTTTAACAGGGAATAAGACCGGATACCATAGTATCTGAGGCAGCCGGTCTTTTATATAAACATGGACCGTTGGTTCATGCGGATTATTTTTAGGAGGAATTATAAATGAGAAGAAACATGAAAAAGTTGTTAATCATCGGCTTTCTCTTTCTGACGGCCGCCCTTGCCTTTGCGGGGGGCGGAAAACAAAGTGCATCAGGTTCCGGGGGCGGTAAAACCCTTACCGTGGCGTCCTCGGCAAACTGGACCAAGGAAATCGACCATACCCTGGCGGACAAATTCACCGCGGAAACGGGTATCAAGGTGGAATTCCAGACCATTCCCGACGATCAGTACTACAGCGTCATCCGTTCACGGCTTTCCACAGGGGAAGGGCCGGATATTTTCCTGGCCCACGGCGGCGCCAATTTTGAGACCCTCCAGCCCGACAGGAATTTCGCCGACCTTTCAGGCGAGTCCTGGGTTCCCAGGCTGGCGGATTGGGCGCGCGAGGGCGGGACCGTCAACGGAAAAGTTATAGCCCTTAATCTCTGGTCCGCGGACGGCTGGGCCGTACTCTACGATCCGGCCAAATTCCAAAAGGCCGGAATTGCGGGGGTTCCTAAAACCTACGCCGAATTAACCGCCGCCTGTGACAAACTCGTACAGGCCGGTTATATTCCCTTTTACGCCAACGGCGCCGCGCCCTGGTATCAGACCCTGTGGATTCTCATGACTCTGGGGACGGCCCAGCAGCAGTACCCCGATTATTTGGCCAGGCTGAACAACAACACCCTGAAATTCGCCGATGTGCCGGCCTATGTAACGGCGATGACCCAGGTAAAGGAACTGTACGACAAGGGCTACTTTGGGCCTACCTTCATGACCGACACCTGGGAAAACTCCACCACCGAAATGACCAAGGGGAAGTATGCCATGACCATCGGGTATACCAGCTACCAGAACGAGATTCTTGCCGTCGATCCTTCCTGCGGAGCGGATACCTGGGAAATGTTCCCCATCCCGCTGGCGGACAACCGGTCCTTCAACGTAAACCCCGGCATCTTCCACATCGTCAACAGGAATTCCCCCAATATTGACACGGCCAAGGAGTATTTGAATTTCAGAACGCGGCTTGACAACGTAGGCGCTTACTATAGAGGCAATCCTATGCTGGGAAATTCATCTTTAAAAGACTACACCGAATTAAAGGCGACAAAAGCCTATGAATCGGTAACTAAAAATTCCACCGGTTCCTTCGGCAGCAACGTTATCAGATTTTTCAGTGAAGGTGATACTATTGTCGGCCAGATGGTTCAGGAAATGTTCCTGGGACAAAAAACCCCCAGGCAGATGCTTGAGGCCCTTGACGCGGAACGGCAAAAGCAGTTTGCCCTGGGCAATTAGGGTTATTCCTCTACGCGGCGGCGTTTCTTCCGCCGCGTTAATTGTGTCTTCCGGCAGGGGAATGTCTAATGAAAACAAAAACCATATATCCGTTTTGGCTTTTAATCCCCATGCTGGTTTTGTATACCTTTTTCTTTATGGCGCCGGTAGTACTCGGAATAGGGTACTCCTTTACAAACTGGAACACCTACAGCGACGTGGTCAAATTTACCGGCTTTCAAAATTTTATAGATATTTTTTCCGCTAAGGGCAGCTATTCGCCGATGATTGTCCGGAGTTTTATATTTACCTTTTTTACGGTTATTTTCAAAATCGCCGTTGGTCTCGGCCTTGCCGTTGCCCTCAATACAAACATACGATGCAAGAATCTGCTGCGGAGTTTTTTCTTTCTGCCAAGCAACCTCTCGGCCCTGATAATCGGCATTCTCTTTCGATCCATTCTGTCGCCGAACGGTATTGTCAATGCGGTTTTACGGGCCGCGGGCCTTGACTTTCTCGCCACAGGCTGGCTTGGCGATCCCAATACGGTGCTGGGGGCCGTTATACTTACGGAAGTTTGGCGTGAAGCCGGATTGAATATGGTGATGCTCCTGGCGGGTATGCAGGTTATTCCGGCTGATTACTACGAGGCATCTTCCATTGACGGCGCTTCCGGCCGGGCGCAGTTCCTTAAAATTACCGTTCCTCTCCTGTTTCCGGTTATAACGGTTGTTACCATACTGGACACGATCCACGGTATCAAAGCCTTTGATCTGATCTTCGCCCTCACCGGAGGGGGACCGGGACGGCTTACCGAAGTGTTTAACATTACGGTGTTCAATGAATTCAGTTCCGGCCGCTTCGGCATGTCCACGGCGATGGGCGTGGTTGTGTTTATCATCGCCCTGATTCCGGCGATGTTAATCAAAAACACCATGACCGGGGAGAGGAAATGACCGCGCGAAAAAAAACCGTGATCCTTAAAACAGCGCTTCTGTTTGTCCTCTCCCTGGCGGTACTGGTTCCCCTGGCGATTCTGATTCTGAATTCCTTTAAAACATGGGAAGAAGCCCTTGTCATGTCCCTTGGCCTGCCGAAGGCGTTCCATTTTGAAAACTACGCCCTGGTCGTCCGCAGGGGCGGCATCGTGCGGGCCTTTTTCAACAGTCTGCTGATATCTTCGACTTCGGCGGTCATTAGTGTAACGGTTTCCGCCATGGGGACCTTTGTACTGCGACGCAGGAGAATCTTTTTATTCAACATGATCTATACGTATGTTTTTATCGGCCTTATGGTTCCGATTAACTATGTATCCACCCTGCTTTTGTTTAAAACCATAGGTCTGCTCAATACCTATGCGGGGATCATTCTGCTGAACGCCGCCCTGGGCGTACCCTTCGCGGTATTTTTATACTACGGCTTTGTGGATTCTATCCCCCGGGAACTCGACGAGGCGGCCCTTATCGACGGCGCGGGCCCCCTCCAACTGTTTTTTACCGTCATATTTCCGCTCCTGAAACCCGCCACCATGACCGCCGGTGTTCTTAATTTTATCGGCGCATGGAACGATTTTGTTACGCCCCTTTACATGCTCAGCAAACGGAGCATGTGGCCCATGGTTCTGAG
>JAIROT010000090.1 GCA_031257385.1 Treponema sp.
ACAGTTGGGGAACCATGAATCCCCTTCTGAAGGGCCAGATGCACACCTTTATACTGCCGCCCGGTGGTTACCGTATCGCGGTACAGTCGACCAAAAATTCATACTGGTACGGCAAAGATGTTGGTAGCTGGCTTCCCGTTGTAGTCGGAGAAGGCGAGACCGTGTATCTTACCTACACCGGCGACAAACTTTCCCGTTAACCCCTTTGCCCCTGACCCCCCGTCAGGGGTTTTGACCTCCAGCCACAGAGGCCTCCCCTCTGTGGCTTTTTTGTGTCTGCGGGGTACACCAGGAATGGGAGTAACTATAGCCGTAACACCGACAAAAAAGCTAATTTGTAACTATTCAGTCGCCTGTGGGACACCCAAGGTTGCGCGCGAACTGGTGAGCGCGTTTTTGGCATCCATGCCGCATGGTGAGAGGCCCGGTAAATGCCGCAATAAAGACAATGTCGAAGGGCCGATTAGGAGCACTAGAAAACAAGAAAAGTTCTGAAATTACGTTACGACTGAATACTTACGCTAATTTTTTATTTTTCCAATCCGATATACAAAATAGGAGAAGAGTCTAATCATGGTCAACGGGATACTGCGTGCATCTGCCTTTCCCACCATCGGCTACGCGATCAATGTGTCGGCGGGCGGAAAAATGTCACTGCCTGTCGCGCCTTCGGCCTATATTTACTCCCATTTTCGCCACGTTTCCGGTGTTCCCGCCCCCGAAGGTACCAGGGGCGTAGCCATCAGCAAACTCAAGATACTGGACGTACTTATCGAGCAGCTTGCCCGGATCAAAAAAAGCCCCGATACCGGACTTACCGCGGATGCCCCCTCCGATGAGCAGATCGATGTCTTGATTGAACACTACGAATCCCAGATACGGGCGGCCCAGGCCGCCAATGCCGCCATGCCCTACAAACCCGCGATCCCCTCCTTTTCCGGGGCTGTACTCAACCTCGTCGCCTGAAAAAGCGCCGGACCGGCCCAAAGCACCCTTGCAGTCTGACCCCATACTCCATATCCGGTACACTATATCTACCCCCTAGGGTCTGACCCCGTACCCCATATCTGGTACACCATATCTTGCACCTGGGGTCTGACCCCATCTCCCATATTTAGCGTATCATGCCTCGTATCCGGTGTTTTATGTGTTTTCATCATTAAAAGCCGAATTCGGAATTGCCGCCCTACAGCCCGCATTCCTCCATCAGGGCGGAGTCGGAGAAAAGCGCGTCCGGCCTGCCCTGGGCGCGGATAGCGCCGTCTTTCAGGATGAGGGCGCGGGAGCAGACCTGCGCGGCAAAGGGGAGGTCGTGGGTGGCGATGATCTTTGTGTGCGGCAGGGGTTTCAGCGCGGTGACAAGGGAACGCCGGGCGCGGGGGTCGAGGAAGGCGGTCGGCTCATCGAACAGCATCACTTCCGGCCGCATGGTCAGGACGGTGGCGATGGCCGCGAGCCGCTTTTCGCCGCCCGACAGACGCAGCGGGGAGCGGTCCCTGAGCTGGGGGATGCCCAGAAGTTCCAGGGCGTCGGCGGCGCGGCGGGCGGCGCGTTCCCCGGAAAGGCCCAGATTCAGGGGGCCGAAGACCAGGTCCTCGTAAATGCTGGGCATGAAAAGCTGATCCTCGGGGTTCTGGAACACCAGGCCTACTTTGCGGCGCAGTTCCCCGGGATTTTCCGGATCAAGCTCCACGCCGTCAACGTTGACCGAACCGGAACTGAGCGGCAGTATCCCTATCAGGGCGAGGAGCAGGCTGGTCTTTCCCGCGCCGTTTGCCCCCACCAGGGCGATATTCTCCCTGGCCTCCGCCTCGAAGCTGACGCCGGTAAACGCCCGTATCCCGCCCGGGTAAACCGCGCTGATGTCCCGGACAACCAGCATCACAGGAGGGCCCCGATCCGGCGGCCGGCGAGGAGCGGCAGGTCCACAAAGCGGAAAAGCGCGCAGAAAACGGCCACGACAAGCAGAAATACCGCGTCCGCGCCTTTCAGCGGAGAGGCGGAAACAGGCGGCGTCTTCATGGAATAACCCCGGCACTTCATGGCGGCGTAGACCCTTTCCGCCCGGAAGACGCTGCGCAAAAAGAGGTGGCCAACAAAACTCCCCATGTGGGACAGGGCCACACCTTTTATGTTTGCCGAGCGCAGTTTGTAGGCGGTGTACATGGACCCGGATTCGGCGAGAAGCACCCCGATGTACCGGTAACACAGTTCCAGCAGGGTGACAAAGACCGCCGGCACATGAAAACGCCTGAGCTGGGCCGCGAGCGCGGTCCAGGGGGTAGTAGCGATAAGAATAAGCACCGCCGCCACGCAGAGCAATGTCCGGAGGATCAGCGCCCAGAACGACAGAAAACCGAAACTTACCGTGAGTCTTCCTATCGAAAAGGCGGCGCCGCGCTCCAGGACAAGGTTGGAAAGCCCGGCGAAAAGGCAGAAGGGCAGGGCTAAAGCCGTCCGTTTTACCAGCAGCGCGGGCGGAAGCTCCCCCAGGGCGATGAGGACGCAGGGGTAGAACAGGAAGGGGCAGAGCCGTCCCAGGCTGTAGCGGTCAAACGAAATTACCGCGGCCATGAACAGCACGCAGGAAATCACCTTTACCGCCGGGTGGAGCCGGTGGACGGCCGTATTCTTCCCGGCAAGCAGTTCCAGCGCGTAAAGCTCCCGGCCCGCATCGGCCCTGCCCGGCATATTCATGTTTTCCTCCCCTTCCAGCCGGAATTGTCCGGCCGGTGTTACAAATGCGCGTTATAATCAGGAATTTGGGCGCATCCCCGCCTTACGAACCTCCGGTTCGACGGCGGGGACCGGGCTATCCGCTCCAATTCCTCAGCCCCCCGCGGGGGGCTTGCGGAATTTCCGCTTCTATCCCTTGCGCGGCTTCGCCCCTGAGCCAGGCGCCGTGCCATCAGGCGGGTTTGACTCTGTTTTTCTTTACCCGCCATATCACGAAGCCCGCAAGCCCGGCCAGCGCGCAGGTAAGGAGGGACCCCACGATACCCGCCACAGCGGTCCCCGCGGCAGATCCTTCCTCATCGGCGGGAAAGCCGTAATCGGGCATGAAGGCGGTGGCCTCCTGGATCGCTTCCGCCTGACGGAAGGCCGGCCCTTCAGCCTCAAGTTCGGCGGTTCCGGCGGCGCCTTCCATGGACCACTCAAGGCCGTCCGGGTAGGCGGAGGCGAAGATCGAAAGGATGCCGCCCACCACAAGAGTCGCCACCCCAAGCGCGATCAGCACCTTCCTGACCGGAATTCCGGCGGGAAGGGATGCGCCCCCGCCGCTTGATTCGAGAATCTCCGGCCTCATCGTAAACACAAAGTCGAGTACCGCGGCGGTGACTATTCCTTCGACAATGCCGATGGCCAGGTGGATGGGCTGCATAAGCACCACAAAAGCGCCGAAGGGAAGCGCCGTGATGCCCGACGCCAGGGTCTCCAGAACCACCGCAAAGGCGCCTATCTGGAGGCCTGCAACCACCGACACTAGCGCCGCGAGGCTGATCCGTTTTACCGTATAGCCTTTGCCCAGTATGGGTTTGAAGATGAGGGGATACACCACCAGGCAGGGAATGACCCCCATGTTGAGGATGTTGCAGCCCAGGGCGAGGAGCCCGCCGTCCGCGAAGAAGAGGCACTGTATCACCAGCACCGCCGCGATGGTAAGCAGCGCCGGGAAGGCGCCGAGCAGTCCGGCAAGCAGTATACCGCCTCCTATGTGCCCGCTTGAGCCTGTGGCCGGGATCGTAAAGTTGATCATCTGGGCGGCGAAGACAAAGGCCCCGGCCACCGCCATAAGGGGAACTTTTTTGTCCCCTAATTCATTTTTGATTTTTGCGGTTGAGTAGGCGACCGCCGCGGCGCTCACCACCCAGGCTGCCCCGCCAACCGCGGGGGAAATTAAAGCGTCTGCCATGTGCATAATTACACTCCTAATAAAAGCAATTTGGTAACTGTATCAGCCCCGGCCTGTTGTTGCGTCATGAGGGGGGTAGCGGAAAAGCGTTTTTGCCGCAAACACTGCCAAGGGCAAAAACCTTTGGAGCGCAGGGGGGCCGGACGGCGGCCGCATCGGATAAGACCCGCCGCTCAGTAACAGGCCCCCCTTCTGAATAGTCAGTTACAGTTGTTTATTTTCCGGCCAGGTTTATCAGATTGGCCTGATAGCCCGCGCCGAAACCGTTGTCGATGTTCACCACGGATATTCCGGGCGAACAGGACGTGAGCATTCCCAGAAGGGCCGCAAGGCCCCCGAAGGCCGCCCCGTAGCCCACGCTGGTTGGAACCGCGATTACCGGCACGGAAACAAGCCCGGCGATAACGCCCGCCAGCGCCCCTTCCATACCCGCGACGGCAACCACCACGCGGGCCTTCCGTATCTCATCCAGCCGGTCAAAGAGCCGGTGGATGCCCGCAATCCCCACATCGGTGACCAGTAATACCCTGCTGCCCAGGAATTCCGCCGTGCCGGAAGCCTCCCGCGCAACCGGAAGATCGCTTGTTCCCGCGGCGACAACCGCCACAAGCCCCTCCGTTCTGTCCCGGAAACGGCCCGCCGTAAGCAGCTTCGAAACCGGGTCGTATTGCGCGCCGGGAAACGTTTTTTGTACCTGTTCCGCGAGAGGCCCCTCCGCCCTTGTCGCCAGAACCGGGAGCTTTTCCTCCCTCATCCTGGCAATGATGGCCAGCGCCTGTTCAGGGGTTTTTCCGGCGCAGTAAACTACCTCGGGATAACCGGTACGTTCCTCCCGCCGGCTGTCAATCACCGCGAAGTCAAGATCCTTCATAAATCGTACCCGCTTTCAGGCCTTCACGGCCCGGTTCATGTTGCCCATCAAATAGCCTTCAAGTTCCATGGCCACGTAAAGAAAGCCCAGGGCCTTTAGCTCCCGCGAGACGGAATCGAGCGTCTTCTCGTCGAAGAAACGCCGCCTTTCCTCCGGGGCCACTTCGATGCGGGCAATGTCCCCGTGGGACCGTACCCGGAACTGCCGGAATCCCGCGCGGCGCAGGGTTTCTTCGGCCTTTTCAACGCGGGAGAGTTTTTCCCGGTCGATGCGTTCCCCATAGGGGATCCTGGAGGCGAGGCAGGCGAACGCGGGTTTGTCCCAGGTGGGGAGGCCGAAACGCCGGGAAAGTTCCCGTATCTCCGCCTTGCCAAGTTCCGCCGCGCGAAGCGGGCTATAGATCTCCAGTTCTTCCAGGGCCTTGAGACCCGGCCGGTAATCGCCCGGATCGTCCAGGTTGGAGCCGTCAAGCACGGTGTGGACGCCGTGTTTTTTCGCCTCGTTCATGATGGAGGTGAACTCGATCTTCTTGCAGAAGTAACAGCGTTCTTTGGGATTCGCCGCGACTTCCTCGTCGATCTCGTCCTCCTCTATCAGGAAATGCCTGATCCCGATCTTCGCGGCTACTTCACCGGCGCAGTCGATTTCGCTCTTTGGGAGCATGGGGGATACGACCGTAATGGCGATGGCCCGGTCCCCGAGCGCATCGTGCGCCGCGTAACAGAGGAAAGAGCTGTCCACCCCGCCCGAAAAAGCCACGGCCGCGCCGCCCTTTTCCGCAAGCAGCTTGATGAGGCGCGCGTACTTTCCGTCAAGCGGCAGGTTTGCCGTCATTTTTTACTCTGCCTTCTCAAGGCGATGCCTCCCTGAAACGATACTTCCCTTCATGGGATTGTTTTTTGTGGATTGTAATTAAGAAAATACAAAATGGCCCGTTCACGAGACCCGTTGGTTCATGCTTCACCGCGGTTCATCCGCGGCGCGGCTTCATGCCGTGGGTAAGTGTAGCACAGGCCGGGATAAATGGGAAGCTATGTTTGGGGCGGTTCGGCAATGCTGAATTCGATTTTTTGGGTGCTGCTGCCCGGGGGTATATCTGAATACGAGGCATGGTATGCTAAATATGGGGTATGGGGTCAGACCCCAGGTGCAAGATATAGTGTGCCAGATATGGGGTACGGGGTCAGACCCCGGGGTATAGATATAGTGTACCCGCGGTAAATGCCCGGGCGGTTTACAACGAACGGCACACGCCCAAGCAGCAGGGAATAAGTTTTGTTTCCTGTTACTTATTTGACCAGGTGCAGATGCCGGTCGCCATGTACGCCGGCGAGTCGCTGGTTTACCGGGTCAACGTACAGGTCCATGCCTTCCAGGGGCAGCGCTCCCAGAAGAATATCGCTTGCGTTGGGTATAACCACGGCCTGCTGACTGATACGGCGGTCTTTCCAGCGGATTTCCACCGGTTCGGTCAGGCCGTATTGGGTGGTGGAGCCGTCGGCCAGGCTGGAGTTTACCGTTTCTATGATGGCAAGCCCCAGGTTTTGCCTGGTTTCCTCGTTGATAACCAGCGTCCAGGCTCCGGTGTCGGGCATGGCATCCAGCGTAAGGGCGCGGATTTTTGTGTTTGGGATAAATCCGTTTCGTGCGGCGCTGATGTCTCCGGCATTGGTCAGGGTAATTTCTTCCATAGAAGTTCCCATATATGCTCCTGCATCCAGTATACTACCAAAAGCCCCGGCGGACAACTGCGTAAAAAAATGGGCAACCGGGTGTGGTTATTTTTTCGGTCACCCTTGCGTTACCGCTTAAAGCTGGGCGGCCAGCGTTTGGACTGTCTCCGGAGAGAGGCCGGTCCACTGGACTACCTGTTCCACCAGGAAACTGCCCGTGTTCTGGACTCTTCTTTCCTGAAATATTATGCTTTTGGTGGTATAGTTACCGGTAAGTTAAAGTGCGGCGGAAGATCTATGCCGATAAATCATTTAAGGAGCGTG
>JAIROT010000110.1 GCA_031257385.1 Treponema sp.
GATGTATGGGGGGAGGGGATATTTTGGGACACCCCCGTCCCCGAGGACCTAAAAGACAACACAACTTTCTTCATATACAACTTTCACCCTTTATATAACTATCCCGCCCCGGCTTTCAGGACGATGAGTATCTTTATACCCGATCCCAAAAAATGTGTCAAGCGGTACCCACCAAAAACTGTGAAAAAAGTTGAAAAAAGCTGCAAAATCACCAAAAGATGAACCGCGAAGGCGAAGAATAGGGGGGATGCCGGTACTGATTTGTTCGTTTTGCGGTTTAACAGGAAATAGGCTAAACAAGGGGATTGGCGGTAGAACGCGAAATTGTCGATGAAAACCTTCATAGCCATTGTATGGCACGCCTTCTTCGCCTTTGCGGTTAAATTCATTATGAGTGTTCGCCGGAGCCGCGCTTTCCCATCAAGCCGCCCCCAAGAGAAGCCCCTTCGGGGCTATCGGCCCAGTGCTCCTCCCGTGTCCCATTTGTCCCGTACCGCATCGGCAAGGAGGTTGACCCCGGTTACGATGAGCACGATGACGAGGCCGGGCAGCACCGTTGACTGGGCTTCCTGCATGAGCCTTCCCAGCGAGGCGTTGGGCGGCGGAACGCCGAGGCCGAGGTCGGAGAGGCTCGCCTCCGCCAGAATGGACACGCCGAACAGTACGGCGACGTTGACCGACAAGACCTGCCAGATGTTGGGCAAGATATGGATAAAGGTGATGGCGAGGTTTCCCGTCCCCGAAGTCCGCGCACTCACGAAGAAGGGTTTCGCCATAATCTGCTTGGCGAGGATGCGGGTAAGCCGGGCGATGACGGCTGAACAGGCGATGCCGATAGAAACGACCGCCGTTCCGGTGCTTTTTCCCTGGGCGGCCCCGATGAGCATTGCCAACAGCAGGGTCGGGAAGGCGATGAGCACGTCGAGAAAGGACGAGGCGGCGTTGTCGGCCCACGGGGGGAGCCATGCCGCGAGGAGGCCCCCGGTGATGCCCAACAGCGCCGCCAGCAGGGTCGCGCTGAGCCCTATGGAATAGGCGATTCGCGACCCGGCCATCACATAGCTTGCAAGGTCGCGGCCTAAGCGGTCGGTGCCGAAGAGGTGGACGGCGCTGGGCCCTTCAAGGCGGCCTCCCGACGTGTCCTCAAGCGGATAGGGTGTCCAGAAAACGGAAACTGCGGCGGGAACGAAGGTTATCAAAAGCAGAAAAAGGGCGGCGTAGAGCCGGACCGGTGTTTTTATTCCGGCCATATCACCCTCCGGCGGGGCTTCGGAGGCGGGGATCGAGTATCCGTTGTACGACATCCACGATAAACCCGATCACGAGGACGAGAAAAGTGGTAGTGAGCAACACGCCCTGAAGGGAAGCGTAATCATGCTGGGCAATGGCCTTGGTCAACAGGGAGCCGAGGCTGGGGAGGGCGAAGATGTTTTCCACTACCACGGCCCCCAGCAGGGTCGAGGAAAGTTCTATCCCCAAGATCGAGACGACCGGAACACAGGCGTTGCGAATCCCGTGATAGAGAAAAGAAGCAACCAGCGAGAACCCAAGAGACCGGGCGGTGCGGATAGAGCCCGAATCCAGCACGTTTAACACGCTTGCCCGGATATAGCGGGCTAGTGTCGCGCTCATCATAAACACGATGGTGGCCGCAGGCAGCACGAGGGCGCGAAGGGCCGCGACGGGATTGCCCCAGCCTTCCGGGGGCCACCCGCCCGAAGGCAGGACGCGGAGGCGCAGGGCGAAGACCCAGACAAAGATGATCCCGATCCAGAATATCGGGATGGCGAGGGCAATTTGGGTAAAGGCCGTCAAGACTGCCGAATACCATCTGCCGTTTTTGTAGGCGGCAGCAAACCCGATGACTCCGGCAAGAAGGGCCGAGAGAAAGAAGGAAATGAGGGTGAGCGGGATCGTAACGGCAAGCCGCTTCAACACTTCCGGGGCTACCGGAACGCTGGAAATGGCCGATTCGCCAAAATCCCCCCGGACAACCCCGGCAATCCAAGCCGCCGCCTGCCGTGTCAAGGGGAGGTCTGACCCCACCCGTGCCCGTGCCGCCGCGATTTGTTCCGGTGCCGCGTCAACAGGCAACAGCGCGTTGGCCGGGTCTCCGGGCAAGAGCCGGAGTAGCACAAATATCACCAGCAGGGCGGCGGCAAAAGAGACCAGCAAAAAAAAGACGCGGTGCGCCAAGTATTTGCCCATGAAAAGACAATACTCCAAACCCCCGGCTTATGCAATGAGCCGGGCTTAATCAAGGCCTCAATCACGTTTAACCACAAATGAACACAGATGAAAAAGGACGGGTATGGTGTCGTTGGGCGTAATGCGTCCCTAAAATTATCATGGAAAAGGGATAGAGCCCGTTCCAAAACTTGAGGTTTTGAAACCGGATCGCTTTATTCCGGGTTATTACACGGATGTATCGTCCGGTAAAATTTTACCATCACGGGACCGATAAGGCCGTAATCCTGTACGCCGGGCCTGCCATAACGGGGAGGGGGCAAAACATGAACCGCTCTGGCTTGCAGCATTCTGTCAATGGCAGCGTGGTAGTTTCTGGTCAGGAGGCGGTTGTTGAGAGTACTGGGCACTTCAATCTTTACGATGTTTTCACCTGCCTTAAGCAGAGCGGTAATATCCAAGGTTTTTCTGTTAAAATCATAGGGCGGCGCTTTGACACCGTTGATATAAACCGCCGCAGAATTCCCGCAGGTGGAACCGATATACAGTTCCGCAATGGTTGCGTTATTTGTCCAATCAGGCGGTAGAGAAAATGCGCTCGTGTAATAACCGATGCCGGATACTTCCGGTCCCAGGGCGGAAATATCCTTCCATGGTTTTAATTCGGTTTCGCCCACCGGGATTATGGTTTTCCGTGTCTCGTAATAGATTTCCTGTATGATTACGCCATTACCGTGATCTTCAGTAATGGTTTTCTTCTCCCCTTCATTCCAGTCTTCTACTTCAAGGTTCCATGGAGAAAGAAGGATCGAAGACAGAACGGAGCGATCCCTGCCGGGAGCGGCCCAGGGGACCGGTTTCACCGGCATATAATGAAATGATGCGGGAGATGATAACGCCGGATCTGCAAAAGAGGGTTACATTCGGGTATATATTGGCGGATTCATGGTTTTGCCCGAATGAAAACATGAAATTTATACAGAAAAAGAAGAAAGTCTTAATCTTTGAAATGAAAGGCGGCCGGTTAGCGGCGTTGAGTGAAGAGGAGAGAAGGAAGGGTCAGTTTGTCAGGACAGATCAGCTGGATATACCAGAGGGGACACCCGTGCCGATATATTTGAAAGATTTATACTTTCAGGTAAATCTATACCGGCAGGTCTTTAAGAACAAGGACGGTTCGGCAGGGGAACGCTATTTGGTAACCAATGATAAAACGATGACAGGGGGCCAGTTCAAGACGCTTTGCCGGAAACGGCGGAGTGTTGAGGCATATCATGAAAGTATAAAGCAGAACACATCGTTAGGCAGTTCGCCGGCACATACGGTAAAGACGCGGAACAATCAAGTATTTGCGCCGGTATATGCGTATGTGAAATTAGAGTTAATAAAATTGAACTGCGGATACAATCATGTTGCGGTAAAATCACAAATTTACCTTGCTTCACTGAAGCGGGCAATGGACTTACTTTCTGCCTGTAACATGGAAGATAATGGCGCTTTTGCGTAACATGAGTTATTAATAACGATAATACCAGAAAGCTATTTAAAAAACGTTTTTCAATTAATTTCTCAGCCTGCTTTAGGAATGATGGTCTGTCTGACGCATCAAATTTACCTATCCGAATTATATTAGGCCGATTTTTTTTTGAAGTGCGAAAGTAGAAAGGTATAGAAACGGCATCGTAAACACGGTAGTATAAAGTTGCACACCCAAACTATCGGAGGTAAACGACGCCGTATACACACTATAACACAGACGAAAGAAACGCGCTACAGGCAATGGCGGGCATGGGACTGCCCAAAAGCTATATGGCGGTGATAGCGGGCAA
>JAIROT010000263.1 GCA_031257385.1 Treponema sp.
AGTTTGGCTATCTCTATGGGCTTGGAAATATAGTCGTTAAAACCCTTTTCCAAAAACATTTCCCTCATGCCTGACACGGCGTTGGCGGTCAGGGCGATAATTGGGATTTGCTTACGCAAATCCCTTTGAGTTTCGTCTTCGCCGAAACTCAGGACCGGGGTTGCCGGATTCTGCTGTTCTCTTTCCCAGGCCCTGATTGCGGCGGTGGCCTCAATGCCGTCCATGCCGGGCATCATGTGATCCATAAGAACCATATCGTAGGCGTGCTTTTTTACCATTTCAATCGCTTCAGCTCCGCCGGAGGCCCTGTCTATCTCCATTTTGTAGGGGGCAAGCAGCCCCGCCGCCACATCCAGGTTGGTGGCGATATCATCGACAATCAGGATTCTGACGCCGGGGGCGGTAAACCGGATGCCAGGATTTTCAATCGCGTAGTAGCCCTTGTCCTCCGGGTTTCCGTTAAGGATATTGGCGACCGCCACCGGCTGTATGGGCATAAACAGGGTGTGGATACCGGGCCGGGGGGCTTCTCCGTATTCGCAGAGCAGCGCCAGGGTTGCGGCGATCCTGTTTTCCGTAAGCATACGCCGGGCATCTTCAAACAACGCCAATGAGGTAAACACGTACCGGTAGGTCCGGGTTGTAAGGAGCTCAAGAAAATCTTCCCGGCTCTGTGCCAGGGAACAGTCCACCCCCAGATTGTCCAGCGTATAGGCCGCCGATTCCGCGTGGATTCTGCGGGTCTCAAACACCAACACGCTTTTTGTTTCCGGTTCTTGCACCTGGGCGAAGGGTCTTGGGTCCCGTATTTCCTGGGGTATTAAAGCGGTAAAAACGCTTCCCCGCCCGTACTCGCTTTGCGCGGTAATATCCCCGCCCATAAGGCGGCAGATGTTTCGGGCTATGGCCAGGCCCAGGCCCGTCCCCTCTATGCCCCGGTTCTGCCTGGCGTCAAACTGAACAAAATCTCCAAAGAGTTTTTCCATGTCCTCCGGTTTTATGCCGATTCCCGTGTCGGCCACCTCGAAGCGAAGGGTGATCCTCTGACCGGCCTTGTCCGCCGTCCCTTCTTCAATCCCCGCCTCTTCCCTGCCGACGGCAAAGAGTATGTGCCCTTCCTTGGTATATTTGATCGCATTGGTAATCATGTTGAGCAGGATTTGCCGCACCCGCGTTTCATCGCCGTGCAATTTGCCCGGCAGGGAACCGTCTATTCTCGTGACAAAGGCAATTGGTTTTTCATTAAGCCTTGTTCTGATAATGTTGATCACATCGTTGACGAGGGAAGCAAATTGATATTCGGCGGCGACAATCTCCAGTTTGTTCGATTCAATTTTTGAAAAGTCCAGAATGTCATTTATTATGGCCAGCAGATTGTTCCCCGCCTGTTTTATGTTTCCCACATACTCCCGCACCTCGGGACTGATGTTTTGCCGCAGCGCCAGTTCGCTCATGCCGATAATGGCGTTCATGGGGGTGCGGATCTCGTGGCTTGTGTTGGCAAGAAAACTGCTTTTTGCCTGGGACGCGGCGTCGGCCTTGTTTTTTAATTCCAGGAGGCGGGCGCTTTGTTTGTTCACTTCGTCAAACAGGGACAAGCTGGACTTCGCGGCAAGTTCGGCCTTCATTTTTGAATCCAGAAGCTCCTGGTTGTTCCGGGTAATAACTTTGACAAAGGAAATGTATATGGCGACAGCGGACGCGGTAAAAACAAGGGCAAGAAGGATCTGTTGTAGTATCTGGCTCCGTACTTGTTGGTATATTTCTTTCGCGTCAAAATCACACCCCGCTATGCCGGCCATTTCTCCCTTTGAATTAAATATGGGCACATAGGCTGAAATTACCCAGCCCCATATATGCTGCAGAGTTGACGTCCCGTATTGGGGACTCTTTGTTTCCCAGGTTCGCAGATACGCCTTGTCATAACCGCTGATATCCTCTTCTGCCCCCAGGGGCGAAAACGACTGGTCCCCGGGGGAACCGCTGCCGTCGATAATGAAGCGGTGAATATTCCCCTTATAGGGCGCCATGGTATACAGGTAGCGGCATTGGGTTTCTTCCCACAGGGCAAGCAGCTTGAGCCTTGTCGTTTCATAAAAGGGATCTTCGGGATCAAGGGTTTCAGAGAGCATCTGGAAGGCGTCGCCGTCTATAAGCGCCGCCGCGCGCCTGGCGATGGGCACCCCCAGGGTAGCGCAGACCATATTGGTTACCGTATTGATCTGCTGGATTGAGGTAGAAATGAGGACCCCAAAAACGGCCACAATGAATAGGGCAAAAAATACGGTAAAGTGTATTTTTAACGCGGCCGCCTTATTCTGCGTCGATGTTTTCATGCTTGTTTACCAGGAAACAAGAAACGTGCAGGTTTCGGCGCCGTTTTTTCTGCAGGGTTTTGAATCGTCATGGACGACTATGGCGGCGGCGGCATAACGCTGCGCCATGGCGCTGATGATTCCCCGGTCAAATACGCATGGGTAGGGATTATTGCTGACGCTCCGGATGAGGTTTTTGCCCGGAATCTGTTCATAGCCGTAATGCCCTATTCCTTCGATAATGGTTCCGCTTGTTTCGTCAAAAAGCCGTATGCCGTTTTTCCGGTGGTTGATATGATAGGCTACGTCGATAGCTTTTATGGCGCTGTGCATATCGGCAACCCAGGACGGGAATTCCGCGTTGGAGGGAATGGCATAGCCTATCCTATACAGTATGCCGTCCCCCACTTCCCTTGCGATGGCGGCGAAACCGTCGAGCCATGCCTGCTGGGGATACCAGCCGTTCATGTCGAAAATCCACCTGCCGTTTTTTATCTTTCCAATCCCCGCCTCGCTCATGTATTTTTCGCCCAGGGATTTGAAAGTTCCCATGCCGTCCACAAAGGCGTACACGGTTTGGCCGTTTACTTCGATTCCTTCCTCCAAAGCCTTAAACTGCATACGCTCCTCCCTGGACAGATCCGCCTCGTATAATGCCCTCTAGCAGCCTGTAGCGCTTGTGGGTATTTTTGTATATTCATACAAAAATACCTCGATTTACGGGCTGCTAACGCCTGTTTTGAATGGGGATTTGTCTCGTATATTCATGGGAATAACCCTCCGCGAATGAAAGTATATTCCGGCAGATCGCAACTATCACCTACCAAAGTGTTAGGCGCTGTGTAAAATTTTTAGAAAAATTCGCGGCTTACTCCGCTTCCGGGTCAAAATCGGCTAGTTCTTTTTTAGAATGAATATCCAGCTTAATGTAAATGACATTTAACGCGGTTCGTATGGTCCCTTCGGTGGTTTGCATCCGCTCCGCAATTTCAGGGTCTACCACAAGCGCCCTGCCTTCGGGAGCAGTAAAACTTCCCGCCCATTCCCCTTCGGGACCAGGTTCCCAATTCCCCATGGGGAAGGGGTCCGGAATTTTTTGCGGCGCTTCGGCGGAGAAAACGCTCCCCGCGCCCCATCCGCTTTCAACGCCAGGAAAGCCGCCCATCAAGTCCGCCGCGGCCTTCGCAATCGAAAGCCCCAGCCCCGAACCTTCAATGTTTCTCCCCTGTTCCAGCCGGGTAAAGGCGTTAAACAGCAGCGGAATTTGTGTCGAAGGAGCAATTCCCAAAACTTCAGTTTTTGGGAAAGCCTCGAAGTACGTAATGCCTCATTAAAAAATCTAACCGTAGAAGTGTAGAAAACTCCGGTTTTTTTTGCTACGCTGTCCCCATGTATTCAAGCTGCCTGCATACCCACACGGAATTCTGCGACGGCAGGGGAGATGTGGAGAGCTTTTGCCTGACCGCCCATGCCAGGGGCCTTGCCGCCATCGGCTTTAGCGCCCACGCTCCCCTGGCAAAAAAAACGGGATTGAAAACGGACTGGCACCTCAGGGATGAAGACCTG
>JAIROT010000125.1 GCA_031257385.1 Treponema sp.
TCGTATGGTCGTGGCGGCATCAGTTTGGTAAACCGCATCTCCGGTATGTCGCGGACCACGATAACAAAAGCGATTGGCGAACTGAACAACGGGGAAACCATTGACGGAAAAACACGTCGCAGTGGTGGCGGACGAAAGTTTGTGGAGTCAAATTATCCTGACATTGCGAAAAAAATCCGTACAATCATAGACGGTAAAACATACGGAGATCCTATGCGGGTGCTGTCTTACACAACCGAAAATTTAAGAAAAATACAAGCGGAGTTGGAGAAGGACAGTATCTTCGTGGGGTATGTCACCATCGGTAAAAAACTTGGCGCAATGGGTTACAGCAAACAGATCAATCAAAAAATGTTGCAAACCGGTGAACCGCATCCGGACAGGAACGCCCAATTTGAATATATAAACGCAACGGCCGCCGCATTTCTGGAAACAGGCGCCCCGGTAATTTCCGTTGACACAAAGTATCCGATGAAGATTTCGCAACGATTACCCTGGTGAAAATCGCCCCTTTTGAATCATGGAACTATCGTATCATACCCCAATGATTTGTTCATGTTATTGTTGAACTGTTCCTATGTTCCAGATACTGCGGAGCTCTGCTCCACGAAGGCTCATCACTTGCCTTCCCAAAAGTGAAGTTTTGGCCCCCCCTTTTTTTTACATCATTTTAAGGGAACCGATGTCCTGGATAATGCCCTGCCCCGAGGATAAGAGATCCGAGGATTCATCCTTAATACTGCTGATGAGGCTGTTTATTTCTTCCAGGGATTTAACGACCTGATTTCCCCCGCTGCTCTGGGCATCCATGGCCTCCCTGATGCTTGCCGCTTCATTTTTTACGGCCCCAACCAGGGACATGATGGTGTCGAACTGTTCCTGCGCCCGCAGGGAAGTTTCATTTGAGTTTTCAATAAGAACTTTGACATCCTTAAGGCTCTTGGAGATTTCTACTGCCTGTTTACCGGAATTATCCGCAAGTTTTCTGATTTCTCCGGCTACCACCGCAAAGCCCTTGCCCACCGCTTCTCCTGCGTGGGCTGCCTCTATGGCGGCGTTCATACCCAGAATATTGGTCTCGTCGGCAATACCTCCGATCACGTCACAAGCTTCGATGAGGATCTGGGCCTGGGTAGAAACATCCGCAATGAGCTTCCCTATTTTGCCAATCAGTTTTTTCCCGTCGGCGGAGGTCTCATTCAGTTTTAGTACGGTCTGTGCGTTATGCTCCAGGGTCGTATGAATGGACATGACGTTTCCCACCATCTGTTGAATTACCGAAGAAGAAGAAAGTACATATTCGGCAGCCTCACCTATCTTTGCCGAAAGATCGCCGATACCCGAAATATTTCTGTTCATCTCTTCCAGGGCATGATCCACCGCCTGGTTGAGCATCGTTTTTGCTTCCTCTTCGCTCTGCATACGTTTTTGAATTTCCACATAATGCCGGCAGTTTTCAGGTTTATTGAGATGGTTCACAATAGCTACCGCCATTTGCTCGCAGCTTTTATAGCCGCAGGCTCCGCAGTTGAGAATATCATCTTGACCGGTCTTATGCATGAAACGGAACACATCTTCAATTTGTTCTTGAGTAGGGGATATGACCATCTTTTTAAAAATGTCGGAACGGTCCGTATAGGAACGGGAATAAAGCCCCTCCTCCCAATAATCGTTAAGATATTTTTCAATCTTGTTTTTACCGAAAAATTTTCTAAGGCCCTTGGGTTTGTACCTTTTCCGCATCTCCTGCGCGCGCCGCTCTACCAGGTATTCCACATCGTCAAGATGTTTCCCCCGGTTTCCCGTAGCAGGCCCGCCGTTACATCCCATGTGGCAGTTAAGACAGTCGACAAGTTTATATACCGGAGCGTTCCCTATTTTGATGGCATCGGAAAGATGGGCAAGATAATGATATATCGCCGGGGAACCCTCAATCTTGCGGGTCTTACTGTTCACATCGGCGTCATAACGCTGAACCGTCCTCATGAGTCCTCCGGGGGAGGAGAAGAGGACCGCCCGTTCCGCAGAAGGATTATCGTAATCTACCGCCGGATATTTCTCAATCGTTTCACCTTTGTCATCAAGATATTTCTGAAGGGATTTAAAAGCCAGATTGTAATCCCCAAGGCCGCAGGCGTCAAACTCCCGCATTTTTGAATAGCAGGGGCTAAGAACCACTATTTTATGATCCTTGTATTGGGGATAAAATTTTTTAATCATCTTCATGGTGTGCATCATGGGACTGTCCGCGGGCGCCAGGTAAGGAATCAATTCGGGCCGGTACATCTCAATGAAAGAAACCAGGGTTGGGCAGGGCTGGGCGATCACCGTTTTGGGGTTCGCCTTTTTCATATAGGCAAGGTATGACTTGACCGTCAATTCAGCGCCAAAGCTCACGTCGAAGACCGCCTTGGCCCCCAGGGATTTTAAAAGGCCGTTCACTTCAAGATACTTGCCGTCAAAACTGGCGGCTACTGCGGGAGCCACAATGGCGACAACCTTTTCGTGATTTTTGAGTCCCTCAAGAAAGGCGTCAAAATTGTCAATCCCCACCCGGGCTCCATGGGAACAGATGGAAATACACTCGCCACAGCCGATACAAAGATCACTGTGGTGATCTACGATCTCTCCGGAGCCGTCATTGCACATTTTTGCAGGGCACACCATGATGCAGCGGTGGCAATTGACGCACTTGTCCTTTAGGACTTTGATAACCGGGCGCAAAGATTTGGTTGCTGTCATAGTTTATTATAAAGATGTTTTATGGAAAAATGCAATGAGCCTCCGAGGAGCAGAGCTCCGGGGTATTAAACCAGACTTTCGAATAAGAACTTATCCGGTCTTATCCACACGGCGGTGCGATTCCCCGGCTTCCACAAACGGGCGTTTCATACTATGGTAATAATGATGAAAATAGAACTTTTCACTTTTTGTGATTTTGCCCAGGAGAACGGGGGCAAGCTGACCATTGTGGGAACTTTCGACACGATCATTTCCCGCAACTTTCCCTGTGTACATCCCCAGCTTTCGGTGGTGATCCGTCTCCGTTTTGACATTTGGGAATTTTCCCGGCACAGTTTCCGCATCGAAACACGGGACCTTGACGGCGACATGCAGATGGAAGCCATCACCGGCAATGTGGAAGTCAAGGGGGTAGGAGACGCCACTGCGGTTTCTCACCTGGTTTTTACTATTTCCAATCTGCACTTCAAGAACAGCAACGTAGTGAATTTCGTACTTTTTCTGGACGACAAAGAAGCGGGATCCATCCCCTTATATATCAGAAAAGGCTGATAGATTATCCGCAGTAATTCCGAATTCAAAAAATTTACCAAAACGTAAGGTATGGAACGGAACCTGACTCCGGGATACGCCTTCATTATATCCAATACGCTATATGTGGCGCCCGGGGTCTGACCCCATACCCCATATATAGCGTATCATAGACCATTGCCTTGCGAATCTTGTACGGCCATGTTCAGGCAATCTGATGACTTTTCAAGCCTAAAACTTGTTGCAAACCAAACGCTCTCGCTCCGTTCTTTTGAGCTGTTACCCGCCACATTGCAATGAAACAAACCACATTAAAGTAGCACTGATTTATTCTCGATTGAATAAATCAGTGCTTCCCAAGATGGTGTAAAGCGGGCTCTATAAAAACTGCGGTTTTTGGGATAGCATAACTCAGCGTTTTCCTGAAAACGAAAGGAGTTCCGATTTGAAACTGATTTTTCTGGGCCCCCCCGGAGCGGGCAAGGGCACACTGGCGGTCAAAGCGGTAGATATTCTAGGCATCCCCCACATCAGTACCGGCGCAATATTCCGCCAGGCCATCGCCGCCGGAAGTCCGCTGGGCCTCAAGGTCAAGGCGATCATTGACGCCGGAAAGCTCGTTGACGACGAGACCACCATCGAACTGGTCAGGGAAAGGCTTGCACGGGACGACGCCCAAAAGGGCTATATCCTCGACGGCTTTCCCCGTACCATCCCCCAGGCCGAGACCCTGGCGGCATTTTCCGCCGTGGACAAGGTGGTCAATTTCGACATTCCCGATTCGGCGGTGCTGGAACGCCTTGGCGGGCGGCGCGTCTGCCGCAAATGCGGTTACAATTTCCATACGGTTTTCGATAAACCCGCCAAAGAAGGAACCTGCGATCACTGCGGTGGTGAAGTCTACACCCGAGACGATGACCGCCCGGAGGCAATCCAAAAGCGCCTTGAGGTTTACCGCGCTCAAACCGCCCCCCTCATCGACTTCTACAGGCAAAAGGGCCTGCTCCTCGACGTGGATGCCCGCCCTGCTGTGGACCGGGTAACAGAGAATTTCAAACGCAGCCTTGGGTTATAACGGTTGAAAATCCGTACTTTGCGGCCCTCACCGGTGAGATTATGACCACGCCCGGCCTGCCGCCGGTTCCCGCAGCGGAAAAAACGACGTGGACAACAGCGGAAAAATTTCAGGACTGTTTTAATTCATACACCCGCGGCACGCGCTTGTTGATATTGCAGGTGATTTCGTATGGGATAGTGCCGATCCGTTCCGCAAGTGCGGCGGCGTCGGGGGCAGGGCCGCCGAAAAGGATCGCCTCGTCCCAGCGGCGGACATCGGAGGCGGGGCCAAGGCTGGCGAGGCACTGATCCATGCAGATACGGCCCACAAGGGGATAGGCTTTACCGCCGATGAAGACCTGCCACTTGCTGCTTGCCAGTCGGGGAAGACCGTCGGCATAACCGGCCGGCAGTACCGCGACAACGGTGTCCTGCGGGAGTATCCAGGTTCTGCCGTAGGACAGGGACTCGCCTTTTTTCATTTTTTTGATTAAAACCACGTTGGTTCGCAGTTCCATTACCGGTGCGACCCGCAGAGGCCCGGCAGCTTCCGGCGCGGCGGCCTCCCCCACCGGTTTGTAGCCATAGAGCAGAATCCCCGGCCGAACCATGTCAAACCAGGAATCCGGGTGCAGGATGACTCCGCCGGAGTTGGCGGCGTGGACAATACCGGGATCAAGGCCCGCCGCCCTTATGCCGTCCAGGACCTTCCTGAAAAGGGCCAGCTGCCGCCGTGTGTAGGCGATGTCCCCGGCTGCGGCGGAGTCGGAAACCGCCAAATGGGTGGCGGTCCCGGCGTATTCCAGGGAGGGGCAGCCGGCGATATACCGGGCAAGACCGCTTGCCTCCGCCGGGGAACAGCCCATACGGCCCATTCCGGTGTCTATTTTTAGATGGACCGGCAGCCTGATTCCGGCGGCGGCCCGGTCAAGAGCCCCGGCAAAAGCGGCGTCGGAGACAAAAGGGCTAAGCCGGTTCTCAAAAATGCCCGGAATCTCTTCAAAAAGGGGCTGGGAAAGGAGCAAAACCGGCGCGGTAATCCCGTTTTCCCTCAGTTCCGCCCCCTCCCGCACCGTGGCAACCGCCAGACAGGAGGCCCCGGCCTCAAGGGCTGTCCCGGCAATCTGCGCGGCTCCGTGGCCGTAGGCGTCGGCCTTTACCGGCACGCAGATCCGCCGGTCAGCGCCAATCCTCTCCTGTACGGCGCGGAAATTCCCGCGAAAATTATCCAGGTGTATAATCGCCCTTGTTGCCCTCATATTTTCCATAATAGTAACTATTCAGCCGGAGGGGAAGGTTCCCCTTTGAATAGGTACCCATAATATGACAAGAGATGTTCAATAGATGAACAAGCCGATTCTCTCCGCAAGATTTTTTAAGGCCAAGTAAATCCACCCGCCGCGTCCGGCCTTCAAAAAACGGCAAAATTTTCGCTTTTTTTGACAAATTTAAGGCTTTTTCCCCAAAAAACGACGTTTTAGAGAAAATTCTGGCTATCCATAATGATAATAAAAAATATTAAAAATTGCAAAAATCTCTGGATTTTTTTTATACAGTATGTTATATTCGTATTGGATATGACTCTTCAAACCGCCAAAAAGGTGATTGGCGCGCTGATTTTATCCTCTCTTTTTTGCGCCTGCGGGGATCTGGATATTGTTCTGCCCTCAGCGGGAACATACCAGGTAAAAGCCCTGGCTAACGGCGCTTCTCTGGATGACTGCTCCCTGATCAATGCGGATGATTCCGTACGCCCCTACTTTGCCAGTTCCGTTTCCAATGATCCGGATATTACCGGTTTGATGATCTTTTTGCAAGATTCCGAGGGAAAATCTCTGGATGGAAAGGTGCTGTATACCCTAAAATCTGATGCAAATGAAGGCTTTGAGGTAGTCAAGGAACCCGCAAAAACTATACAGGCGCCTGTGGAAAGCGGCGGTGATCCGGAGGATGAACCCGCTCCGATAGTCAGAATCGCTGAAAAGAACGTTCAGATCCCGGCCAAACGGCTGGACAGGGATCTGCCCGTCTTCTTCATGCCGGATAATCTGAAAATCGGTCAATACACCATGGTTTTCCAGGTTCTTGGTGAAAAAGAAACCCTCTATCAGACGGAAAAATCCCTTTATTATCTGGGAAACGCTGAATTTTCCCTCAGAGATGTTCAAATATACCTTCCCGGCGTTTCCGCCGGTTCCCGCCTTGTCTCCCCTGGAGCGACCGTTATGCTGGAAGCCCGTCTGGATTTTGATCCGCAGCTTGATCCTTATATTGTCTGGTATAACGGGAAAAAAATTATCGGCGAGGGAAACCTGTCCGGAGGGGCGGATAGCTTCCTCTGGAAGGCCCCGGATCAAACCGGTTTCCACTCGCTGCGGGCGGAGGCTTTCCCCCTGGAATCCCGGCAGGGAATTGCGGGAAGTTCAAGGGAAATATCCATCCCCGTTTCAGCAAAAGCCGCGGATGAAAACCTCGTTTCCGGAGACATTCCGGATCTGCTCCATTGGTATCAATTCGGAGGAAATCTCCAGGATTCAAAGCCCCCCGTATCCGCCGCGTGGACGCTGATACCCCAGACAGAAAAAGCGCCCCGCTGGAGTCCCGCGGGTTACAGCTATGGTTTGGCGGCCGGCCCCAATGATGTGTACCTGCTTCCTCCGGTTTCTTTCCTCCGTGACAGGAGAGAGGACGGCGGACAATTCCTCCTCCGCTTCAAGCCGGTTTCCGATGGCCCTGTCTTTAACGCCCGGTTCACATCAAGGGCGTCTTCTCCGGGGGGCCTTGAAATGAAACTGAGCCTGAACGGGGAAAATCTTATCCTTAGACTGAGTACCTCGGAAACATCTGTCGTGGAAATATCGGCGCCTGTCGTTCCCACCTCCGGTGAATATGTCACCGCCGCCATTGACTTTTTAATCCTGTCGAATCGCTTTGAAGCGGTGTTTAATCCCATATATTCCGCTGAGTCGAGACAACAGGAAGCCCTTTTGAATAACAACCCGATGGTTCAGATTGGAAAAACGGGCATCGGTCTTGATGTTCCCCTGAACGGCGAATGTGATCTTGCTCTCGGTTTAGGCGGCGGTTCCACCGGGGTAACCGCTATTTGGGATGAGCTTGCCCTCCTTCATTTGGAGTCTCAACTTTTTGCCAAAGGCCCCGCGGTATCGGCCATAATAATTCCTTCCGAAGAAGAAAAAGAAAAGGGCGTCAGCCTCTAAAGCGGATGTTTCTGACTTTTTCACAAAAAAATTTCCCCCTTCCGCTTTTGAGAATTGTTGAACGGACATTCAGGCTTTTTCCCGTATTGTTTTTTCTCATCGGCCCGCTGTTTTTCTTCGCCTGCGCAGATCAGGAAAAAATTGTCTTTCATCCTGAACCTAATCCCCTGCCGGAACAGATTGAAACGGCTGAATTAGGGGAAATCGTTGAATCCCGGAACGGGCCGGCGGATGCGGCTTTGCCCGAATGGTTAAATCGTTTCCTGGCAGGAGGAATACGGCAGGTGGAAGCCCAGGATGTCTATTGGAATCAATATATTTTTATCGGGAGAAACCGGGGGGTGAATCTCAACGCCCTGCAGCAGTGGGCGGATCGGTTTACCGTGGCCCAGGACTTTCCAAGACTCGCCGCGGTAAGAATCGAAAACCGGCTGCTTGCCGCCGCGACCCTCTACCCGGATGACGAGTACGGAGAATTTTTTGAGGCAATGATAAAAAGCGCTTCCGACGCGGAATATCCGGAAGCGCTGAAAGAAGACAGTTTCTGGGTTAAATGGCGGACAAGGGGCGGGCCGGCGGCGGATTTATCAGGAGAAGGTGAAGTGGAAAATACCGTTGAGGAAGATATCTATGAATTTTTTGTTTTAATCAGTATAGATAAGATAGCGTTGCAAAACCGGATTCGGGCGCTGATGGCAGACATACAAACCGCTGTTCCCCCGACACGGGATCAGGCCGCTTCAATAAACAGAATTCGGCAAAATTTTTTCGAGGTGTTTTAGATGGATGCCGTGCTTCAATGGGGATTGGATTTCATCAGGGCCGTTCAATCATATTCAAATCCGCCGCTGACCGTCTTTATGCGCATAATTACGAGTTTTGGCTCCGCTACCGCATATATAATTCTGCTGCCCTTTATTTATTGGTGCGTTGACGAAAAAAAAGGGCTGCGTCTGGGGCTTGCGGTATTGGTTTCGGTCTGGATCAATATCTCCCTCAAGTTCCTTTTTGACCAGCCGAGGCCTTTTTTTGAGGGGTACGACCTTTCGGTGGGCCTGGTTGCCGAGCGGCTGGGAGGTTTTCCCTCAGGCCACGCCCAGAATTCCCTGGTTCTATGGATAATCATCGCTTCCTGGGGAAAAAGAAAACGGTTTTACGGCATCGCCGCCATTTTCTGTCTTTTAATAGGTTTTTCCCGGATTTACCTGGGGGTGCATTTCCCCACGGATATTCTGGGCGGCTGGATACTCGGCAGCCTCGTTCTTGCGGCTTATTTTCTTCTTGTACGGCAGCTTGAGGATCAAACTGACGATGAAAGCGGGAAAAGCTCCCTTAAAAAACTGCTTGAACAGGGCGGGCTTCGCCTGGAATTGATCATCATGGCCCTGACGGCCTTTGTCATGATCCTCTACCGTCCGGATGAAGAAACGATTATACCCGGCGGGGTGCTGTTCGGCATGGCGGCGGGGTACATCCTCAATAAACGTTATATCGGTTTTAAAAATTTTTCTATGCTTAGCGCCGCCGGGGTCCAGGAATATGTTTCCGCTTTTTTCCGTTTTCTGCCGGGAATTGCCTCCGCTTTTTTGATCTTCGAGATATTAGGAAAAATAATCCCGAAAAACCAGTTTGCCGATCATTATCTGATTCTCTATTTTCTTCGGTTTGTAATCACCTCTCTATGGATCTACGCCGGCGCTCCCTGGTTCTTCCGTGTCCTGCCTCTGCCCAACGGCAAAGAGGAAGCGTAATGGGCGCTTCCTACGGTGACGAGAATCCTATCGCGGCTTTTGCCACTCCCCCTGGCAAAAGCGCACTCACCTTAATCCGCTGTTCCGGCAAAGACGCGATTGAGTTGACCTCCGGAATTTTTTCAAAACCGGAAAAGCTGCTGAACGCCGGGGGAAACACTGTTGTACACGGCTGGATTGTCGCGGCTGACGAAAAAATCGACGAAGTGCTTGTTTCGGTATTCCGCGCGCCTAAAAGTTATACCGGCGAAGACAGCCTGGACATTTCCTGCCACGGCGGCAGTGCGGCCGGTCAGGGGGTGATGAACGCCCTGCGCGAAGCGGGATTCCGTGACGCCCTGCCCGGCGAATTTACCTTCCGCGCTTTTATGAACGGCAAACTCGACCTTACCCGCTCCGAATCGGTGATGGAACTGGTTTCCGCCAGAACCGGCGCGGGCCGCCGTCACGCGGTAACCCGTCTGTCGGGGGCGCTGCAAGATGAGATCAACGCAATAAAAAAAACACTGGCAGCGGTACTGTCGGGCGCGGAAATTTTTCTTGACTATTCGGAGGACGAGATCGGCGCCGATCCCGACGAGGCGGCGGGCAGACTCCCCGGCCAATCCCGTGCCGGAGAAGCCCTTGCCCGGCTGAAAAATCTTGCCGCCTCCTGGCAGCGGGAACGGATCTACCAGGAGGGTATTCCGGCGGCAATAGCCGGCAGGCCCAACGCCGGCAAGTCCAGCCTTTTCAATCTGTTGTTAAAGGAAGAACGTTCCATAGTAACCGAGATTCCCGGCACCACGCGGGACTGGATAGAAGCCTGGATTTCCATTGAGGGTATTCCGATTCGTCTTGTTGATACCGCGGGATTGCGAGATTCCGGGGACCCGGTTGAAAAAATCGGAGTAGAGCGGAGCCGCCGTCTCCTTGAGGATGCGGAACTTGTTTTGTACCTTATTGACGGCGAAAAAGGCATTACCGGTGAAGATCGGTTTTTTTTCGGCGAATTTGAAAAGGCCGGTGACGGCAATGGGGGTAAATCACCATCCCGGCAAATGCTGATCCTTTGGAACAAGGCGGATATCGCCCCAATGCCCGAATCGGTTTCATTTACGGCCAACAGCTTAATCAGTGTCAGTGCGAAAACCGGCGAAGGCATACCGGAGCTGACCAGGGCAATCGCCGGAACGCTTGGAAACATGGCGGACATTACCGCTTTTGACAATTCTCAAAACGCCGCCCTTGGCTCCGTCAGGCAGAAAAATTTGGTTGAGGCCGCCATTGCCGCGCTGGAAGAAGCCCTGGATCTGGCCGTCAGGGAAGAGCCGCTGGACCTCATCGCCCCCATGCTGCGGGAGGCGGTCAACGCCCTGGGGGAGATCACCGGCGAAATTTCCACTGCGGATATTCTTGAGGAAATGTTCAGCCGTTTCTGCGTGGGGAAATAGCCACGGTAAATGAAACAGTTTGAAAACAGCTAACGCAGCTTTTTGACCTCTGCCGTCATTGCATCAAGGTGTTTGTGTATTTCCGCCAAATGGCCGCTGATGATTTCAACGGCATTATCCTTTACCGCGCCGATGACAAGATATTCAACTGAAGTATTGAGAGCCGCCGCTATACATACAGCTTCATGTACCCGTGGATAAATCCCCTTGGATATCCAGCCCTGAAAAGTGTTAAAGCTGATTCCGGCCTTTTTGGCAACCCATTCATGGGTAGTATTCTGCTGCTTTATTTCTCTTTTGACGTTTTGCCAGAATACTGCCGCTCCTTCGTCCATGAAAAAAATATAATAGAAAGCGGTTGAAAAAACTGTCCATTTGGACATATTTTCTGTTGATTTATATATCCATTTAGACTAATATGTATAAAAATATGTCCAATTAGATATATAAGGAATTTTGGCATGGCGAAGACAGATGATGAATTTTCGGGAATTTCTGAAGATGACCGTATCAAACATGAACAGGATTTTTACAATAATGATGAGTGGAAAAAGGATAGGTCATACTTGCATAAATACTATTCAATATTTACCGAAAAAAGGGGGCCTTCAGTATTACGAAACGCCATTGTTGAAAAATCGGCAAGTCCCGAAACCACAGTATTCCTGGACTATGGTTGCGGTGACGGGGAATATTTAATGAAAATATCTGAAAAAATAAAAACCGGTATTGGAATAGATATATCAAAAAAAGAAATTGAGATTGCTGAAAAAAAACGCAGCTCAAAAGATATACGGAATATATGCTTTTATGTCATGAACGCGATACATACAAATTTTAGTGATGCGACATTTGACATCATTCACGGTAATTCAATCCTTCATCATTTGGACCTGGAAAAAAGCCTTTGCGAAATAAAACGAATATTAAAAAAAGAGGGAACAGCTGTTTTTGTGGAACCCCTTTCAATAAATCCCGTTATAGAACTATACCGGAAACTTACACCGAATATTCGGACGCCTGATGAACAGCCGTTTCGCAGACGGGAACTCAAAATAATAAAAAAATATTTCCCCAATTTGGAAATACAGTACTTTGGATGTTTTACATTACTGGCTGTGATTATACGGAAGAGCAAATATTTTCATAAAATACTGGACGCGCTGTATAGAATTGACGGAGTGTTTTTGGGAGCAGGAAGTCCATTCAAACTATTCGCCTGGGTATGCGTACTGCAATTAAAAAAGTGAATACAATCGCGGCGGGTACGGACCCGTGCGGCCTCCGCTGATCCATCCTGTTCCGGGCTTTACAAATCCCCCCGGCCGGCTTCCCCAAGGCGTAAATATGTCCTATACTGCAAGCCAGCGGGAAAATGGACTACGACTGCATTGTTATCGGCGGCGGGCACGCGGGGATTGAAGCGTCCCTGGCGGCGGCCCGCCTCGGTTTTTCGACTCTCCTCATCACCCAGAACCCCGACCGGATCGGCGCGCTCTCCTGCAACCCCGCGGTGGGCGGTCTTTCCAAAGGCAACCTGGTCCGGGAAATAGACGCGCTGGGCGGCGAAATGGCTAAACTAACCGACGCCGTTATGATCCAGTACCGGGTGCTTAACCGTTCCCGGGGTCCGGCGGTTCAGGCGCCCAGGGCGCAGACGGACAAACAGGCGTATCAGGCTGCGGCCCGCGCGGCTTTGGAAAAGCAGGAAGGCCTCAGCATTTTTATGGACACCGTGACGGATCTGATTATAAGGGAGGACGGTCTTGCGGACGCGGGCAGCCGTGTCGGGGGAGTTATCACCAGGCGGGGGCATCGCATCTCGGCCCGCGCGGTGATCCTCGCGGCGGGCACTTTCATGGAGGGGAAGATTTTCATCGGCGAGTACGACGCAAGGGAGGGACGTCTCGGCGAGGAGGCCGCCCTGGGCCTGGGGGCAAAGCTGCGGCAGCGGGGTTTTCCTGCCGGGCGGCTCAAAACCGGCACTCCGGCGCGTATCGCGGGTAATACTATCGACTATTCAAAAATGGAACGGCAGGACGGCGAAAAGCCGGAGCCTTTTTCCTTTGACACTGAAGTCCTTATTGACCGCCCTTCGCTGCCCTGCTGGATCACCTACACCTGCCCCCGCACTCACGAGATCATCAGGGCCGGTATCAGATACTCCCCCCTGTACAGCGGAAAAATCACCGGCGCCGGTCCCCGCTACTGTCCCTCAATTGAGGATAAGGTTATGCGTTTCCCCCAGCGGGAGCGGCATCACATTTTCATTGAGTACGAGGGGCTTTCCACCAACGAGATGTACATGAACGGCGCGTCCAGTTCCCTGCCTGAGGATGTACAGCGGGATTTTATCCACAGCATTCCCGGTCTTGAAGAAGCAGTAATCGTTCGGCCCGCCTATGCGGTGGAATACGATTACCTTGACCCCCTTGACCTCTATCCCAGCCTTGAATCCAAACGGCTCTCCGGTTTTTTTGTCGCGGGGCAAACCAACGGCAGCTCCGGCTATGAGGAAGCCGCGGCCCAGGGCCTCATGGCGGGTATCAATGCGGCGATGAAACTTTCGCGCCGGCCGCCCCTCGTACTGGGCCGGGCCGAGGCCTACATCGGCGTACTGGTGGATGACCTCACCACGCTGGGAACCAAAGAACCCTACCGGATGTTTACCAGCCGCGCCGAACACCGGCTGATGCTGCGCCACGACACGGCGGATACGCGGCTCACCCCCAGGGGCAGGGAAGCGGGGCTGGCGGACGGACGGCGGTGGGAGCGGTTTTTGAAAAAGACCGAGGCGTTAGACACAATCCGGGAACTGCTTTCACGGCGAAAACTAAGTAATCCCGAGTCTGACGAAATTGAGGCCCTGCGCCCCCACGCCGGCGAAAGCCTTGAGCGCTGCCTTGCCGATTCCCGCGTCCGGTTAGCCGACATTATTCCCTTTGTGCCGGAGCTTGCGGGCTATCCGGATGAATGGCTGGAACGGGCGCGGCTGGATATCAAATATGCGGGCTATATCGAAAAAGAAAAGCGCGCCGCCGCCAAGTCCGCCAAAATGGAGGCCATCAAGCTCGATCCCGCCATGGATTACGCCGCCCTCACCGGCCTGTCGGCGGAGGCAAAAGAAAAACTCAAAATCGTAAGGCCCCTCACCGTGGGACAGGCGGCGCGTATACCCGGCATAAGGCAGGGGGATATCGCCCTGCTGATGGTGCTGGTAAAAAAGGGAACCGGGCGCGGGGAATAGGCCGGGGTTTCGCGCCGTTCCGGCAGCGTTTTCAATTTGAGGCGCCCCAATCCCCGGTTTAACATAGAATGCGCCGCTTGTTTGAGGCAATACTTGCGGCCAGTCTCGCGGGGTCTGTCCCCGTAGGACCCGGCGTAAACTTACGCCTAAACCTGCCGTAAGTTTACGGCAACGCGCACGCACGCCGCTATTCATTTCTCTTAAAACGTGCTATCATACCACCATATTATGGAATTTAGAGAATTAAACCTGCATCCCGATCTTCAGCGGGGCATTGCCGAGGCCGGATACCTTAACTGTATGCCGGTCCAGGAGCAGGTCTTGAGCCATGCTTTTGACGGTCAGGACCTGTATGTGCAGTCGCAGACGGGAACCGGAAAAACCGCGGCTTTTCTTATTGTCATTTTTCAGCGGCTCCTTGCCGAGGAGCTTCTGGCGGGGAAAAAGGCCATCATTATGGTGCCCACCAGGGAACTGGCCGTTCAGGTTGAGGAAGAAGCCAAAGCGCTGGGCAAGTATCTGCCCTTCAAAATCGGCAGTTTTTACGGCGGAGTCGGGTATACCCAGCAACAGCAGATACTGAAAGACAATGCGCAGATACTCGTGGGGACGCCGGGCCGGGTGCTGGACCTTAACAAGTCGGGCAGAATGAATCTGATGAATATCGCCTTCCTCGTGCTGGACGAGGCGGACCGGATGTTCGACATGGGTTTTTACCCCGATCTCCGAAAACTCATCAAAGTGGTACCTCCGGCCGACCGCCGCCAGACCATGCTCTTTTCGGCGACCCTCAACGCCTGGGTCAAAAACCTCGCCTGGGAATACACCAAGTCCCCTTTTGAAATTGAGATTGAGCCTGAAATTGTCACGGTGGAAGAAGTCGAACAGATACTCTACCATGTTCCCTCAGAGGAAAAGATGCGGCTCCTTCTGGGAATCCTTGAGCGGGAAAAACCGGAAAGCGCTATCATTTTCTGCAATACCAAGCGCTACACCGAGATCGTGGCCAAGCGGCTGCGTATCAACGGTTATGACTGCGAATTCATTATCGGCGATCTGCCCCAGACCAGGCGGCTCAAGGTAATTGACGACGTGAAAGCCGGCAGGATTAAGTACCTTGTGGCCACGGATGTCGCGGCGAGGGGGCTGGATATTGAGGGCCTTGCCATGGTGGTCAATTACGATCTGCCGGTTGAATCCGAAAACTACGTACACCGCATCGGCCGTACCGCAAGGGCGGGGAAAACCGGCAAAGCAATAACCCTTGCCAGCGAACAGGACGTATACGAACTGCCGGCCATTGAGCGTTACATTGGGAAAAAGATTCCTTCCGAAATAGCCATGTCCGAACTGCACACGGAGGATAAAAGCGCCGGCATGCGCATCCACACCGAGGTCTACGGAGACCGCCGGGAGGAACGGCATCCGCGCGGTAACGCCAAAGCCGCTGAAGGCAGAGGCGCGCGTCCTCACGGTCAGGGCCGCGGAGGGGAGCGGGCCGGAGCGGGCAGAGGAGAACGGCGCGGAAACAGACCGCACGGCGGGCGCGACAGCGGGGGCGGTGACCGTAGCGCCGGCGCCCGGCATCCCGAGGCCGCTTTTCGGGACAACGCCGCCGCCTTCCGCGAAGGAAAAAGTTCCCGCAAAGGCGTATCCGCTAAGGGAGAGGCCCGGGCGGACAAGAGTTCCATGCGGCCGGCGGCGGAGCGGGATCTTTCACAGCTTTCCTTTGAAGAGCGGATGGCCCTGTATAAAAAGAAATACGCTGCCGGTTCACGGAGCGGCGGCGGAGAGGCGGCCTTTCGCGGGGGACAAAGTCCCCAGGCCGCCGGCGGGGAGGGCAAAGGCAGGAGCGGCGCCGGCCGTCCTGTCAATAACGAAGGCAAGCGCGGCGGCGGCAGGAACCGTAAGCGGCGAAAAGCCCGGCCGGGCGCTGCCGGTCAGGGCGCTGCCGGACGCGCCCCTGCCGGAGAAAAGGCCGAAACCCCGCGGACTCCGAAAGCAGCCGTACCGGAGCAGGCCGCTCCCAAAAAGGGCATAATCTCCCGCCTGCTGGAAACCTTCAGAAAGAAGTGAAAATTATTGCCAGTATAATCTGCGGTTAATTTTTTGCTATCGGAGAAATAATCGGTGATAAACGTAATCGATGTCAGCCTCAGTTTTGGAGAGCGCACCCTCTTCAAAGATGTTAATCTCAAATTCACCCCGGGCAACTGCTACGGCATAATCGGTGCAAACGGCGCGGGAAAATCCACTTTTCTCAAGATCCTTTCCGGCGAGGTCGAGCACGACAGGGGCGAAATTGCAATCGGCAAGAATCTGCGCGTTGCCGTGCTCAAACAGGATCACTTTGCCTTTGAGGAATATCCGGTTCTGGAAACGGTGATCATGGGTTATACAAAACTCTACGCCGTGCGGAAAGAGCGCGAACTGATCTACGCCAAGGAAGATTTTTCCGAGGCGGACGGCATGAGGGCCAGCGAACTTGAGGCGGAGTTCACCGAACTCGGCGGCTGGGAGGCGGAAGCCCAGGCGGGACAGCTTCTGTCCGGCCTCGGCCTTGACGAGGAAGATCACGCCAAACTCATGGCCGCTCTGGATGAATCGAAAAAGGTGCGCGTCCTTTTGGCACAGGCTCTTTTCGGCAGTCCCGACATTCTGCTTCTGGACGAGCCTACCAACGGCCTTGACCTGGAATCCATCTCCTGGCTGGAGGATTTTCTCATCGAGTTTCCCAATACGGTGATCGTCGTTTCCCATGACCGCCATTTCCTCAACGCAGTCTGCACCCATATCTGCGACATTGACTACGGCAGGATAAGCCCCTATTCGGGAAACTACGATTTCTGGTATCAGATGAGTCAGATCCTCCAGCGCCAGGCCAGAGACCAGCTCAAAAAACGGGAGGACAAGGCCAAAGAACTGAAGGAATTCATCCAGCGTTTTGCGTCTAACGCCAGCAAGAGCCGCCAGGCCACAAGCCGCAAAAAAGTTCTGGAAAAACTTAACCTGGAAAATATCGCCGTTACGAGCCGAAAGTTTCCCTATGTGGGCTTCAAGCCCGGCCGGGAAATCGGCAACAATGTGCTGCGGGTGGAAAAACTGAGTTTTTCTTTTGAAGGGACGAAGCTGCTCAAGGACTTTTCGCTGCAGGTCAACAAGAACGACAAAATCGCCTTTGTGGGAACTGAACACGCCTCCAAGTCGGCGTTGTTCGACATAATTGCCGGCGTGAAAAAGGCCGAAAACGGCGATGCTTACTGGGGTCAAACCACGGCCTTTTCCTATTTCCCCAAGGAAAATACCGCCTTTTTTAATTCCGATCTTTCGATTACCGGCTGGCTCAGACAATACTCCCCGGATCAGGATGAAACCTACGTGCGCAGCTTCCTGGGCCGCATGCTCTTTTCGGGTGACGAGGCGCTGAAACCGGTAAACGTTCTTTCAGGCGGCGAAAGAGTCCGCTGCATACTCGCCAAGATGATGCTCTCAGGCGCAAACGTCCTCATTCTGGACGAACCGACCAATCACCTTGACCTTGAGGCAATCACCGCCCTCAACGACGGTCTTGCCGCCTTTCCCGGCGTTATCCTCTTCAACTCGCACGATCATGAATTCATCAATTCAATCGCCAACCGCGTTATCGAGATTCTGCCCCAGGGGACGGATGCGGCGGGCGGCTATATTGACCGCATGATGCCCTTTGACGATTACCTCAAGGACGATTCGGTCAAGCAGGCCCGTTCCGCGGCGTACCACCATGTAGAGCGGCTAAGGATTTAACGGGGTTCCCGCGGCAGGGTTAAGCAGAGAACCGAGGAGCCTGTGGGACTTGTGGATTTTTGCGGCCTTTGACCGCAAAAACCCCCGATTTTTGGGCTCCTTTGGGAGTCTGCAAGGTAGAAAATGCACAAAATTGTGCATTTTCTTTAT
>JAIROT010000175.1 GCA_031257385.1 Treponema sp.
AACGGAGGCCCCGGAAGCCGAAACTGAAGCGGCGCATGGTTTCCCGGAAAACCCCGGCAAAGAGGGAAGCGGCCCTTGGCAGGCTGAGGATGCGCTCCCGGTTGTTGATGCGGGAGCGAATCTCATACCACACCCCCTGCTCTAATGTACGTGTGTGCCTCATACCCCCTATATGGGAGCAGGGGGCTGTTTTGCTTTAGCCGCGGGGACAAAAACCGGTAAAAAATCACGGGGCAGGGAGAGGCGGCCCTTCGCCTGGCAAGCAATCTTTTGTGGGTCAAGTTTAGGGTGACGCGCTGTTTGGGGAGGGCAATTGCCGGGCATGGAGCGGGAAGCCCTGCGTAATCGCCCCTGCGTCTCCCTTGACCGGCGGCTGCGGCTGTAGTATCTATAGTAAAGCGGCCGTGCGCCGCGAAAGATCATGCAGGGGGAACCTATGCCGAAATATGTGATAGGACTTGATAACGGCGGGACTTTGGTAAAGGCGGCGGTCTTTGATTTGACCGGAAAAGAAATAACCACCAGGGGATTGCACACGCCCGTGCTGGCTCCCAGGCCCGGCTATACCGAACGGGATATGGAAGAATTGTGGCGGCACAACTGCCAGTGCGTGCGGGAGGCGGTCGCGGGCGCAGGGATCGACAGCCGAGACGTTATCGGCATAGCCGTCTGCGGCCACGGGAAGGGACTGTACCTCTGGGGCAAAGACGGGCGGCCTGCGTACAACGGCATTGTCTCGACGGACAGCCGGGCCTGGGAATACCCCGAAAAATGGTACGCCGATGGCACCGCGCAAAAAATTTACCCCCAAATATGCCAAAAGCTGCTCGCCTCCCAGCAGGTGTCCCTCCTGGCCTGGCTCAAAGACCGGGAGCCGGCGGCCTACGAAAACATCCGCTGGGTTTTTTCGGTCAAAGACTATATCCGTTTCCGCATGACCGGAGAGGCCTATTCGGAAGCCACCGACATATCCGGCTCCGGCCTCATGGACATTATCAACGTAAAGTTTGATGAGCAGATGCTGAACCTCCTGGGCATCGGGGAAGTATACGACAAACTCGCGCCCATACGGTTTTCCCATGAAAAATGCGGTTCAATTACGAAGGAGGCCGCCGGGCTTACGGGACTTAAGGAAGGAACGCCGGTGGCGGGGGGCATGTTCGACATTGACGCCTGCGCCGTTGCCATGGACCTTACCAGCCCCGAAGAACTTTGCACCATTGCCGGCACCTGGAGCATCAACGAGTATATTTCCAAAACCCCGGTAACCGACGGCAGTATCGCCATGAATTCGCTCTTTGCCATCCCGCCGTATTTTCTGGTTGAGGAATGCAGCGCCACCTCGGCGGGCAACCTCGACTGGTTTCTGGATAATTTTTTCGACAAGAAAAGCGTGCCGGAGGGCAGGCGACTGTACGAATACGTCGATGAACTGGCCGTTTCGATTCCGCCGGAGAGGAGCGACGTATATTTTCTGCCCTTTTTGTACGGTTCCAACGACCACCCCCTGGGCAAAGCCGCCTTTGTCGGCCTGACCGCGTACCACGAACTGAACCACTGCCTGCGGGCGGTGTATGAAGGGGTGGTGTACTCCCACAAAACGCACATCGACCGGCTGCTCAAAACCCGCCCCGCCCCCCGCGCCATACGGATCGCCGGCGGCGCGGTCAATTCGTCTGTCTGGGTGCAGATGTTTGCCGATATCCTCGGCTTCCCCATGGAAACCATCGCCGCAAAGGAACTGGGCGCTTTGGGCTGCGCCATGACCGCGGCGGTGGCCGCCGGGGAATTTAAAGACTACACGGAAGCAGTTTCCGCCATGACCAGGATTCAGCAAAAAATCGAACCGAATCCCAAAATGGCCGAAATCTACAGAAAAAAATACGAAAAATATACCGCGGTCAGAACCGCCCTTTCGGGGATTTGGGATCGGTTCAGTGTATAGCAGGATACGCGAAAACCACATCTGGACCGGTTCCCCGGTCCAGGTCTGCCACAGGCCCTAATGAAAATCCCCCCAGCGGGCGCCGGTTTCCATGCTGACCCGGAGGGGAATACGCAGGCTTACCGCCTGTTCCATTTCGGTCCTGATTAGATTGACCGCCGCTTTGGCGGCTTCTTTGGGACATTCGAGGATCAGTTCGTCATGGACCTGCAGCAAAAGCCGCGCCGGGCTTTGCGTAGCGGCAAGCCGCTTGTCCAGATTCAGCATCGCGGTTTTGACGATATCCGCCGCGGAGCCTTGAATCGGGGTGTTGACTGCAATGCGCTCGGCGGCGGCTTTTTCGGTTTTGTTCCGCGAATTGATGGTGGGGATATAGCGGCGGCGGCCGAGGATCGTGGAAGCGTAACCGGTTTTTTCGGTTTTTTTTATTAAATTTTCGATAAAGCGGCTTACCCCGGCGTAGGTGTTGAAATAGGCGGTGATGAAGTCTGCCGCGTCGGTGCGGCTGATACCCAGCTCGTTGGCGAGGCGGAAGGCGCTCATGCCGTACATCACTCCGAAGTTGATTGTTTTGGCGATGCGGCGCTGTTCGCTTTTCACTTCGCTTTCGTCTATGCCGAATATCAGCGCCGCCGTGCGGTCGTGTACGTCTTTGCCTTCCTTAAAAGCGGCGATGAGATTTTGGTCTTCTGAAAGATGGGCCAGCACCACCAGTTCGATTTGGCTGTAGTCGGCGGAGATGAGTAAAAACCCCGGCCTGGCAATGAAGGCTTCCCGAATGCGGCGGCCTTCTTCGGCCCTGATGGGGATGTTTTGCAGATTCGGCTCCCGGCTGGAAAGACGGCCCGTGGCCGTACCGGTCTGCACAAAGTTGGTGTGCAGCCGCCCTTCCCTGTCGGCCATGTCCGCCAGGGTATCCACATAAGTTGATTTCAGTTTTGCCAAAACGCGGTGACGGAGGATCATTGCGGGAACCGGGTCCTGCGAGGCCAGTTCTTCCAGGGCCGCCGCGTCGGTGGAATAGCCGGTCTTGGTTTTTTTTCCGGGGGTGAGTTTCCGCTCGACAAAGAGCACTTCCTGTAATTGCCTGGTGGAGGCAAGGTTAAACTCGTGACCTACGGTTTTCCATGTTTCTTCCTGAATGTGGGCCAGTTCTACCGAAAGTTCCCTGCCGTAATCGGTCAGCGCCTTTGGTTCAATTTTAATTCCCAGCCCTTCCATTTCGGCGAGAATCGGCAGCAGGGGCATTTCAAGATTTTCAAACAGCCCGATGGTTTCAGCCTTTATAAGCTGAGGCTCAAGGTAGCGCAGCATCCGTATACAGAGATCCGCGTCCTCCGCCGAATAGCGGGCCGCCGTTTCCAGTGGAACCATGTCAAAAGTGCCGCCCTTGGGCACAATGTCAAAGTAGGAGGTGGGGGAATAGTCAAAGGTATAAGAAGCGAGGGAATCAAGAGAGTAGTTGTTCCGTTCAGGGTCGGCAAGCCAGGCCGCCACCATGGTATCCCATATTTTGCACTGCCAGCGCTCCACCCCCCAGCCGCGGCTTACTTTGTAGTCGAATTTGGCGTTATGGGCAGCAACGGTCATTTTGGGATCGGCAAAAAGCGGGACGAGCAGGGCGCGGACTTTTTCCGGATCAAGGAAAGGCGACAGTTCAGCGCTGTCAAGCGGGCCCGCCGCGCCGTCAGCCGCGTCTTTTCTCCCGTGGGGCGCGACCGGTACATAGTACGCCTCTTTGGGTTTCAGCGCCAGCGAAATGCCGATGGGCCGGGCGTTCCACGCGTCAAGAGAATCGGTCTCGAAATCCAGAGCCAGGAGCTTTTGTTTTTTCGCCTCGGCAAGGAGCGATTTCAATTCAGCCATATCAAGGATGATCCGGTAAGCGCCGTCCCCCAGCAGTGATTTGTCCGCGCTTGAATAAGTCCATTCGGGCCCCTTTGCGGCGGGAAACCCCTGCTCCGGAACCTCCGCGGCAGGGCTTGCACCCACCTCAGGGTCAAGCTGTTTGGCGCTTTGGCGTATGCCTTCGCGGAAAAGAACCCGCGCGCCCGCCGGCCTGTTGAGATTTTCAATAGAGAGTTCGTCAATTTTTTTCACCGGCAGGGGGAGGTTTGTTTCAAGCCGGATCAGGGAGCGGGAAAAATAGGCGCTCTCTTTTCCCCCGGCGAGTTTTTTCCCCACCGCGCCCTCAATGCCGGCGATGTTTTCGTAAATCCCGTCCAGGGAAGCGTAGCGGGCCATAAGTTTGACCGCGGTTTTTTCACCAACCCCTTTCACGCCGGGAACATTGTCCGAGGTATCCCCGGTAAGCGAGAGAAGATCCAGCACTTTTTCCGGCTCGACTCCCCATTCGGCCTTGACCTCGTCAGGGCCTATCAATTCCCAGGCAAGGCTGCCCGAAGCGCCGCCCGCCCGCCCGCCGGTCTCGCCCTTTAGCGGCTTGAGCGGCCGCAGTTCAAAAGTCCCCTCCCCCACCAGTTGCAGCAGGTCTTTATCCGAGGAAAGGATATAGCACTGCCGTTTTTCGGCCCGGCATTTTCCGGCCAGGGCGGCGATAATGTCATCCGCTTCAAACCCGTCCACCCTCAGACTGGGAATGCCCAGTGCGGCGAGAAACTCCTCTACCAGCGGCACCTGGCTGTGCAGATCGTCCGGGGCCTTTTGCCTGGTTGCCTTGTATTCGGGGTACTTTTTATGCCGGAAAGTAGGCGTCCGCGAATCGAAAACCGCCGCCAGCCGCAGGGGTTTTTCCACCGCGTCCCGGCGCAGGCCCCCGGCATCCCCGGCCGGCGCCCCCTCATTCAGCAGGGTCACCAGTGTCCGCGCAAAACCGAACAGGGCCGAAACATTCCGGCCCGTGCTGTTCCTCAACGGATGGGTAAGAAAGGCAAAATAGGAACGGTAAATCAAACCGTAAGCGTCAATTAAATAAAGGGGAGGTTTATCCGGCATAAGGTGAGTGTAACACAGATACGCAAGAGGGGAAAGAGGAGGACGGAGGAAGAGAAAACCACTTCGGCAATTCCGAATTCAACTTTTATAATGAGGTTGAAAACACGCGGCAATCCATGGGCCACGTTTCAAATTTATTCATCCTTTTCCTGTTTCCATGTTTTTGGACGGGTAATGCGGGTACTGTCGGTTTAAGACATATATGGACAATGATACGCTATATATGGGGTACGGGGACAGACCCCATACCCCATATATAGCGTATGGATATAATGAAGGCATATGTCACGCTCCGTTCCATACCTTACGTTTTGGCAAATTTTTTGAATTCGGAATTACTGAAACAAGTTACCTTGTCTGTAGTATATTTTTCTGTTTTAACTTATGATGAAGATAACAAAACAAAAGAGGTTTACATGGGGGATATGTTGGACGATCAGAAAAAAGACAAGAAAAAAAACAAGGGCGGAGGCTTGTTCCCCTTTGGCGGCCCCAAACTGCCGGACACGAATCCCTTTGGCAGCTGGAAATTTTCCATCATTTATTTGATTGTCCTGGTTGTCGGCATGAGCCTTTTCAACTATGTGTTTCTCAATCGGGTGAATCCGGCGATTGATTTTTCCGAATTTAAGGCGCGGATTGCGTCGGGTGAAATTAAGCGGGTGGAACTGACGGATTCCTATTTTACCGGTTACACAACCAGCGTCCCCCGGCGGGACACTTCCCGCTCGCTTTTCCGCAGGCCCTATGTCCCACAGCAGGAACCGGTGTACCGCACAGTGCCCATCAATGACCCGGAAATCATTAAATTGATGGATGAAAAAAACGTGGCTTATTTTGCGGTTTCCCGTGAGGGAAGCACGATACTCAATATCATTTTTAGCTGGGTGCTGCCCATCGCGTTTTTCTTTTTTATCTGGCGTTTTTTAATGAAGCGCCTGGGCAACATGGGCGGCAATGTGCTTTCGGTGGGGCAGAACCGGGCGGTGATCGTCGCCGAAGGTGACATTGTTACGCGCTTTAACGATGTTGCCGGAGTGGACGAGGCCAAAGAAGAACTTGTCGAAGTGGTGGACTTTCTGAAAAATTCCCGAAAATACACCGATATCGGCGGCAAGATCCCGAAGGGCGTGCTGTTGGTGGGGCCGCCGGGAACCGGTAAGACCCTGCTTGCCCGCGCCGTCGCGGGGGAAGCCGGCGTTTCTTTTTTCCGCATGAGCGGCGCGGACTTTGTGGAGATGTTTGTCGGCGTGGGCGCGGCCCGCGTGCGGGACCTTTTCAAACAGGCCAGGGACAAAGCGCCCTGTATCATTTTTATTGACGAACTGGACGCTATCGGTAAAAGCCGCATCAACAATATCGCGGGCGGCAACGACGAGCGCGAACAGACACTGAACCAGCTTTTGGTGGAGATGGACGGCTTTGACGCCACCAGCGGCCTTATCATCCTGGCCGCCACGAACCGGCCCGATGTGCTTGATCCCGCGTTGCTGCGGCCCGGCCGTTTTGACCGGCAGGTGCTGGTGGACCGCCCCGACCTCAATGGCCGCGAGGCAATCCTGCGCATCCACTCCCGGCAGGTAAAACTCGATGCCGCGGTGGACCTCGCCGCGGTTGCCCGAAGTACTTCCGGTTTTGCCGGTGCGGACCTGGCAAACATCGTCAACGAGGCGGCGCTTCTTGCCGTCCGGGGCGGAAGGGTTCTCGTTTCCCAAAAGGATTTTGAAGAAGCCATCGAAAAAACCGTTGCCGGCCTCCAGAAAAAAACCCGCGTCATCTCACCGGAAGAACGGCGCATTGTCGCCTTCCACGAAACCGGCCACGCCATGATTGCCGCCTTTACCCCCGGCTCGGATCCGGTACAAAAAATATCAATAGTGCCACGGGGTTTCGGCGCGCTGGGCTATACCCTGCAAATGCCCATTGAGGACCGCTACCTTATGACCGAGGAAGAGCTGCTGGGCAAAATCGACGTACTCATGGGCGGCCGCGCCGCCGAGGATCTGGTCTTCGGTAAAGTCTCCACCGGCGCGGCAAATGATCTCACCAAGGCCACGGACATCGCCCGCCGGATGATCACCGATTACGGCATGAGCGGCCGTTTCCGCAACATCGCCCTCACCCAGCGCGGCGCGGGCATGATGGGCCCCCAACCCCAGGAACCTATGTTCCACCGGGAATATTCGGAGGCGACACAGCAATACATCGACGAGGAAATCGCCCGCATAATGGAACAGCGCTACGACTCGGCCAAAGAAAAATTGAGCGGGAACCGTTCTCTGCTGGATAAAATCGCCGGCCTCCTGCTGGAAAAGGAGACCCTGGACGAAAGGGAATTCAAGGGATTGATGGGACAGGCCGGGGCGGTTCCAACGGGTTAAGCCTTTGAAACCGGCCTATTCGCTCACCGCGCCTGAATCCGCTCAAGCCTTTCAGCGGCTTCCCGATAATTGGGGTTGAGCGTGAGGGCGCGCTGATATGCGGTTATGGCGGCGTCCCTGTCACCGGCGGACTCGCGGACCGTGGCGAGCCGGTACCACCAAAGGACGCTGCCCGGCTCAAGACGTACCGCCGTGCTGTAGGCAATATCCGCGTGAAGGTACTTTCCTGTCAGGCGGTATATCTCGCCGATGAAAAAATAAGCTGTCGGGGTCCGTTCGCCCTGGGGTACGGCATTGGTATAGCGTTGCATAAAAGCAAGGGATCGGTTGTACTCACCCAGATAAAAGTAGGCTTCTCCCATGATTTCCACAATGCGGAATTCGTCTGAGTACAACCTGAGTCCCCGTTCACCCCAGATGATTACTTCGGCGTATTTATTCTGCCGCTGCAAGGTCCAGGTGATAACCGTATAAGTCTCGCGGGTGGCGGTGTTACGGGCAATTTCACTCTGGCAGATCCTAACGGCTTCGTTGTAATAGGTTTCCGCTTCGGTCATGCGGTTTCTTGATTCCAGGTCCCGGCCTGTACGGTAATTCTGCAAAGCGCTCATGGACTGGTTCCCGCCGGGGGTCTGGGCGGCAAGCGGAAAACCGAGCAGGATAAAAACCGCGATGATCCGGAGGAGAACCTTTATAAAATTCATGATTTTAATATAAACGAATTGCCCTGTTACAACAACAGGCGGTATCCGCATCTCAGGCAGGGTCGAATTCCGCCCAACTCACCCTGCCGGAGCGCACGGCGTCCCGCAGTTTCTTTTCCTGCTCATTTAGGGAACGCGCGGCGCCGCTTTTGACTTCAAGAAAAATCACTTCACTAATATTTTTTTCGTTCATGCCCTTAAAAACGATGAAATCCACAGGCTTGCCCACAAAACGGCAGTCGCCGGGATCAAAGGGAAAGCCCGGCAGCAGGGGCGCCATCTGCTCAGACACCAGCCCTCCCAGTACCGCCCGTGACTGCTTGAGCCTGGCCTTTACGATTCCCTCAAGGCGGCCCCCTTCCCATTCAAGCCGCTCCTGCCTGCGCCCCTGACTCAGCCCGATACGCCTGCCTACAAGGAGAAAAATCAGGCAGAAAACAGCAAACAAAACCAGAGCGGCGATTAATAGGGGGGTAACGGCAATATCCAGAATGTACCTCTTCACTGAGATTTCCCCAAAACCCGGTTTGTTTTGGGGCGGCTATTCAGCCCCCCCCACCCCCCTTTTTTTTTCTGAATAGCTGCGTTTTGGGAAAGCCTTCACTGTTTAATATACAGGAGCCTATCCATTGCCCGAAGGTTTTCATCCGGAGCGGCGGCGGGGATTTCGCATCCCCCGGCGATAAGAGTTGTTTCCGTTCCCTCACTGATGCAGCGTCTTATCTCGGCCTGTACCTGTTCCACGCTGCCCAGCAGTATCGCCCCGGCGGGATTGAAGTTGCCTGATACCGCGGTCCGGCTGTCCTTAAACATCTGAGCGGCCCGCCGGAAATCTACCATCCAGTCGACATCAAGAATATCCGGCTCAACCTGCAGCAGCAGTTCCAGCAGCCTGGTGATATTGCCGCAGATATGGAGTTTTACCCCCGCGCCTTGTTCATGGATATAATCGACAATGGCCCTGTCCCAGGCAAGAGCGTATTTTTCATACAGCGCCGGACCGACCAAAGAAGCTACCGCGTTCCCCACACCGATAAAATCGGCCCCGGCGTCGATCTGTGCCCTGGCAAAACACTTTTGCTGGGCAAAGATAATTTCAAAAAGTTCCGCAAGGTATTCCTCGTTTTCGGCAAGGTCAACCAGCAGTTCATTAATGCCCCTCAAATCCGCGGCCTCGGCAAGACAGCCTTCTATCCAGCCGATAACCGGATAATCATTACCCGCTTTCTGCCGCAGCAGTTCGCAGGCTTTAACGCGGTCCAGGGTGCGGGGGCTGTCGAGGGGATCAAAACGGTTCAGTACCGAAAGATCAAAATCATCGGTGATTAGGGGAACTTCGGCGTAGGGGCAGGCGTCTTCAGGGAAAACCACTCTTGCGCCAAAGGCTGCGGTTTCGCGCATCGGATCGGAAATGGCGCCCACGCTGTCCACCCCGTATTTTTCGGCGCAGATCAGGTTCCCCTCCACGAGCTTACGGTAATTCTGCACATATTCACTGTAGGACACGCCGGCTTCCCTGGCAACTATAAACATAAATATATTCATATTGGGGATTTTATCCACCGGCTTCCCGGCCAGCCGGGCATACAGTCGTTCTCTGGGTGTCATTGTATTTTCCTTTCAATCACCCTCTCCCGCAGGCGGAATTACGGAAATTTTCAGAGGCTTTCCCAAAACTTCAGTTTTTGGAAGTTTTCCGCCTGAAATACATGTTTCGCAACCCGCAGGGTTAGAAACCGCAAGGGAACCGAAAACAACCGGTTTTTAGAGGTTTCCTTAAATCCATTGTATTTATATCCCATGCTTTTTTCAAGTGCCCGCGAAGCAGGGCTTCGACGGGGTATTAGACCCATATGCGTTTACTTAAATAATCACAGCGGCAAATAAGGCAAAATTAGGAAGGAAAAACCCCTATTTTTTGATGCAAAAACCATTGTTTTCCTTCTTTTTGCTCATGGCTAAAACCTAAGTAAACGCACATGGGTATTAAACCCCTCAGCACGAATAAAAATCTGCTTAATATGAATATCCGGCCCCAGAGAACGGGCCGCCTGTCCGGCCTCATCGGGATCGTGAAATCTTCCATCGCTGACAATGAAAACCAATTTTTTGCGGCAATCGTTTTTTTGGGCGGACTGTCTTATACTATCCAGCGCGCCGCTGATATAGGTTCCTTTGCTGTTGGCGTTGCGAAGGCTGAGGAATAGCTTCCCCTTCTGTTCCCCGGCAGGTTCGTATGACAAGGGACAGACCACATCGAAGGCCGCGCCGAAGGCGGTAAGCTCTATCCGCACGTCCGGCCGTTTCAACCTGTTTTTGTTCCGGGCCATATACGAAGCCATTTGAAGGCCCTCGATGAGGCAAAGGGCGGTATCCGCGGCGCACCGGGCTTTCTCTCCTTCCATGGAGGCGCTTATGTCTGTCAGGAGGTACACATCCAGTCCGCCGAAGGACAGGTCCTGCCTTCTGCCTGATCGTTTGAGAGGCTGCCAGATCGCGTGGGGCGTCCCGCTTGCCTGCTGAATGGCGGCCTGGTTGATCCTGAGGGGATGCAGGCGGAAACCTTCTGGTCTTGCGGAATGATCGTAGCGGGGGCTGAGCAAAACTTCCGAGGGAGAGGCCAGAGCGAGAAACAGCTCCGCAATCCGCCGTATGACAGGACGCCACCTGACAAGGGAAGCGGCGTATCTCCGGGCATCTGCGGTATCCAAGCGCAGAGCTTCCGCGTAAAATTCCGCCATAGCGGTCAATGGATACGTTTCGTTTGATCCCCCAACGCTCCGGACGCCTTCCCCCTCAGGCCGGGATTCTCCGCCCCGCAAAGGGGGGCTCTTTTTTTCTTCTCCGGCGAGGGCGTCCATGAACTGATCCCGAAACATATCGGCGGCGGATTTCTCCCCTTTCCCGTCCGCTTCATTGTCCCGGTCCGCCCCGGTCCGTTCCCGGTGATTTTCCCGTAACAGGGCATGGTAGCGGGGTTTGATGAAAATATCCGCGATTTGCCGGCGTTCAGCCATGGATGAATGGGGGTCTGAAAAGGATTCGATCACATCAAAACTAAAACCCCCGGCCCGATAGTTCCGCAAGCCCGCCAGGATATCCGCCACCCTGGGATCAACCATTAATTTCTTCTTTGGATTTTTCTCAACCTGGCTTATTCTAATGGCGTATAACAGTTCCATATGCAACGCCAAATCCGTCAGATCATGGGGCATGGATGCGGTGTAAATGTCGTCCATGTACCGGTCCAGGAGGGGAATACGGCGGCCGGCGTAATCAATGGCGGTGTAATCGAGGAAATCATAAAAGGTCTTTTCAATTTTGGACTTTTTGCGGTATGCCCGGAAATATTCGGGGTTTTTTACCGCCTCGGAGGCGCGGCCAAGTTCCCGGGCGATGACGTACAGGGCGGCTATTAGCGGCGGGATGCCGGGCGTTTCAACAAAGGATTCCGGGTCAAAACTGATAATGATGCCCTTTTCGCTTATTGAGCAAGAGGTTCCGGCCCCCGCGCCGGGATCGGCGTGTTCAATTCTGATTTCCAGTCCCCATAAGCCGTAAAGCCGGCCCAGTTGGGCGGCCGCCTGACTAACCCGCGAATCAAGACCTTCCATAAATATAATGACTATAATACGTCCATAATTTAATTTGTGTAGTGTATACTACTATAAATATCTTTCTTAATAATCAATAAATAATACGATGGATAATAACGCCTGCCTGGTAAAAGAATGTCCGGTTAAGAACTATTGTGACGCCCTGAACAGCCTTGGTACGGCGCTGAAAGCTTCCGGCAGCCGGTGTTCCATCCAAAACGTTTTGCCGGAACTGACAGGCCGGCAGGATCTGACCGGGGAGCTGGCGAAAAGAATTACCGGCATCCTGAACCTCCATGAGGATGACGCGGAAGAGTACCTCATTATCCGCCGTATAGTCGAAGCATACAAGGCGGAATTTGGGGAGCGGATGCGGTTATGGCGTCAGATAATCGCCGCGCCGAAAAACGGCAGGATCTTTACCGATGTGGAATACGATTATTTTACCGCCCGGATAGACGCCGCGAAGATACATATCGCCGAAGCTGAAAAGGAAGGGAGTGATTTACAGATCGTCCGCGCCAGGGCGATCTTCGATCACTTTACCATGGAAGAGTTCGGCCTTCTTTTTAATACGCAGATGCTCCAGGTGATAGATCGGCTGGTGGGGAATTTGGCGGACGGCAGCCCGACCCTCCTTACTGGAGAGAAGGGTATCGCAAAAACCCGGGCGGTCCGGTTCTCCGCGGGGCTTTCCGGGGAACCGCTTATCATATCAGGCCACGGGGACATGATGAGTGACGTGTTTACCGGCAAGGTTGAACAGGACCCGGAAACCGGTATGTTCCGGCATACCCTGGGCAAGCTGGTGGAAGCCGCCGATTCAGGCCGGCCGGTGATCCTGGACGAGGTCAATGTCTCGGATCAGACCATTGTAATGCGTTTACAGGACTATCTTTTGAAACGTCCCGGAGATACTATTACCGTTCAGGAAAGCGATCACCGCACATATCCGGTCAAGCCCGGTTTTGTGGTGTTTGCCACCGCCAATGAAGTTTCCCCCCGCTACCAGGGACGGAACATACTGGATCCCGCATTCAGGGATCGTTTTGATGTGATCAAACTTGATTGGAAGGCGTGGTCCATACCCCGGAGCTTGCTCCTGGGTTCTTCATTATCCTGACATGGACCTCCAGACAGATCCCCTCAAGGGTATACCCGGATCCCTCCTGCGGCTTGCCCTGGCCCGTGCGGTAAATGAATGGGGAGCGGTGAGCGAACATATCGATCTTGCGGAATTGGAAACCTTTACCCGTCTCGCGTATGTGACGGAATACCTTTACAGTGTCCCGGCAAAAAACGCGAACTTTAACCTGTTTAAGGAAAAATATGCTGTCGGCGCTTTTCTGGATGACCAGCCTTCTATGTCGGACTGTATTACCCCCAGAACACCGGCGGAAATTATTAAGCGCTGCGCCGCAGGGAATGAGCCTCCGCGCGGCAAGCCGCGCGGTATCTGGAACGTGGGGTAATTTCTTGATCGGAGGCTCGTTCGAGAGGAAATTTATAATACCGTCTGGTTTAATACCGAATTTTTGAAATTGTTATGTTGTTTGAACCGCAGCAAGCCGCGGGGTATTAAACCAGACTTTCGAATAAAAACCTTCCGCCCGTTATTGCAGTCACTCAAGGTTCAAAACATCCCTGACTCCCCTGAACTGACGGTGGTATATCTTGCCGATATGAGAGACTTGATAGTCAAGGGCATGGGCAGATGCGTTGTTGTTATTGAGCAACGAAGCCTTTCGGATAACGTTGGCGGAATGCTGGTTACGTCCCATGATACAGAGCTTGATTGGAAGGCGTGGTCCATACCCCGGAGCTTGCTCCGGAAAATTTACAACCCGTAGAAAGATGTAAACCGATTTGCGTATCGGGGTATGGACCACGCCAGTACAATAAATTTCCT
>JAIROT010000191.1 GCA_031257385.1 Treponema sp.
GGAGCTTGCTCCGGAAAATTTACAACCCGTAGAAAGATGTAAACCGATTTGCGTATCGGGGTATGGACCACGCCAGTACAATAAATTTCCTATCCAACGAAGATACCCAGGAGCTTGCTCCTGGGTTCTTCATGCTGCGCAAGCAGCTGCCGCGTGGGGCTCATTTTAGCATTGCCGATCCGACCGTAGCGGGCACTTGACTATTTTTTACAATTTCGATAGAGTGAATTGATCTTTAGGGGGGGCGTAGTGAAGCTGGTTTATCACGCTGGCCTGTCAAGCCGGAGATCGCGGGTTCAAGCCCCGTCGCTCCCGAATAATTTATTCGAAAGTCTGGTTTAATACCCCGGAGCTCTGCTCCGGCTGAATAAAGTAACGATTACAAAAATTTGGTATTAAACCAGACGGTATTATAAATTTCCTCTCGAACGAGCCTCCGATCAAGAAATTGCCCCACGTTCCAGATACCGTGCGGCTTGCCGCGCGGAGGCTCATACTGCGGCTGCCCTGGCGGCGAGGGCGGGGTATTAAAGCCCTCGGCACGAATAAATAGCTGAGGTATTTTGGGTTTGCGTCCGCCCCTGTATGCGCCGAAAGGCTTATGGACGGTTTTCGGCTTTTTATGCTATAATAAACAGTAATGAGAAAAGCCAAGAGTTTTCAGGTTGACCAGAAAGTGGTATACCCCAGCCAGGGCGTGGGGGTGATCCGGTCTATCGTGCAGAAAAAATTCAAGGATTCCAAAATACCTTACTATGTGATTTATCTTGAGGTGACGGACATGACTATAATGGTCCCGGTGGACAAGGCGGTGGAGCTGGGAATTCGCCCCACCGTGTCACGGGACGAGGCGCTGAAAGCCCTGGAGCTTATCGGCGAGGATTATGAGCCTATCCCCTCGGACTGGAAAATGCGCTACCAGATGAATCTTGATTTGTTGAAAAAAGGTAGCGTCAGGGACATCGCCAGCATTGTCCGTTCTCTGTACCACCGGAGCAAGGTGAAGGAACTGCCCATTCTGGAGCGGAAACTCTACGATTCAGCGCTGAAACTGCTGGAAGACGAGGTTGCCATTTCACTTCGTAAATCCAGGGAAGAGGTGGAAAATATGATCTTTGCCCGCCTTGAAACCGAATAGCCGGTATCAAACAATACTATGGAATATCCCGCAACGGACGCGGACCGGGCCGCTATCGCGACGATCATCTGCGCCGCCGGTTCCTCCCTCAGGATGAAGGGTCTTAAAAAAGAATACCGCCCCCTGCCTGATAACGGCGGCTTGACCGTGTTGGGCGCGGCGGTTTTGGCCTTTGCCCCCCTTGTCGAAACCGTGGTTATCGCCGTCCCCGCCGATGACGAAAGCGGTGAGGCCGCCGCCCGCCGGGCTCTGCCGACGGAACTGCTTTCAGCCGGTAAGCCGAGGATACTCTTTGTTCCCGGCGGTAAAACCCGCCGCGCCTCGGTTCATCACGCCCTTTCCCTGCTTGCCGCCTGTCCGCCCCGTTATGTGCTTATCCACGACGGCGCGCGGCCCTGGATAGGCCCCGCCCTCATCAAGCGCGTTATTGATGCGGTGCAAAAATACCGCGCCGTCATTCCCCTGCTTCCGCTGACCGAAACCCCCAAGGAAACGGACTCGCCCCTGGAGGCCTCCGGTCCGGTTTTCATAAAACAGCATCTCAGGCGCTCCAATACCGGAGCCGCCCAGACCCCGCAGGCTTTTGACTTTCCCGAAATCCTCTCCGCCCACGAGCGGGCCGCCGGGTATGAGCGGGACGGTAATGTGGAATATACCGACGACGCCGAAGTCTGGGGCGCGTTCATCGGACCGGTGGCGGTAATCCCCGGCTCCCCTGAAAACCGGAAGATCACGTTTCCGGAGGACCTGTGGTGATAAAAATTGGCATGGGACAGGATATGCACCGCCTGGTCTCAGGACGGCGTTTTCTGCTGGGGGGAATTGAGATACCCGCTGAAAGGGGGGAAGAGGGACATTCCGATGGGGACGTGTTGGCCCACGCGGTGATTGATGCGCTCCTGGGAGCTGCGGCCCTGGGGGATATAGGCGGCCTGTTTCCCCCTTCTGAACCGGTCTGGAAGGATGCGGACTCCATGTCGCTTCTGCGTTCCGCTTTCGGTATGGTGAAGCAGGCGGGCTGGCGTCTTGTCAACCTGGACTGCGTGGTAGGATGCGAAAGTCCCAGGCTGCTCCCCTTTCGGGAGGATATCCGGAAATCGCTGGCGGCAGCGCTGGAAGTCCCGGCGGAGGCGGTTTTTGTGAAGGGAAAAACCGCCGAAGGCCTGGGGCCGGTAGGAAAGGGCAGGGCCGTGGAAGCCCTGGCGGTGTGCCTGCTTGAGCGGGGAGTTTCGCCTGTTATGCGAAAAGAAGTGAAACATGAAACAGAAATCTGAAATTAAATGGGGCATGATAATAACCGCCCTTGAAAAATGGCGGAAAGGATTTAACGATCCTTCGGTGACCATGGTGGCGGAGCGCTACCGGCGGGACCCCTGGCCGGTACTGGTCTCCACAATTTTGAGTCTCCGCACCAAGGACGAGGTGACGCTGGAAGCCTCCAGACGGCTGCTTGAAAAAGCGCCGGGACCGGCGGAGCTTGCCGCCCTCAGCGAGGAAAAGATCGCCCGCCTTGCCTACCCCGCAGGTTTTTACAAGACCAAGGCGGCGAGCCTGAAAAAAATCGCCGCCATACTGCTTGAGAATTACGAAGGCAAAGTTCCCTCCGATATGGACGCCCTGCTTGCCCTGCCGGGGGTGGGCAGGAAAACCGCCAACCTAGTACTTATCGAAGCCTTCGACCTTCCCGGTATCTGCGTGGATATCCACGTGCACCGCATATCAAACCGTCGCGGCTGGGTCTCGACTAAAACCCCTGAAGAAACTGAAATGACCCTCCGTGAGATCTTGCCCCGAAAATACTGGAAAGGCATTAACGCCCTCTTGGTCCTCTACGGCCAGAAACTCTGCCGTCCGGTGAGTCCTTTCTGCTCCCGCTGCGTGATCAGCGGAGGCTGCGGGCGGATTGGGGTAGACCGTACAAGATAGGGCGGCCTTAGCGCTTTGCCTGAATCTTCGCGGGGGTATTAAAACAGACTTTCGAATAAGCCCTGCTTCTTTGGAATTCCCCTACACGGCGGACAGGCAGATACCCTACGTGTTGCGCAACGCACACAGCTCCGGTATCATAGCGGGATCTTCAACCAATACGGGCTCTGATATAAACGTGGATGTGGACGGCATCGCGGGCGTAATGAGCCTCCGCGCGGCAAGCCGCGCGGTATCTTTAGCGTTGGGTTGTACCGGAACGGAGGCTCGTTCGAGAGGAAATTTATAATACCGTCTGGTTTAATACCAGTTTTTGTAAGCGT
>JAIROT010000248.1 GCA_031257385.1 Treponema sp.
AGGAAATTTATTGTACTGGCGTGGTCCATACCCCGATACGCAAATCGGTTTACATCTTTCTACGGGTTGTAAATTTTCCGGAGCAAGCTCCGGGGTATGGACCACGCCTTCCAATCAAATAAGGGGAATTAAGATGAAATCATTTGAACATAGAAATGCCGGCAGTTTTACTGAAGCTGCGCGGCTTTTAAAAGACTCAAAGGGGAAGGCGCTCCCCCTTTCAGGCGGCAGCGATCTTCTGGGCGTATGGAAGGATCGCATTTTACCGGATTATCCTGAAATGGTGGTCAATCTAAAAACCATTCCGGGTTATAACAGGATTGAAGAAAAAGGCGGATCTTTGGTACTGGGCGCGGGTGCGCGGCTAAAGGATGTGGCAAAACTGAAAAACTGGCCGGCGCTCTCCGAGGCGGCCTATTCCGTCGCGTCTCCCCTTGTCCGCACTATCGCTACGGTGGCCGGCAATATATGCCAGGATGTGCGGTGCTGGTACTACCGCTACCCCGATTCCATCGGCGGCGCTTTTCAGTGCAAGCGCAAGGGAGGCGAAACCTGTTACGCTATTCATGGTGAAAACCGGTATCACTCCGTCTTCGGCGGCATGGAGGTTCAAGGTTCCGCCTGTAAAAACGCCTGTCCGGCCGGAACCAAGATCCCGGAATATTTGGCCTGTCTGCGAAAGGGCGATTGGGACGCCGCGGCGGAGGTCATCCTGCGGGTCAACCCCATGCTCACGTCCCGGGTCTGTACCCATCTCTGTCAGGATGATTGCAACCAGTGCGTCTACGGCGAAAGCGTAAACATTCACGGAGTGGAACGCGCCGTCGGGGACTACATTCTGGAACACGCCGATACATTCTACTCCGCCCCCGAAAAGGAAACGGGGAAAAAGATCGCCGTCATTGGCGCGGGTCCCGGCGGTTTAAGCGCCGCCTATTTTCTGCGTAAAGCGGGGCATACCGTAACCGTCTATGACCGGATGAAAAAAGCCGGCGGCGTATTGCAATACGGCATTCCCCATTACCGGCTGCCGAAAAAGTACGTAGACGCCTTTGCCGCGGCCCTTGAAAAAATGGGTGTCATCTTCCGGTTTGGCGTTGACGCGGGCAAAAACATCAGCGCCGAACAGATCAAGGCGGAGAACGACAGCGTCTATTTCGGAACCGGCGCGTGGAAACAGCCCGTTCTGGGACTGGACGGCGAAAAGCTCACCGAGTTCGGCCTGAACTTTCTGGTGGAAGTGAATACTTATCTGGAAAAGGCCATCGGCAACGACGTACTGGTTTGCGGCGGCGGCAATGTCGCCATGGATGTGGCCTTAACGGCGGTGCGGCTGGGAGCGAAAAATGTAAAGCTGGTCTGCCTTGAACAGGCCCATGAAATGCCCGCGTCCCCTGAGGAGGTCGAGCGGGCCAGGGAAGAAGGCGTACAGATTTACAACGGCTGGGGACTCGCCAGGGTTCTCACCGGCACAGACGGCAGGGTCAGCGGCCTGGAGGCAAAAAAATGCCTGTCCGTTTTTGATAAAGAGGGCCGATTTTCCCCTGTGTATGACGAAAAGGATATCACCGTTATTAACTCCGGCTACATCATACTGGCCACAGGCCAGCGGGTTGATCTGGAATTTTTGGGGGATAAACTGGCCGGCCAGATTAAGTCTCCCCGGGGGCTCATCGACGCGGACCCGGATTCATCCAGAACAAAGGCCCCGGGGGTTTATGCCGGCGGCGACGCGGTTACCGGCCCGAATATCGCAATCCGCGCCATCGCCGCTGGAGGGGCGGCGGCCCGCAGCATCAATCAGGATCTGGGCATTACCGTTGAAAAGGCGGAAACGCCTTTCGGGTTCAGACACTTTGACCGGGAGGGCATAGGCGTGAACAGGGCCGCGGTGTTAAAGGAAGTCCCCCTGGGCCGGCGCACCCTCACCCTGGAAGACTCCGAAACGCTTCCGCCGGAATCCGCTGTCCGGAAGGCCCGGCGCTGCATGCACTGCGGCTGTTACGCGGTAAACCCTTCCGATTTGGCGCCGGTACTCCTCATGCTGGAAGCGGAAATCGTTACCACCGAGCGTACCATTTCCGCGGAAGATTTTTTTACCGCCAGGCTGAATGCCCAGGACCTGCTCCGGCCGGGTGAACTGATCACGGAAATTATCGTGCCTGACTCGGAAGGGATATCCCATTATGATAAAGTCAGGGTACGCAACGCCGTTGATTTCGCGGTCATAAGTCTTGCCTCCCGCCTGGTAATGGAAAAGGGGGTTGTCAAGGATGTCAGGCTGGTTTTTGGCGGCGTGGCCCCTGTCCCTTACCGGCTAAAAAACGTTGAACAATTTCTGACAGGCAAAACGCTCAGCCCGGAAATCGTTTGTAAAGCCGCTGAACTGGCGCTTGACAAAACCTGTGTAATGGACAAAAACGAGTATAAATTCGCGGCAATGACATCTACGCTGAAAGACGCTCTGATCCGGGCGGAGCAGGGAGGCGATCCTCCGGGCAAATGAGTAAAAAAAATGGGGGGGGGGCCGGGGATCAGCCAAGAGACCGGCCCTATCGGCCAGGGTTCTACCTGAAAAAGGCCGTCCGGTTTTTTTAAGGAAAGGGGTATTGTTCCTGCTATGCCGAATTGTGTATACTGCTTTCCATGGGTGACAAGACGTTTTCCATCGGCACTAAACTATTACTTCCTATTTTTGTCTGTTTTGCCATATTTGCCCTCAGCCTTATGTTTACAATTAATATCCTTACAACTTCAACATCTACCGCTTCATTCAAGGCGGGTATAGACGGAAAGGAAGACCTGGTGTATCGCCTCATTGATGAACAGACCGCATTGCTGGAAAAGAAAGCCCGGTGGGTTGCCGGAGATGCGGAGATCACCGGAAGGCTGAGTTCCGGGGAAAGCGCCTCTTTTCAGGCCCAGCTTGACGCTATGGCTTCCGCCCTGGATGTAGACGGTATTGCCCTGGTGGACAGGGACGGGTATCTGCTTGTACATGGCGGAACCTCCGGAACGGAAGGAGCGCGGTATGTCCGTACCATTATCTCTTATACCGAAGGCAGGGACTGTATTACCAGAATGTATTCTCTGGATAATACCCTGGAACTTATCTCCGCCATTCCCGTCTTTGAGAACGGGAACCTTGCGGGGTACGGCTTTATCGAATACAGCATCCTTTCCGACAAATTCGTAAACGATCTCAAGGCCCTTACTCAATGTGAAATAGATATTTACCAGGGGCCCCGGCACCGAAATAGTTCCGAGGGGATATCGCCGGCTTCGGAGGCCCGGAAAGTCTGGATTACCCCCTTTGCCGGCAGTCTTTCTTCGGATCACGACATGATGATCGATACGGTGCTGGGTCTGGGAAAAACCTATCGGGGAGAATACATCGCAGGCGGGATTACCTATTACGGCGTTCATTTTCCCCTTAAAGACGGCTCTGATTCCCAGGTAGGGATTATCTCCATGAGTCTCCCCATGACCTCTGTGGCGGAGACAGTAGCGCTGATCAACAGGGTGGTGATTCCCCTGCTTTTGGGAGGCATAGTCTTTCTTTTGGTGATCTTTATCCTTCTTCTCCGGGGGATCGTCATAAGGCCTCTGAAATCTACCGCCAAAATTACCGCCGCGGTATCAGAGAATTTAAGTTCCAAAGAGGCGGACTTTACCTGCCAGATACCGGTAAAACAGCGGGACGAGATTGGCGTTATCATCAGGAGCGTCAACAGTTTCATTGCCTCGTTACGGGGCCTGGTAAAGCAGCTCAAGGACGCTCAGGGTTCATTGCAGAAAATTGGAGAGAACCTGAGCGGCCGGTCTGAGGAATCCGCCAATGCCAACGCCAGGATCATGGATACCGCTATGGATATTAAGGGCCAGACCGAGGGGCAGGCTCAGTCTCTGGAAAAGACCAACCAGGTATTGTTAGATGCATCATCAGCCCTGGCGGGCTTGAACACCTTAATTCTGGATCAGAACAAGGCCGTCAGCGCGTCCTTTAGTTCGGTAGAGAAGATGGCGGAAACGATACACGCAGTTCAGACCTCGGTACAGGAGCTGAAAGACCAGTTCACCGCTCTGGTCAGCGTTGCGGATACGGGGAAAGAGCGGCAGGACGCGGTGGATCGGCAGATCCAGGGCATCCTTGCCCAGTCTCAGTCCCTGGTGGGCGCAAATCAGAGTATCGCCAATATTGCCGCGCGGACCAACCTCCTTGCCATGAATGCGGCAATTGAAGCAGCCCATGCGGGAGAAGCCGGACGCGGTTTCGCGGTGGTCGCCGAGGAAATACGGGGCCTGGCTGAAAGCGCCAGTTCCCAGTCCCAGTCCATCAAACAGGAGCTTTCCGGCATAGCGCGGTCGGTACAGGACACGGTTCTGATCTCCGCAAAATCCAGAGAAGCCTTCTTGCAAGTATCGGAACAGATCAATGCCACCGATGCCTTTGTTGAGAAGATCGGTACGGCTATGGAAGCCCAGGGGGACGCTTCGGCCCAGATTCAGGGGGCTTTGGACGCTATCCAAAGCGCGGCCTCGCGGGTCCAGGTTACATCGACGGATATGACCGGACACATGGATAAAGTTAAAAAGGAGATGGACGAACTTACCGGCATAGTCCGGGCTATACAGAAAGGCATTATCGGCATGGGCGACAGCGCCGGTGAAGTGAACAAGGCCGCGGAAGCCGTGCTGGAACTTGCCAAGGCTACCCATCAGAATATTCAAATTATGGAAGAAACCATTGGTTCTTTCATTGTATAAAGGAGTATTAGAATCTCCGATTCCCTTCCGATTTAATTTTATAGGAGTATATGTATGAAAAAAGCGGTATTTTTTTTGTTTGTTTTGATGTTTGCCGGAGGTATCATCTTTGCCCAGGATCTTAATATTGATTACCGGTTTAACCCGTCCGGCTCGAATACCGGGAACTACCTGAGCTATAAATCCGCCATCAGGTATATCGCCGCAGAGAAAGACGCCTTTGACGCGGTTTCCGGGGCTTCCAGGCAGAAGTCAACTTCGCTTTTTGCCCCAATCCAGACCGACATCATGGGGAGGGCGACCATCTCAACGGGCTTTCGGGGCTTGCTTCTCTTTCCCCTGGCGGCTGATACAATCCGCCTTGAGGACAACCTCCATGTCTATAAGGAAGCTGCGCAGATCACCATGGAGTATGTGCACAGGGGCGTAGCCTACCGTATACAAACCGACAAGAACGGCAACATCAGCTTTCCGAGAGGAAGCTATGTAATGCGTACCATCGGATATATCAAAGGCCAGAATCCCCAGGTTATTTCCAGAGATTTTTCCACCGATGGAACCGCCGGCACGGTGGATTGGAAAAAGGTATGGGATCCCGCTGTCCCTTCAGGAAGGCCTGTTGACTCCAGAGAGAATGATGTTACCGGTCCTATTCAGAACGATTACGGCGACATGATGGCCATGTTTAATTGGGACGGAACTCTGGAAGTAACGTTTGAAAATTCAATTTTGACTATTACCGGTACGCTGCGTCCGGTGAAACGCTAGATTGGCCGGGCCTTTGGTGTAAACAGACAGACGATGATGAACAAGAACAACGGACAGGAAACCGCGCCGGAAAAGACCGGGCGTAAAGACCGGCCGGCGGCGCATTGGGCCGATGAAGCGGCGGCAAAGATAATCCGCGAAAAAGGTGAAAAGGACCTCTACACTTGCGCTTCGGGGATCACCCCTTCGGGTACGGTGCACATCGGCAACTTCAGGGAGATCATCTCGGTGGACCTTGTAGTGCGGGCGCTGCGGGACTTGGGCAAAAAAGTGCGCTTTATTTATTCCTGGGACGATTACGACGTATTCCGCAAGGTGCCTAAGAATATGCCTAAACAGGGAGAACTTGAAAAGTACCTCCGCTTTCCCATCACCATGGTTCCGGACCCCTGGGAGCGGGACGAAAGCTACGCCCGCCACCACGAGGCCGATGTGGAAACCAAGCTTCCCCTGGTAGGAATACATCCTGAATTTCTCTACCAGGCCGAGCGGTATCAGGCCTCGCTTTACGCCGGGGAGATACGGAAGGCCCTGGAACACCGGGAAGTTTTGAAAAATATTCTTGACAAATACCGCGACGAGGATCACAAGATACAGGGCGAATGGTGGCCGGTGAGCGTATTCTGCGGCGCCTGCTTGCGGGATGATACGGACATCGACGGCTGGGATGGAGAATGGCGTCTCTCCTATCACTGCAACTCCTGCGGCCGCAAAGAAACGGTGGATATGCGCACGGCCAAAGGGATCAAGCTCGGCTGGCGGGTAGACTGGCCGATGCGCTGGGCTTATGAGCGGGTTGATTTTGAACCTGCGGGGAAGGATCACCACAGCCAGGGGGGGAGTTTCGACACCGGCCGCCATGTGTGCAAAGAGGTGTTCGGCTGGGATGCCCCGGTAAGTTTTCGGTATGATTTTATCGGCATTAAGGGTTCGGCGGGAAAAATCTCCAGCTCCACCGGGGTGGTAGTTGATCTTGAGGATGTCCTCAATGTGTATACTCCCGAAATGGTCCGTTACCTTTTTGCCGGAACCCGGCCCAATACGGAATTTACCATTTCTTTTGATCTTGACGTGATAAAAATGTACGAGGATTACGACAAGACCGAGCGTATTGCCTGGAAAATAGAGGCTGCCAGGGATGAAGCGGCGTACCGCCGGGAACGGCGTATCTATGAACTTTCCCAGGCCGCGGTTTCCCCCGACGGGAAAAGCCTCCCTGTGGAAAGCCTGACGCCGCCTTACCAGATCCCTTTCCGTCACCTCTGCAATTTAATACAAATCGCCGACGGTGATATTGAAAAGACGCTGGCGGATCTGTCCGCCAGGGGCCCGCAAGCCGAGCCCAAAAACCTGAAGCCGGAACAGCTTTCGGCATTGCGGGCAAGGGCTGTTTGCGCCAAATACTGGGTAGAAAACTGCGCCCCGGAAGAATTCCGCTTCCGGCTGCGGCAGGCGGGTGAACGGGCTGTGTTAAACGAGCCTGAGACAAGGGCGCTCAGGCTGCTGCGGGACGATGTGATTGCCCGGATTGAAATTTTTGCTGATGACAAATCCTGCGCCGAGGCGATTTACGGCGCCGCGGAAAAGGCCGGCCTTGAGGGCAAGGCCCTGTTCCGCGCCGCTTATCAGGCCCTTATCGGCAAAGACCAGGGACCGCGGCTGGCGAACTTCCTCAGGTCAATAGAAAAGGAGCGGCTGCTCGGTATCCTTGATGTCTACTGATCCCCGTCAGGAGATACTGTTTCCCGACCGGCCGCCCCGTGTCTTGTTCACGAGGGGGAAATAGGCGGGGCAAAGACGGCATGTTTTTATTCTCCTGACGTCCCGGTTCCGGCGGCCTTCCTGAACTATGCCGCTTGCGGCGTAGCGGACGGAAGGCGGAGGCGGTCCGCCGTTTCCATTAAGCGCTTTCAGCTTCATATTCAGGTACCTTGTGCAGCATGACTTTATTGGACAGCAGCGCGGACTCGGCTTCAGGGGGAATTCGCTCATCGGTATACACGCCGGCAACCCGGTCAAGCTTCACCAGGCCAAGCGCGCCCTGGCGGCGGAACTTCTCTGCGTCGGTCAGGACAATTACCCGCTGTGTACGCTCCGCCAAATCCGCCACCGTCTGTACGCGCATATGGTCTTTTCCGGTAAACCCGAAATCGGATATAAAGCCGTCTGCCCCTATGAAAAACTTGTCGGAGAAAAATATCTCGCCGCATTTGCTGGTCATCGGCCCCACCAGTACCTGGGAGTCAGGCTGATAATAGCCGCCCAGCAGGATAATTTTGACGTGGGGCAGGTGGCG
>JAIROT010000288.1 GCA_031257385.1 Treponema sp.
GAATTGATCTTTGAGTTTGAGCAGCACCCCTGCCGTGATTTCCCGCGCCATCAGCCTACGCCCCGCATATTTTTGAATACTTCAAACGCCGTCTCATGCCATGCCTTGAGTTCCATCCAGGTAAATTCCATGACGGTTTCAAAGCTGATGGACGGCATCATCTGCAATAGCTCGCAGGTTATTCGGCGCATGTCTAAGCGGAAGTCGGCGGAGGTGTATCGTTCTCCGCTTGTTCCGCTGTCGTAGGGGTTTCGGTTTGATCCTCATCGTTTTTGTCGAGAAGGTTTACCAGACCCATGAAACGCATATTGGTTCGCGCCAGGACAAGCCGGAGATCCGCCCAATCCTCCGGCGCCAGTTGATCCAACACCGCTTCCGGAACCCCGGAAAGGGAGGAAAGCAAAGCCCTGGCATAGCCGACGCTGTTTGGATCGTGGCCGTCTGTCCTTACAATGTCCCGCAGGACGGGCGGCTTTAAGGTCAGTTCCTTGTATACAACTTCGCCCTTCCTGATGGGGACGCGCAGTTTTAATACTTCCGGCTCAAAAGGATCGTTGTTCATGCCGCCTCCTACAGCCGGGGACTCGTGCCGGAGTTATAGGTGATGTCGATTTCGGCGTCGCCTAATTGTCCCGGCTCGGTCACCCAGGCGTTGGGCATCATGTATTGCTTTCCGCCAGTGGTAAAAATGGTAAGGGTGTCTTCCCCTATGTCGCTCAACTCCTCCACGCCGAGAGAGCCGGCGGCGTTCAGCTTGAGCTTCAGTTCCGCGAAGGTCTGTTTTTCGGTATAGCCGGTGTTTTCCGGCACCTCCCCCGCTTTAGACTCCCGCTTGACTCCGGCAGGCTTGAATGTCGAGCCGCCTTCCTGCAGGGGAAGCTCCCCCAGGGCCGACGATATAACCCGGTGCACCCGTTCAAGTTTCATGTGTTCCTCCTATTTGAATTGCAGCAATCCTGCGCCGATGTAAAACTGGCCGATCAGGTTTGGCTGGTGGCTGTACTCAAGCCATGTTTTGCTCCCCGATTTGATTTCCACAATGAGAGAATTCTTGTATCCGTCAAAATCCTGGCACCAGCGTTTTTCTTTGATGAATATCGCCTGGTACAGTTCGCACAGAAACGACCGGAAAATTCCGGCGGTCATTACCTTGGCCCCGGAGCCGAAGTTCTCTTCCGTGCCGGCCAGTTTCCAGGTCTTGTACCGCTTCTTGGCTTCGGCGTTAATGTAGGTGCGGACCGCGTCCACCGTTTCGGGAACCTGGATGTCCAGGTAGCTCGTGTCCCGGCCCCCGTCGGTGTTTTCGGTGTAGCTCGTCACCAGCCGTTCAATCAGCACGGTTCCGGTGGCGTCCAGGCGGTAGGTGGCGATCCCCGCCATAAGCATAATTTGCCGGGTGTCGGCGTCAATCTCCTTGTCAGAGGCAAGTCCGGAGACCGTCAAATCGTAGGTGTTGGCGGCGGGATCGTCCGCCAAAATACGGCAGGCTATGGCGCACCACCGGGCGGCCCACTCGCCGGGGAGCCGCGGGTTTTCCATGCGGGGGACAAGCACGATGTGAGGGTTGTTCACCGCCGCTGCTTGGGCCAGTATCGTGCCCGGTTCGCTGACGCTTCCGAGCGCTCCGGAAAGGGCCACGAAAGCCCTCCCGCCGATCTGCCGCATGGCCCCGAAGCGGCTGACGAGTTCCTCCCCCAGGGCGGCGATGTTGGCCGCGTCGGAAAAATCGTAAACGAAGTAATGGTAACGCACATTCCCCAAATTGGCGAAAAGGGGTTTGATGTTGGCGGTTTGAGCGCCGGCTGTAACGGCTCCTTCGGTAATCGTTACGCCCGCAGCTTCACTGACTACCGTAACGGTGTTGGCGTTTCCGCCCGCTCCGGCCACCACGGATTTGATGACGAAGGCCCCGCCTTCGCCGGTTTCCGCCTCCACCGGCAGCCACATCTCGCTGTTGATTCGGGCCACAATCGCCGCTGCGACAGCCGCGGCGTTAGCTCCCGTGGCAATGGCGGCGGAATCAATTTTCTCTCCGTTCACCGTGATTGCCGCCGCGCCCTGCTGGGCCGAGGCGACAGCGACGGTGAATGTTTTCTGCCAGGGAGTGGCGGCTCCCGGCGCATCTACCGGCAGCACCCAGCATTCCTCAACTTTGTTGAGCGCCAGAAATATTTTTGCCAGGATAGCGGCGGGGCTGCCGGGGCCAAAGAGGGCGGCGGCTTTGAGATCGGAAAGCGCCCTCGCCGGAGTTCCCGCGGGGGCCGTCCCTGCCGCGCTTTTATAGGCGACGATGAGGGTCTTTTTTATTTCGCTGACGCTCCCGGCCAGGGAGTTGTCAACTTCCTGATACTGCCCCGGCACTAATAGCGCGTCAGGGATCTGCGTAAAGGGTATTGCCATAATCAATCCTCCATGTCTGTGTAAGTATGTATTTCATCGGTTCCAACAACAGTTGTGCCGTCATAGCCTTCCGTCTGTTCAAGGTCCGAAAGGGATTCGCCTTCCCCCCTGACCGCATGATCGCCGAGCGTTAGCTCCCACTTGACCGCCCACAGGGTAATATTGACGGCGTCCAATGCTCCGGAATACAAACACTCGGCTTCAATATTCGTGTTTTTTATAACAAGATCAAAATCCGCTTTTCTGATAACCGGGATTAATGCCGAAACGATTTGCAATGCCCCGTCGTACAGTTTGTCCACGCTGCTGGCCCGGTATAAAACCCAGCTTATAAAGGTGACGGCGTTGCGCTCCCCGTCGGAAGCCTTTACCAGGCTCGTCAGGATCGCCGGGGTTCTCTGGGCGTCCCGTTTAATGGACTGCTCGGTAAAGAAGCCGGGATGGGCCTCAACGGTCATCGTGGGGCACAGAGGCAGTATTTTTGTCTTTATTTGCTCCACCGCCTCGTTCCGAATTGCGAGGTAATCGCTCATTGTATGATCCCCTCAAGAAACTTCGCTACCACGGCCTCAATCGTTTTCGCGTCATCCTGTGAAACGCCGAGGTAAGGCCGCGCCGGAATTATTGCCTTTTGCAACAATCCATAGCCCGGCACAAACAGAGCCTTGGCGCTCTTTGGCTTAATCTCCGCTCCGAACTGATGAACCGCCGCGTACTCCATGGTCGCTCCTACCAGTACCGACCAGTCTCCGCCCTGAACTTCGCTCGTGATGCTGTCCCGAAGGGAGCCTTCGCCGACCAATATTGACCGGGCCGCCCATCCCTTGCTTGCGTAATACGCCGTTGTTTTTTGCGCCAGGGCTTTCCATGAATCGCCGTCCGGGCTTTTTTGCGTGTCGAACCGTTCCTGGGTCTGGGCTTCCATCTCCACGCCGATGCTTTGCAACAGTTTGCCGCGGTCGGCGCTGTCCAGGGCGGCATTGGCAAGCAGCTTCTTTACCGAATCAACTTCTTTAAGGTCAAAACTGACCGATGCCGCCGCCATTAAAACACCGTTCCTTTTTTGAAAAACCTGCCGTCCGGGATTCCCTCCTGGCCGGAAATAACCACTTCCGATTCCTGGCAGCCCGGACCCTCAAGGCCGCCCTGGTATTCCCTGTTGATCTTTTCCAGCAAGGCCAGGCTCTCCTTGTATTTGTTCCGGACGTTCTCGCTGCCGGTGACGGCGTCGGTCAGACGATCAAGGGCAAGGTCGGCGCAAACCGCCTCCAGCGCGTCGGAAAACTGCGGATTGACCGGGCGGCCAATCTCCCCGGCCTCATCGAGCAGCCAGGGAAGATGGGCCACAATGACCCCGGTCGCTTGCCGCAGGGCAGTTTCAATCCGGGCGGCGTCGGGTTGGCCCTCTTCCCCGATAGGGAGAATCGCTCCGGCAGGCACACGGGAAAGAAACTGCTCTACAGACATCAGCGGGATCATTGCTCAATAATCTCCACCCAGGAATCGGCTTTAAGCGCCGCTAGTTGCGCTTCGGTGACTTCGTAAATTTCCGGTTTTTGAGAAAGGACAAACCCGGCGCGGCGGTACTTGGGATAATCGGTTTTATGCCGGAGCGTAACCGACACCTTTAGCTCATCAACCTTGGGTTTGTCCTCGGCGGCATCTTTCAGCTTGAAACCGGCATCCTTGAGCATATTCCAGGCTTCGTCAATTTTTAAGCTGTTTTCCCGGCACATTTCGACGACAATGCCTTTCCGGTCTTTCTTTTCCGCGCCGTTCAGTTTTTCAAGCCAGGGAGCGAGTTGTTCCTTTGTCATGGTTTATTGTCCTCCTTTAACCTTGTTGCGCGCTGGAACTTTGTTGCCCGCCGGACGAGGGAGGGGGCGGGCTATACGGCGCGGGCGCGGGCGGCAGATAATCAAGCACCAGCAGTTCCGCCGTATGGTAATTCGGATTTGAATCGCCGCCGTCTATAAACTGCATTTCGAGCAGGGCGCGGGCCGCCGCCTCATTGGTCGGATCGACCACCAGATGCGTGGGGACAATGCCCATCGGATCGCCTCCGTCCCGCTTGGTCGTCCGCATGGCAAGCCGCGCCGCTTCATAATTTGCCGCGGTAAGCTCCATATCCGAGGCAATCGCCTGCTGCCAGAGGCCGTAGCCAAAACTGCCGCGATACCGTATGCCGTAAAGGTACTGATCTTTCATAAAGACAGAATCGTTTTTGGTGTCGGTGATCTCGTCCATCTCCGGCGCGGAACGTTGCTGTAAAATCAAGGGCTTCAAACTTCCCTTGAGCGAAAGCAGATACCACCCTGCGGCGCTTCCGCTTCCCAGAATGTTTGAAACATCGGCAGGAGCGCCGGTGCCGTCCGCCTTGGGATAGACCGGATGTTCGCTGTCGAAAAACGGCTGGCCGTCATAACAGAGATTTGTCAATCCCCCGGTCAGAAGATCGGCGATGCTGCGGTTAAAAAACCGCGTTACCTCATCGGCCATTTCCCGCGCAAGCACCGAATACTGGCCCAGAATATCGTCCTCGATGTCGGCGCGGTCAACGCCGAAAGTCGCCTCGTACTTTTTGTTGACGATCTGGTACGAAAATTCGGCCATGTCTTTAATAACACGGTCGCCTATCCATTCCCGCATCTGCGGGAACTGGCCCAGCCAGGCGTAAGTGTTGCTGCGGGTGTCGCTGGTGATGACGGTGCAGATCAATTTGTAGAGCGGCTCCGCTCCAAGCTCCGCCATCCGGTTTTTGAATTCGGCCCGGACAAGCGTCCGCAGGTTCTGTAATACCGCGTTGGTAAGGAACTGTAAAAGAATAAAATGCTCTGTATTTTATTCTAATTGCTTATTCAATAAGGAAATAGCATGACAAAAACGTCATGTTATTTCCTTACAGTTCCTAATGATCATTTGCCTGCCTCCTTGATTTTTTCCCACTCCTCAATGCTGTACCCAGCGGCCTTCGCAAAGGCCGCGTCTTCAGCGTTGAGGGACATTACGGAGGCGGCGGGCGTTCCGGCGGGCGCCTGCGGCTTGCCGTCAATAATGGCGGGGGTTTTTGCGGCAATCTCCTTGAACTGTTTAAGCCCTTCATGGGTGGCGCACATGGCAATGTAGGTGTCCTTAAGCGCGGGCGGGATTTTCCCTTCCTTAATCGCTCCGTCCACCGCCGCCTCCGCTTCTTTCTTGAGCTGGGCGGCGTTCAGGTCGGCGGCCTGTTTTTCGGCGCTTATCGCCCGTTCCAGAGCGGCATTCAATTCTGCTCTTGGGGCATAGGCGGCAAGGTCCACGCTCTGCGCCGCGTTCTGCGCCGTTTTGAGCTTGTCAATAACGGCAAGAGCGTCGTTCACTGTCGCGGTTTCGGACAACCCTAACGCCGCGCACAATTCTTTGTCCATACAATCCTCCGTGTTATTTTTCTCCGGCTCCCCGTCCGACCCCTGTTCGGAGTTGAGCGCCGGCAATTGCAAATTGGGGGAATTGGTAAGGGCGGCCCGGAGCACCACGGTGATCTCGCCCTGCCCGTCATGCAGAAACACCGGCGAAATAAAGCTGTACTCCCTGTTGAGCACCGCCTCTTCCCCGCGTTTTGTCCATTCCACATCGGCCCGGATTGATCCGTCTTGACCGGCGCGCAGGCCGGTCATCCAGCCCATGGCCGGAGAGGCCCCGCCTTTGGGGGCCGCAAGGTCGGTGGCATGGTTTTCGTCAATGACCAGCCGGGAAAGCCGGGCCATTGAATTATGAGCCACCTTTTGCGGCTGGCTGTTTTTCCATTTGCGCCCGTCCCTCCCCTGAATCAGAGTTCCGGCAGGGATGAGTTCAATTGAGGAAGGCAACGTCCCGTTTTCAAAATTCAGCGATAAAAAAAGGCTGCCGGCAGTTTCCATGCCGACAGCCTATTGGACAGGAGCGCTTTTTTTGTGCTAATCAGGATTATTGTTTTCGGTCAGTTCCAGAAACGGCAGATACGGCATGGTTGACCGCAGCTTTTCGCTCCGTCCCAGCTTCCAAAAATTATAGGCGCAGGTAAAACTGATATTGTATTCCCTTGCAAGATCATTCATGCTGCTTCCGTCTTTGCCGTATCGCTCGTAAATTTCAAGGGCGATAATTTTGCGAAAAGCCGTCCGTTCCAGGGGGATATAAATTTGCATCCCTCCGTACAGCGTCATAATTTTGCCAAGAATTCTTTCAGCGGCGCCTTCGCCCGCCGATTCCGCAAGGACGCAGCGCAGGTTTTCAGCCGAAGTCCCGCCTTGCTTTCTTGCCGGAATATAGATCATCTGTCCGCCGTAGTAACGGCACAAGGCGCGGACCGCTTTTTGCGCCGTTTCCGAGCTTACCCCCTCCCCGGCGCAGGAGAGGATCAGGTCTTCCGCTAGGGCGTTGTCTCGGGTTTTGCGTCTTTTGGATTTAATCATTGAGAGACGCCGAAGTGTCCGGATCAAAACCGGACCGGGCCATCATGTCCCGCAGGGCCAGTATTACTTTCCGGGCGGTGTAAACGGTGAGAAACCGGAGCGCCTTAACATGGGCGATACGGTTCACCAAAGCCAGAAGCGCTTCATCGGTCTTATTCCGGGCGCATTTTTGCCACATCCCCTTGATGTACTCAAGCTGCGCCACTGTCGCCTGCCCCTGCTCAATCGGCGTTGCCCGCCGGGGAGCGGAGTCGAAGCCGTTCCTGCGCATGGCCCGGAGCGCCGCCGCAAGCTGCCGTTCGGTCATGTCCGCGCAGGATTGTTTGCCGGCAATTCCCTCAAGAAAAACCCGGTACGCGTCGTCCGTAAGCCCCATTTGCGCCTTGCCGATGTGGATCAGTTGGATGAGCTTTTTCCGCCTGTTTTCTGTTGTCTCTGATGCCATTTAAATTCCCCCATAGAGCCCCTTGGCTGTACAGCCAAGGGGCCGTCTCCCTAATCTTTGGTAGTTTCCCCGGCTCCCCTTTCCGCAGCAGTTTTTCGGGGGTACTTGGACATATATTGCGCCATTGCGAAATTCGCAAAAACATCAACGGTTCCAAATTTTTTATTGCATACGAAGGCTTTAATTTCCCGATAATTATCGACCTCCACCCGGATCACCTGGCGGTCGTCATCAATCTCGGCTTGCATATTCTTTTTCAAGCCCTGTAACAGCAGATACCGGGTAAACACAGAGGGCCGCACAAAGCCCTCTTCCCTGGCCTTCCGCCGCAGGGTCTCCATCGTTTCATCGTCAAAGGTCAAAGTCATTTTGACGCCCATCGTGTTCCCCTCCTTTAGTTACAATGCGTTCACCACGTCCGCATCCACAAAATCGGCGCCAAGCTCCGTTGCTTCATTCATAGCCCGGCGCATCCAGTTGTTAATGAGCAGGGGATACGCCACCGAATAGATCACGCCGTTCCGGGTCTGCCTCCGCAGTTTCGCTGCAAGGGCCTCGCAGCCGCTGTCATCAATCACCGCCTTACGGTCTTTGCCGAGCCGCCCGAATTTGATGTCCAGGTAGGCGGCGACATCCGCTCCGGTTCCCAGGGGCGCAAGTTCCAGTATCTCCATGCGCCGGATCACTTCCCGCGCCTCCCAGTTTTTGCTTTCGTCCAGTTTCGCTTTGAGTTCCACCTGGCCGATCAGCACGATGGAAAGCAGTTTTTTGAAACCGTCCTCCATTTCCCAAAAACGCTTTAGGTATTTCAAAGTTTGGACGGAAAGATCGTGGGCCTCCTCGATCATCAGCACATGGTTATACCCGCTCCGGCTTGAGTTGGTGAGGATGCGTTCCACCTGCCGGGCCTTGGCCTCCTGGGTGCGCCGGGGGGTTTCCGTGGAGCAATCATTGATAATGGCGTCACAGATCGTGCCGGTGGCGATCCGGGTTTTATCGACACACCGGGGCGTGATGACACGCACCTTCTCGCCTTCCGCCGTCATGCGGTCAATGGCGTAGCGCCGGATGGTGGTTTTTCCGCTCCCGCTCTCTCCGATCAGGGCGACCATGCCGCCAGCCTTGGCAGCCTGCAAAAGATACTCGGCCACAAACCGGGTGTCGTCCGTCAGATACACATCCTCCGCTTTCGCCACGTCCCCGGAAAAGGGGTCCTGGACAAGCCCGAATTTTTTGAATGTTTTCATTTGCAACATGATTGGCAACTCCTTATGCTATGTTGGCTTTCCCGGCCTCTGCCGGGGCGTTTCCCGTTGCTCCGGCATCGGTTCTTGTTTTATGCGCTTTGATCCAATCATCAACAGCCCTGGCGGGGACCCCTTCGGGGTATTGTTCCCGCAGGGTGTTGATGAAACCGTCCGGCAGTTCGCCACATTCCGATTTGACCCGCTTTGCCGCTTTCATCGCGCTGATGATGATCTCGTGGGTGTGCACGGTTTCCGCTATTTCTATCGGCGTTCCCGAGCTCTGCCGCATAAAAGGATTTTCCGGGTTAATAAAACTGTGGGCCGGCCCCATGACGGCGACCGGTCCCAAAGATTCCAGTGTCTTTCCCGCTGTTTCCCTTCCCGTGTCTTTGGGCCGCTTGTATTCCTTGCCGAACACCGGGCTGTTGATGTCAAACCCGGCTTCGTCATACACAACCGGCGCAAGCTCAAAACTCAATTCCTCCCCGTTGTTTTCATAGCTTGCAATGCACAGGGGTTCCGCGGTTGTCAGGAGGGGCTGCAACCGGAGCTCCATCCCGACCAGGATGCCCGGCAGATCCCGGACGCTGTAGCGGAGCGACCTCCCGACCCCGGGATGGACTATGCCCACCGTTAAATTTCCCGCCACTTTCCGGGTCTGGATGCCATTGGCAAAGACCTGCCGGCAGGTTTCCTCGTCCGGCAGTTCCCGCAGTTGTTCCGGTTTGATGCGCTGCCAGAGAGCGCTCCTGGCGATAACAAGCCCGTTGCGGCGCAGGCGCGTGTCGAGGCCCCTGATCAGGTTGGCGTTGTACGCAGCGCACCATCGTTCCGCCGCGTCGTTCAGTTCCTCAATGCTGTTCACCGGCTCAAAGCGGAGGCGGCTTTCAAACTGCGTTTCAACCAGATTATTGCCGTTCTCTACCTGTCCTTTAGCGCGGGGGTTCCCCGGCAAATGCGGTATGGTTTTCACGCCGAAGGCTTTGAGCGCGTTGGTTGTCGCCCTGGCGATGTTCGCCGTGCCGCAGTCCCAGATCAACAGTTCCGGGATTCCGTGGAATACATAGGCGCCGCTCTTTTTCTGGCCCCAGGCGTACAACAGGAAGTCATACATATTCGCCGCCGTTTCGCCCATCGCCGCGTAGTACCGCGCACAGATGGAGCCGGAGTAGTGATCGGTCAGCGCGTAACGCCAGCATTTCAGCTTCCCTTCCAGAAAATTTTTGTTTTTGTACAGTTCGTCATCGCCGATTATTTTTTGTTTTCCCCCGGGCGCAAAATAAATCAGGCATACGGAGGGGTCGGCGAAGTGCGCCTGGTTTGGGTATTCGCTTCGCATAGTCTGATGCGGAGCGGGAACCTTGCTGTCGGCAACCGCCATGTGATTTTGCCGGAGCAGTTCCCGAAGGCGGCTGTCGCCCACCGGAATATCAAGGCCCCGGGCCTCCAGGATTGACCGGGCCACATTGACCGGGAGCGTCGCCTTGCCGTTCTTGCGGACGCATTGCTTGAGCATATCGCCCACGGCGATTAAAAGTTTCCGGTCTACCGATGTGGATCCGGCATCTTTGCGTTTTACGCGGCCGGAGTCCCACCCGTTTTCTTCCAGAACCTTGTATGCCTTCGCTTTCGAAAACGCAAATATGCGGCACATTTCGTCAACTGTCGCCTTATGTTCTCCGTTTCCGACGGCGTTCATCCGGTCAACCCAGCTTTTATACATCCAGCTTCCCCGAAATGATGTCGTTAAAGTTGTCCTCTATCGGGCCGGGATTCTCCGTTTCGGCCTGCCATTGACTGATGAGCTCCATAATCGTAACGGAATCGGGAACGAATTCATTCAGCCATTCGTTCAGTTCCTGGACGCCGATGCCCGCGGTTCTTTCCGCATCGGCGAGTACCGACCTCGCTTTGCGGATGCCGGTAGAAATCTCCGAAAGCGCAACGGCGTACTCCCGCGTGTAGGTGTCGCGTATCAGCCGGTGCGCTCTCTGCGCCGGAGTAAGCCGTATGGGGTCTTCGGCGCGGATTTTCAAGTCGTCAATTATCTCGTTGAGCTTCTCGACTTCCTTCCGGTGCAAGTCCTTTAGGTTCTTTTCTTTCTCGCGAAGACGGCGGACTTCATCTTCAAGTTCGGTAGCTAACATTGAGCTAACATCATCATGGGGAATACCGCGCAAGTCGCCGCCTTTGGCGTATTTTTCGATTTCCTCTTTGGAGAAAAATGTCAGAGCCCGGGCTTTTCTGCTCCCTAATTTGGCCACCGTGCCCAAATTGTCGCCAAATTTTTCATACTGTAACATGGCATACTGTGCACCCCTTACATCAAGACCGCGGCTTTCCAACGCCCTACAAAAGCCTCCCCAGCCGATAGATTCCCTCAACCACAGACAGTACCTGCCAAAAGCATAAGTGTTACCAACAGCCTGTTCAGCCCTGAACACCATACAGTCCAAAATCCGCTCTACATCAAAGGACTCCCCATCACCGTAAAGCCTGGTTGCTTTTTCGATTGCCTCGGCCGATTTGTCCATCGCCACAACAGCCCTTTCATCTTTAGGCGCAATAACGTTCTTTTCTTTACCCATTTCTCAAATCCTCCTCATATGCCAGGATATAGGCAGCGGCCAGTTCTTCGGATATTTTTCCTCCCGCTATTTGCTTTAAGGCTTCCAGATAACGTATTTGGGTTTCATGTGCCCTGATGGTGAAAAGGCATTCCCCCGTTTTTATTGCGCTGTCTTCCCACAATTGCATCTGTTGTTCCAATGACCAGAGTACTTTTTTAAGGGTGATGCTAGGGTGTGTCTTGTTGTATTCCTCGGCTATAGCCCTTTCCCGCTCTTCTTCTTTCGCTGACGTTTCTTGAGGATCACCTTCAAAACTAAAGTTGTCCCGCATATAAAGCCGCATAATTTCATCGGAAAGTTCCGGCCTGATCCGTCTTGGATATGGCGTAATATTCATAAATCCTCCCTCATTGCATTTCGGAGGCGTACCTCGCTTCTTCTTCCGTCAAGCGAAGCCGGGCCTCCTGATAGGACCGCATGATGTGTCCTGCTATTCCTCCAAAGGCTGGCGATAAACGCCACCTTCCCCCAACGCCGCGGATGACCCAGTCGCGGCGGTCAAACAGCGCCATGTCCCGGCAGATGTTCGCTTCGCTTGTCCTGACCAGGACCGCAAGATCTTTGTTGGTAAGGCCCGACACGTGGTTTTCATGCAGGCGCCGGATAATTTCAAATATCCGTTCCTGGCTATTTAATTTTTCCATGTTGCAGCGCAAGCTCCCTAATCGAAAGACCAAACTGGACAAGCCAATTCCATTTAAGCCGTTCCCCCCAAACCTTGAGGCGGACGCCGGTTCTGAAAATAAATCCTCCCATTTTCATTCCTCCTTACACCTGTTTCTTGAGCAGTTCTTTGTTGATTTCTTCCCGATTCGCCTGGCAGAAAAAATCGTCCTTAACCTTGCGCACCGCGTCCACCTGGGACAGGGTTTCATCATCCAGGGCCGCCATCGCTTCTTTGTCCGGTTCTTCCTTGGAGCGGACATACTGAATCAGATTCAGTTTCTTAAGCAGTTCCACCGTTGTCTTTTTGACGCTGATGGAGGTGCTTTTTCGATACCCAAAAGCGCCGAAGGAAAGATCAACCGTTTTCCTGTCTTTGAAAAGCTCTTCCTTGTTGTATTCGGCATACGCTCCAAGCAGCGCGGCAAGGTCGGCGACCCGCTTGCGGAGGGGCTTGCCGTCCTTTTCAGCGATGCTTTTTATTTCCGTAATTTGCCTGTGCGCCTCGGCGTCAATGCCTTCAAGCTCGCTCTCAAGCAAGCCTATTTCCTTGAGGACAAGGTTTGCTTCCTCAAGGGTTTCGATTTTCCCCACGCTGGGTTTAAAACGCGCCATACATAATTCCTCCTAATGGATTTCAAGTTCGGGCTGTTCCTGCCCGGCCCATTCTTGAAGTTTTTGATCAATGCAAAAATCAACCTCGGCCTCGGCTCTTTTCAGGCGAAACAGCATATCCGGGTTTTTTGCCGTGTGAGGATTCCGTTGAGGCTGCCGCATCTGGTCAAGGGCGTGGATCAGACTTTTCCAGGCGTCAATCATAGGGCTCCCTCCAGCCTTACCGCGACGGCGGCATCTTTGACGGCCTGCGCCGGGCTGCGGCCTTCGATGTTAAGCGATTTGACAATCGTGCCCTTGGTCCTGATGAATACAACCTTTCCGCCGTCTTCGGGCAGAACAACAGGCTCAAAGACGACCGGAACCCCCGCCTTCCTGAACGAG
>JAIROT010000017.1 GCA_031257385.1 Treponema sp.
TCGGAGAAGGACATATTTTTTCTTTCATCCATAACCTGCATACGCTCATAGTATCATATCTATTTTTGTTTGTAAATATTTTTTACCAGGTTCTTATGAGGGGAAGAATTGACAGGTACACATTTTTAATACCGATCCTGGTCCCAATTCCAAACGGCAGGCATGGTATGGGCAAAGCGGGATTGAAGGAGGGGAGCTTCGCGCTGTACACCCCGGCGAAGTTTTAGGGTTGACCGGCCTGGTCGGCGCAGGAAGATCGGAACTTTTACAGGCTGTTTTTGGCGCCCGAAAACTCAGAAGCGGCGATGTTTTTTTGAACGGGCGGAAAGTAACCATCAATAAGCCCAGAGATGCAATCAACCTTAGCATCGGCCTTATACCGGAAGGAAGAAAGATCCGGAGTCTTTTCCTGAAGATGCCGGTAGAGGACAACATGATAATAGTTTATCTAAAAATGCTTTGCTATAAAACAGGAATCATAAAAAAGAAAAAATCCAGAAAAATAGTTACTGACTATATTGGGAAATTATCCATAAAAACGCCGTCATCTGGTCAAATAATAAGCAATTTGTCGGGCGGTAATCAGCAAAAAACAATTATTGCCCGCTGGCTGATGAACAATCCAAAAATTCTGCTTATGGATGAACCTACCCACGGCATTGATGTTGCGGCAAAGTCGGAAATATACCGGATAATCAGTGATCTTGCCCAATCCGGCGTTTCGATAATACTGTTGTCTTCCGAAATGATAGAAGTCCTTTCGCTGTGTGACAGAATCATGATTATGCACCACGGGGAATTAAAAGGTACACTAAACCATGACGGAGCGGATCAGGTAAAAATTATGTCTTATATTCCGGATAAATCCTGAATAAACCCGAGGCAGCTTTTCCGGAAACTGAAGTTTTGGGAAAGCCCCGGTATATTTGTTTAGTCCTTTGGGAACATGGAGCGTATGATATGACAGGCAGGGAAAGAATTCGAGCCGCGCTGGAACACCGGAATCCCGACAAGGTACCGGTTGATTTTGGCGCCAGTACCGTTACCAGAATGAGCCTCCGCGGAACAAGCTCCGCGGTATCCGGAACTTAGAGCTGTTTTTGGATCGGAGGCTCGTTCGAGAGGAAATTTATTATACCATCTGGTTTAATACCAAATTTTGGAAGTGTTACGTTATTTGAGCCGGAGCAAGCTCCGGGGTATTAAACCAGACTTCCGAATAAACGCTTCCGTGGTGTATCAATTACGCCGGGCATTTAATCTGCCGGAACATCCCATGCGAATTGTCGATTGTTATCAAATGCTGGGTGAGGTCGAAGAAGATCTGTGGGAAAAACTTTTCTGTGATTGTGTACAGGTACTGCCCTATAATAATCTTTTCGGATTCCGTAACGACGGCTGGAAAAAATGGAACCTGTTCGATGGGACGCCGGTATTGGTTCCCCGTGACTTCAATACCGTCGCGGAGAAAGACGGTGGCTATTATCAGTACCCCCAGGGTGACCGTTCGATAAAGCCCTCGGGATATATGCCCCGGGGCGGTTATTACTTCGATGCGGTCATACGGCAGGAGGCATTTGACGAAGATAATCCCTCCGTCAAGGACAACATGGAGGAATTTACCCGCCTGAGTGACGAAGAACCGCGTTACAATCAGGAACAGGCGGAACTGATGCACAAGAACACGGAATGCGCGGTAATCGCTTCCATAGGGGGTACCGCTCTGGGTGACATTGCCATGGTACCCGCCACATTCCTCAAACACCCCAAGGGAATCCGCGATGTTGAAGAATGGTATGTAGCCATGGCTATACACCAGGATTTTCTGAAAGAACTCTATGATCAGCAAACCCAACAGGCAATTAAAAATTTTAAACTTTACAAAGAAGCAGTAGGTGATAATGTTGATATTATATATTTATGCGGCGCCGATTTTGGCAGCCAAAATGGGCCCATGTGTTCGGTCGAACTATTCAATGAGGTATACCTGCCTTATTACCGCCGTATGACCGATTGGATTCACCGGAATACAAACTGGAAAGTATTTAAACACTGCTGCGGTTCAATAAAATCGCTGATTCCGTCCATCATCGATGCCGGCATTGATATCCTCAATCCGGTTCAGAACAGTGCGGCTGGTATGGATGCCGCTGATTTAAAAAAAGAGTTTGGCCACAGGATTACCTTCTGGGGCGGCGGGGTAGATACCCAACAGACCCTGCCTTTTGGGAAACCGGAACAGGTATACGAACAGGTAACTGAACGCATAACGATCTACCACAAAGACGGGGGATTCGTGTTTTCAACCATTCATAACATCCAGGTCCGCGTACCGGTAGAAAATTTTATTGCCATGTTAGACGCAATAAAAGGATTCCGCTGAGTTTGGTTCTTTTCGAGCCTGCTCTTACAAAGCCCGCCGTGGGGGAGTTCCGCCGGATCGACGGCGCTCAGGGAAGGAGAGGAAAGCCGCCGAAATCAACCTCAAAGTCATCGGTCTCCCGGGCCGAGGCAAAATAATCGGGGAATTTTTCCCGGAGCAGCTTTTCTTCGGTGTACAATTTGTTAAGGTGCCGGCCCAGGTTAAGGCGGGATTCCCGAAGGTCCCTCTTTTTTATGGCCGAAAGCAATTCGACGTGCTGGCTTACGATATTTTGGGCAATTCCGTTAAGCCAGACGGTCAACAAACGTACCCGGTGATAATGGCCGCACATGCTTTCCAGTACCTCCCAGCCCAGTTTATGACCGGCCACCTCAAAAAAAACCTGGTGATACTGATCGTCAAAATTCATAAAATTGATGTATTCATTCCGGTCAAAGGCGGCTGCCTGGGTTTCCACAATTTCTTCCAGTTTGGTGATATGATCCGGCCGGCAGCGGCTAATGAAAGGTTTTAGTACCGCCATTTCAAGGCTTTCCCGCAAAAATAGTTCCTGTTCCACCCGGTTAAGATCGATACGGGACACCAGGGTTTCCCGCTGGGGGATCACCTTTACCAGCCCTTCCTTGGAAAGGTGGATAAAAGCCTCCCGGACCGGGGTGCGGCTTACCTCGTATTTGAGGGATATCTCTTTTTCGCTGATGGCGGTTCCGGGGGCCAAATTCAGGTTTATTATGCTTTTTCTTAGAGATGTATACACGGAATCCTGAACATTGCCCATCCTGTTCCCCGCCGCTATTTTCATGGTATTACCTGCCTTATCCCTTGCCCGCTGGTACACTAGTATACTATCCTACTTTCTGCTGGATTACAAGGGATTTTTCCGGCAGTAAAGAACCAAGGGGGCTTACCCCGGACCCCTTTTGCTTTTCCGTGGGAAATGACTTATACTGACAGAGAGCATGGAGGGGATCGTGCCTGAACAATTTATCCATAAAGACGAAGGTTTTATCCGTATTTTGCCTGTTTGGGCCCAGGAATTGGCCAACAAGTACCGGTCCAAAACGGCGAACCTTTATATTCTCCACGGAAACATCAGGGATTACCTGCCCCACCGGAAGAAAGAAGACCAGTTTATCTTTACCAGGATTCAGGAGTACATATCCGAGATCATCTTTGGGAACCGGGATATTATCGCATTTTACGACCGGTCAAGCGGGGTCAGTTTCTGCCTGCCGGAAATGGCCGGGGAATACCGGCGGGTAATGGAAGAAAAATTTCCTGAGGATGAAAGCGAGGACTTCTTTTCCGCCGAGCCGGAAAAGAGTTTTTACTACCTGGAAAAGTATTTTCTGTTAAACGCCGTCAGGGGCAGAAAAGGTTCCTGCCGCATGGTGCTGATCATCGACTACGCGGAAACCATCGTTCCGGCCGGGGAACTTACCCGGCTTTCCGAGGAGGACCGCTACCGTCTGGTTACGCTTAACCGCTGGTCCAACGATCCTGCCTTTACCGATGGGGATATTTCCATTGTTCTTTTAACGGAAAATTTGGCGGATATTTCGCCGCGGCTTGTAGGCGCCCCCCCGGTAGTAAAAGTGTCGGTTCCTTTTCCTGACGAAGCCATACGCGCGAGTTTCCTGCGTTTCAAGGAACAGGAGGGAAAGCTGCTTCTGGAACGGGGCCTTACCCCGGAACGTGTCGCGGCGATTACGAGCGGCCTTAACCTGATGAACCTGGACCGGCTGGTGTCGGAAAGTTTTGCCGAGAAGAAAACGCTTTCCCTCGACTATTTACGGCTGCGGAAAAAGGAAACTATAGAAAACGAGGCGGCGGGCCTTCTGGAATTTATGGACACGGTTCACGACCTTTCCTATGTGTCGGGCCACGACTTTGTAAAAAAACGTTTCAAGAATGCCGCCCGTGCGATCAAACTCGGCCGGCTTGACGTACTCCCCATGGGCTACCTGATTTCGGGGCCGGTCGGCACCGGGAAGAGTTTTATGGTAAGCGCCTTTGCCGGGGAAATCGGCATCCCCATGGTCAAGTTCAGGAACTTCCGTTCCAAGTGGCAGGGCGTCACCGAATCCAACCTGGAGCGGGTACTCAACATACTCAGGTCCATGTCACCCGTGGCGGTGATGATCGACGAGGCCGACGCCTTTTTGGGCGACCGCGATCAGGACGGCGATTCGGGCACCAGCAACCGCGTGTTTGCCCAGATCGCCGGCTTCATGGGCAACACCGAATACCGGGGTAAGATCATCTGGTTCCTCATCACCTGCCGCCCGGATCTTATCCCCATCGACTTAAAACGCCAGGGCCGCGCCGAGGAACACCTTGCCCTGTTCTACCCCGACACCGAATTTGAGCGGGAGGCACTGTTCGATACGCTGGTGCGCAAGCTCGATCTTTCCATCCGCAAATTTTCCATTTCCGATATGTTCAGAAAGTTCAAGTACGAATTTTCCGGCGCGGACCTTGAGGCGGTTCTTATCCGGGCCAAGCTTCGGGCGGCCATGGCGAACAGAACTTTTGTCGACAGGGAAGACATGGAAGAGGCCTTGAGCGATTTTGTGCCGCCGGCCTATCCCCACGAAATAGAACTGCAGAATCTGGTGGCGGTACTGGAATGTACCTCCAAGGAGATGATCCCCAAACGTTTCCGCAATCTTGAACGGTCAAAGATCGTCAAGGATATACAGGATTACAAGGCCCTGCTGGGGGAGAGGTGAGCGGAGGGGTCCCTTGTGGAACAGGGAAGGCCCACAAGACATTTGCCGCAGACATCGGCGTAACCCAGGTGTCGGTGGAGACGGCTGTTTTCAAGACAGCGGGCGTAACAGCGGTGGCGGTCAAAGCGGCCGTCGTTGTAGGCGCCGGCGGGACAACGCCTGTGACAGAGGCCGCAGGAGCGGCCGCCAGGGCGGCGGAGTTTGTGGAGGCAGCGTTCGGGAGCGGACGCGGGCAGGGCGTATTCCTCCGGGGAAAATGCGTAGCTTGTTACCAGTGAACCGAAACGTCCGCAGCAGCCCGCCTTTGTGATGAGCATGTTGTTCATACCGAAACTGCCCAAAGAGGCGATCCAGGCAATGTGCCGGTGGGACCAGTCGCTGATAAGCCGGTTTTCATCAAAGTTATGGGTGGCGGGTATCTTCCCGCTTTCCGCCCCAAAGGAGCGCAGCAATTCTTCCAGGTCCGCGCTGATTTGTGAGATAAGGGCGTTGGTCTGAATGTAAGAAAGCGCCCATACTTCCGAAGCGGGACCGGGAGCGGTATTACTGTTCACGATTCTGTCCTCGAAGGGAATGAAAAAACTAATGACGCTTTCCGCGCCTCTTAACACATCCTCCGGGAGGAGGTGCGTAGGAGACACCGCTTCCTTTAGACGGCCGAATTCCGGGGCGCGGGCAGAGGCAATGGCGGCCAGGGGTGCCCTCCAGCAGGCGGCAAGGCCGTGGCCTGATCCGTATTCCGACACCGTTTCTGTTATTCGGCGTACAATTTCTTTTAAGTCAAGGGATTTATCCTCGGCGGACATGATGCCTTAGTTTATTCCCGTACAGGAATTAGCGCAAGGGGATGGTAACTATTCAGCCGTAGCGTAGGCTGTTGCACTTGTGGATTTTTGCGCCATCGGTAACGCAGAAATCCCGATTATCCGGCATGCCGCGAACCTTTGGTTCGACGGAGTTTGCAGGGTAAAAAACCGCCTTGCAGGCGGTTTTTTGGGGTTTTCCGCGCGAAGCGCAACAAATTCCCAGGGGAAACAGGTTCCCTTGATTCCCCTGTCCTGTTTTGTTACAATCATGGTATGTTTACCCTTATCCCCTGCGAGGCCGGATGCGGGGCGCCGGCGATTACCGGGTCACAGCTTTGCGCCTGTCACGCGGCGGACCCGGACAAGGAAATGGCGCGCCTGGGGCAGTATATTTCGAAACATCATACCGTCAAGGACCTCTGCGCCCCGGCCCTTCATTTTGAAAGTACGGATTTTTCCCACCGCCAGTACTTCGGCTGCAATTTCAACGAGGCTTCTTTTGATATGTGCCTTTTTACCGGTTCTTTTATGCGCATGGTTTTTTTTGACTTTAGCCGTTTTGAAAACTGCGATTTTTCCAACTGCGATCTGCAGTTTGTTTCTTTTGCCGGCTGCCGGATGAGAAACTGTACTTTTGAGAATTCAGAACTTGTGCATGTCAACTATGGAGGGGCGGTTATTCAGGGCTGTACCTTTAACAATTCCAATCTCTACAACAGCCGTTTTATCAACGCCAATATTTCAGATTCTGATTTTGTGGATTGCAACTTGAAAAAAACTCATTTTTTCAATATTACCCAGGAGAGACTTTCCTTTAAATCTTCCAACACCGCCGAGGCGGTTTTTGATCTTGAACTTTAGCCGGAGAAACTGCCATGCGTATTTTTTTTCATTACTGTCTTCCGGGTTTTAGCAACTGTTATATACTGGGATCGGAATCTATCCCCGGAGAGGCGATCATCATCGATCCCGGAGAAATGGGGGCCGATATTCTTAACATCATCGAGAATAACGAGTACAGCCTGAAGGGGGTGCTTATCACGCACAATCACAGGGGCCATGTGCGGGGTCTGCGGACTCTAAGGCGGATCTACGATGCGGAAATATACGCGGTGAATCACATCGTCATGGATTACAAGACCAACCTGGTACGGGACAGGGATCTGCTCAACATAGGGCCTTTCCGGATCGAGGTAATTTCCGTGCCGGGACATTCTTCCGACTCGGCCGTGTACAAGATTGACAACTGGCTTTTTACCGGCGATGCCATGAGCGCGGGGCTTGTGGGAACCACGGCAAGCTCCTACGGGGCCGCGCTTCAGATGACCGCCATACGGAGCAAGATCCTCTCCCTGCGCGGCGACTTTATCGTATTCCCGGGCCACGGGCCGCCCTCGACACTGGAGGCCGAACGCCGGTTCAACGCGGGGATTCTGCTTTACGAGCAGAACAGGAAAAGACGCCCCATCGTTTACCCCGGGTATTCTTAACGAG
>JAIROT010000036.1 GCA_031257385.1 Treponema sp.
GACGAGGTATGTTGTTTTGGTAAGGTATTTGTCTCAGGGTACATACCCTTTATAACGCCCTGAAGCTCCCCCGCCGCAAGGCGGGCTCTTGGGTATGTACCCTTCGCATACAATAAAAACCGCGGTATTCAGCAACAGGCCCGATTTGGTACTGCATCTGGTCATTGGGGGACTGTTTCCGCCGGGCGCCTTTAACGCGGGCCCGGGGGCGCAACTTGGCCTGCAAGCCGGATCCTGCCCCGGTCCGAAATCTGCCGGCAAGCCTTGACCGCGCCCCGCGGGACACACTGTTTGCCGGCGATTCCGAAGCGGATATTGAAAGCGCCCGGAATTCAGGCCGCTATCCCCTGGCGGTAAGCTGGGGCTCCCGCGCAGCGCTTGAAGCCGCGGGGGCGGCAAGGATCATCGACAGTCCGGGCGAGTTGTGGGAAGTGCCGGGGCGTTAAGGAGCTTCATCTTTTCTCTCATGTGTTTCCCGGTCGCCGGCGTTCTTAAGACGGGTCTTGATCGTCTTTTCCGGCCCCGGCCTGCTCTTTTTCCCGTTTCTTCTTTTCATCACCGGCGAGCTTCCGGTTGTAGACAAAAAGCCCCAGCGCGGTAAATATGATGATATCAAACAGGGTTTTTTCGTTGGCTTCCCCGATAGTAAAGCCTGTAAAATGCCGGAATAAACTGTAGGCAATGATAAAAAAACCGAGTCCGCCGGTGATGCGGAGGAGCCATGTTCGGGTTATTTTCATAACAAAAGTATACCGTCTTTGGCGTCTCCGGTCTATGAGATGAAGCTCCCCGCTCTGAAGCTCCCCTGCCGAAAGGAGGGTTCTTGGGTATTAGCCTCCCTCGAATAGACATATTGAATGCACAAGCCCTTTTTTTCAACCCAGCTTTGCCAGAATCGCCTCTGCCGCGGCTTTACCGTCTGCGATGGCCCGTACTACAAGGCTCGCGCCATTACGGGAGTCGCCGGCCGCCCAGACCCTGGGATTCGAGGTATGGAAACTTCCCTGGGTGCGGATATTGCCCTGCCCGTCCAGTTCAAGGCCAAGGTCCTTTACCAGCCCTTCCTGCACTACGTGGGTAAAGCCCATGGCGAGTAACGCAAGGTCCGCGCCGATTTCAAAATCCGTACCCGGTATCTCGGTCATATTCCAGCGTCCGTCTTTCATGGCCCAGTCGACGCGGCAGACCTGAACGGCGTTCAGTTTTCCGTCTTTCAGGTTAAAAGACTTGGTATTAATCGACCAGAGCCGCTGGCTGCCTTCAAGGTGGGAGCTGGATGTCTTGAGTACCGTGGGCCAAAGGGGCCAGGGCGCCGATTCGGACCGGTGTTCGGGCGGCTTGGGCATTACCTCGATCTGCGTTACCGAACTTGCCCCCTGGCGGTTGGCGGTGCCGACACAGTCGGAACCGGTATCGCCGCCGCCGATTACCACTACCCGTTTGCCGTAGGCGGTAATCGGCTCAAGACCGGTCTGCTCTTCCCCCAGAAAGCGGTTCTGCAGGGAAAGGTAATCCAGGGCCTGCACGATGCCGGGATTCTCCCTGCCGGGAACCTGCAGGTTACGCGGTTCCCGCGCGCCGATGGTGAGGAGTACCAGATCAAAAGATGATTCAAGCTCTTTGGCGCTGATAAGTTCTCCGCCCGGAAGCCCGCCTCCGGCACCCTTCGCGCCGAAGCCGTAGCGGCCGCCGCCAATGCGCGCCCCGGTTTTGAAAATCACCCCTTCGGCTTCCATGAGTTTGATCCGCCGGTCAATGAAACTCTTGTCCAGTTTAAAGTCGGGAATGCCGTAACGGAGATAGCCGCCAAGTTTTTGGTCGGCCTCGTAAACCGTTGTGGTAAAACCCGCGCGGTTGAGAAAATAGGCGGCGGACAGGCCCGCGGGACCCGCGCCTATAACGGCGACTTTTTTGCCGTTTCGGGTTTTGGGCGGCCTGGGTATGACGATGCCCATCTCAAAGGCTTTCTCAATGGCGGCTAACTCGTTTTGCCTGATCGTTACCGGATCATCGTTGGCCCCCAACACGCAGGAAGCCTCGCAGAGCGCGGGGCATACCCGGCCGGTGAATTCAGGGAAGGGGTTGGTGTGTTCAAGAATCGCCCAGGCCCCGGCCCAGTCGTTCCTGTAGATTCGATCCTGCCATTCGGGCATTACATTGCCCAGAGGACAGGCCCAGTGGCAGAAGGGCACGCCGCAGTCCATGCAGCGGGCCGCCTGGGCGCGGCGGTCCCCATCGGGAAGACTTGTTTCCACCTCGCTGTAATCGTTTATCCGTTCCTCAACAGGCCGGTATCCTGAAACCTGCCGCTTTATCTTCAAAAAGCCTTTTGGATCACCCATTTCAAACCACCTCGATCAATTCAATTTTAAGGGGGCTTCTAAAAACTTCAGCTTTTTAGAAGTTTTCCGCTTAAAAATGCATGTTTCGCAACCCATAGGGTGAGAAACTGCAAGGGAACCGAAAAATAACCGGTTTTTAGAGACTCCCTTAACTCTTTACCTCAATTTCTTCGCGTTCCCGGATTTCGTATAACTTCCGATCCAGTTCGGCAAGTTTCATTTCCTGCAGTGCCCGCTTGTATTCCACCGGAAGCACTTTGATAAATTTCCGTTTCTGGGCTTCCCAGTCGGCCAGTATGCTTTTGGCGTAGGCCGAGTCGGTCCAGTAGATGTGCTTCTTGACGCAGTCCCTCACAAAGTTTTCATCTTCCTCGTTGTCCATGCCGGAAAGTTCAACCATTCCCTTGTTGAGGAAATATTCGCAGTTGTCGTTGACATCTAACACGTATGCGATACCGCCTGACATGCCGGCGGCAAAGTTCCGCCCCACCTGGCCCAGCACTACGAGACGGCCGCCGGTCATGTACTCGGCAGCGTGGTCTCCCGCGCCTTCAACCACTGCAATGGCCCCGGAGTTTCGCACACAGAAGCGCTCACCCGCAATGCCGGCGGCGTAAAGTTCGCCTGAGGTAGCGCCGTAAAGCACGGTATTGCCGACGATGATGTTTTCGTTGGACTTGAAGACGGAACCTTCCGGGGGAGTCACGACGATGCGGCCGCCGGAAAGGCCTTTGCCCAGGTAATCGTTGGTGTCCCCGGCGAGGCGGAAGGTGAGGCCTTTGGCGAGGAAAGCGCCGAAACTCTGGCCGGCGGAACCGGCGAAGTCAATGGTGATGAAATTTTCCGGCAGGCCCTGGCCGCCGAAGCGCCTGCTCACCTCCCAGGAGAGCATGGCCCCCACGGCCCGGTCGGTGTTCTTTACCGGCGATTTCAGCGCCGTGGGGGTTTTATTGTCCAGCGAGGCCCTGCACTTTTCTATGAGGCGGCGATCCAGCACATTGTCGATTTTGTGGATCTGGTTCTGGGTGCAGTAGGTATCTCTGCCTCCGGGTATATATTCAGGCCCTTCGGCCCTGTGGAGAATCCTCGAAAGGTCTACCCTTGCCGCCTTTGCCGCCGAAAGCGAGGTTCCCTTGAGCGGCGATGGGGGCGGTATGCTTCGCGGGACGAGGAGATCGGCCCTGCCGACAAGATCGTTAAATTTGCGGAAGCCCAGAGAGGCCATAAGCTCCCGAACCTCTTCGGCGAGAAAACTGAAAAAGTTGATCAGATGCTCGCTCCTGCCGGCAAAGCGGCGGCGCAGTTCCGGATCCTGGCTGGCAACGCCCATGGGGCAGGTGTTCTCGTGACATTTGCGCATCATTACGCAGCCCAGCACGATCAGGCAGGATGTACCGAAGCCGAATTCCTCGGCTCCCATCATACCGGCAATTACGATGTCCCTGCCGGTTTTAAGCTGACCGTCGGTCTGGAGCCGCACCCGTCCCCGCAGGCCGTTTTGCACCAGCACCTGGTGGCTCTCGGAAAGCCCCAGCTCCCAGGGAATCCCCGTGTGGCGGATACTCGACTGGGGGCTTGCGCCGGTGCCGCCGTCGTAGCCGGAAATGAGAATATTGTCCGCGTGGGCCTTGGCGACTCCGGCGGCGATGGTACCCACTCCGGTTTCGGCTACCAGTTTCACGCTGATCCTCGCCTCCGGATTGGCGTTTTTCAAATCGAAAATCAGCTCGGCAAGGTCCTCAATCGAATAAATGTCATGGTGCGGCGGCGGACTTATCAGGGTAACGCCCGGAGTTGAGTGCCTGGTTCTGGCGATCTGCACATCAACCTTGTGTCCCGGCAACTGGCCGCCCTCGCCGGGTTTCGCCCCCTGGGCGATCTTTATCTGCAATTCAACGGCGCTGGCCAGGTATTCGCTGGTTACGCCGAAACGTCCTGAGGCAACCTGTTTGATGGCGCTCCTCGTCCAGATGCCGTTGGAACGGGGGGCGAAACGATCGGGGTTTTCTCCCCCCTCGCCTGAGTTGGACCTGCCCTTGATCGAATTCATCGCGATTGCGATTGTTTCATGGGCTTCTTTGGAGATGGAGCCGAAAGACATTGCGCCGGTGGTAAAACGTTTCATAATCGATTCGGTACTTTCAACTTCTTCGATGGGAACCGCCTCCGTAGGCGCGTCTTTTACCGAACCTGGAACGGCAAAATCAAGCATGCCCCTGATGACATGGGGGCTGCGGTTGAGATTGTCCGCCATGGCGCTGAATTGTTTGAACTTTTGATAATCGCCGGTTCTCGCGGCCCACTGCAGCAGGTGAATCGTGTCGGGGTTCCATGCGTGGCGTTCCCCGGTTTTCCGCCACTGGTACTGGCCGTCGCCGTAAAGCAAATAATCACCGGGGGCAAAATCCCCGCCGTGCTTTTTGTCCGCGTCCACCGCCGCCCGGTAATGGAACAGGGCCTCGGCCTCAAGCTCCGCGAACCCGGCGCCGGCTATTCTGCTCACCGTGCCCTTGAAACATTTTTCAATCACCTCGTCGCCCAGTCCCACGGCCTCGAAGATCCCCGCGCCCCGGTACGAGCGGAGAGTGCTTGTCCCCATTTTAGACATCACCTTGAGCAGGGCCTTGTTCAGTCCTTTGATATAGTTCTTTTCCGCGCAGGCGTAATCGCCGAGCCTGCTGCCGTCAAAGCCGCGGCAGATTCCCGCAATGGAGGCAAGCGCCCCATAGGGCACGATTAAATCCGCGCCGTAGCCGAAAAGCAGGGCAAAGTGCATGATCTCCCTCGGCTCCGCGGTTTCGGCGATAATCGAAGCCCTCATCCGCAGGCCCCGCCTGCTCAGGCCCTGATGCACCGCCCCGACGGCGAGCAGGCTCGGCATGGCGCAGCGCTCCGTTTCATGTACAGGGCCGGGCCCGCAGGGAAAGGCCGTCCGGTCGGAAAGCACCAGCAGCGAGGCCCCGGCCTCAATCGCTTTACAGGCGTCTTCAACCAGGCGCTCAAGGGCCGCCTCAAGCGCGGAAACACCTTCTTTCTGCAGCGCCGGCGTGAAAACAGCTTCCAGCGTTTGGGATATAAAAAGTTCCGGCCTGATTTTCAAAAGCCGGTCAAGCTCTTCCGGCGTCATAATCGGCTTGAGCACCTTGATCCTGCGGCAATGCCCGGCGGTCTCATCCAGCAGATTTTGCTGGGGGCCGACAAAACTGGTCAGGGTCATCACCAAATCTTCCCGAATCGAATCGATGGGAGGATTCGTTACCTGGGCAAAGGACTGTTTGAAGTAGGCGAATACCCGCTGACTCTTGGCGGAGAATACCGCAAGGGGAGTGTCTGTCCCCATGGAACTGGTCGGTTCCTGCCCGCTTTCCGCCATGGGAAGGAGGAGCCGGTCGTGGTCTTCCCTGGTGTAGCCTGCGGCCCGCTGCATAAAAAGCAGGGCGCGGTCGTCCCGGAACAGCGTCTCCGCCGGAACACTGTCCGCGCTCTCGTCCTGGTCCAGGGTGATAATATTTTTCCGCACCCAGTCGGCGTAGGGCCTACGCAGGGATACGTCCCGTTTCACTTCGGCATTGGGGATTATCCTCCCTTCAACCATGTCAACGAGGAGGAGTTTCCCCGGCAGCAGCCGGCCCTTGTAGACTATGTCTTCGCTCCTGAAATCCTGCACGCCGGTCTCGGAGGCCATGACGATAAGGTCGTCCCTGGTGATCGTGTAACGGGAGGGACGCAGGCCGTTCCGGTCGAGCGTGCCCCCCACATAGCGGCCGTCGCAGAATACTATCGAGGCCGGCCCGTCCCAGGGCTCCATAATACAGGCCTGATACTCGTAAAAGAATTTCAATTCTTCAGGGATAGGATTCTTCTCGTTCCAGGCTTCAGGGATGAGCATCATCAGGGCCTGTGGGAGACTCCGCCCGGACATGACCAGCAGTTCCAGAACATTATCAAAACTGGCGGAGTCGCTCTTGTCTGGCTCCAGTACCGGCAAAATGTCTTTTAAGGCGCTGCCGAAGCGGGGATGGGCAAAGAGGGCCTCCCGCGCGGCCATGCGGAAACGGTTGCCTTTGATGGTATTGATCTCGCCGTTATGGGCAATCATGCGGAAGGGCTGGGCCAAAGGCCAGTTGGGAAAGGTGTTGGTGGAAAAGCGGGAATGTACCAGCGCCACCGCCGTGGAAACCATCTCGTCGGAAAGCTCGGGGAAGTATTCCCTGAGCTGACTGGACATCATCATGCCCTTATAGACAATCACACGGGAGGAAAGGGAGGGAATATACGCCTCAAGGTTCTGGGCGCGCAGGGCGTTTTCAAGCCGTTTCCTGAAAATGTACAGGTTGAAATCAAGGGGGGAAACTTCGCCCTCCGTCCGGTCTTCCGTTTGGGGAGCAGGAGTATTCCCTCCGTCCGCGGGCGCGGCCTTGCCGGCGGCCTGTTTGCCGATGCCGAACAGGCCCCTGTTCTCTTTGGGGACCAACACGAGCTGTTTAATCGCCGGTTCCGCGGCCCTGGCGATAAGGCCCACCGCGCCGCTGCGAACCGGCACGTCCCGCAGGGCCAGTCTGGAAAGCCCTGTCACGGCGGCGCATTTATCAATGGCGGCAATTATTTTCTTGCTTTTCCCGGCGGCGTCCGGGTCCTGCGCAGCGGGGAAGAACACCAGGCCCGTGCCGTAGCTTCCCGCTTCCGGCAGGCCGGGAATGTGTTTTTTATAAAAATCATGGGGAATATGTAGCAGCGCCCCGGAACCGTCGCCGGTTTTGTTGTCCGCGCTCTCCGCGCCCCGGTGCTCCATCCGTTCAAGCACCTCAAGGCCCTTGCTCAGTATGGCGTGAGACCGGCGCCCCTTAATATCCGCCACAAAACCTATCCCGCAGGAATCATGCTCATCTTCGGGCCGGTACAGCCCCCGCTGGTCAGATACCTCCTCACGCTCACCCATACTGACTCCTTTTCTTTTGCCCGATTTTGCAATAGGCGTAACTATTCAGAGGGGGCTGTTTTCATACCCGGATCCGCACACCGCCGCCTTTTTTGCCTCTCCCTGCGCTCCGGCCCCTCCGCTACTCCCCTTGGGCCTTGCGGGGCGGAAAGCGGCATTGTGCCCCGCAGAGGGGGGAGCCCTACAACGAAGTGCGGGGCGCGGGATTCCCGGCTGAATAGTTACCAATAGGCATATAAAAACAACCTCGTCATTATGCCGAAACAAGAGGATTTGTGCAATACAGCGGGGAGAGGGGATGCGATTTGCAAGGTATGATAGCCCCCCTGAATAGTTACCAAAACTTTAGACTTCGGAGAGTATTAGTGTTCTGCCAGGGCGCCGGCATTTACTTAAAAAGGTAACTGTTTTTCCCACTTGACCCTTTATTTTTGGCCTGTTTAATCAGATAATTCCCACCGTATGGCTAAAATTACATGATTTTTTGGCAGT
>JAIROT010000065.1 GCA_031257385.1 Treponema sp.
GCGGATATTCAGTTCCACGCAGTACAGTATCCAGGCGATAAACCCGGGCATGGCGGCGGGCAGGAGGGCCTGGGCGATTATGGACGGCATGGAGGCCCCGGCAGCCAGCAGTGGTTCCAGGGTTTCCTCCGCCGCCTCATCGAGAATCTCGATAAAAAAACGGGTGAGGGAGCCGGTGGTGGCGATGATGAGGGAAAGGATTCCCACCACGGTTCCGATACCGAAGGCCGCCACCAGAATAAAGGCCCATACCAAGGGGGGTATGTTTCTCAGGATTGAGGCGAAAGCCCTGACCGCCGAATTAACCACGACGGACCGGGTGATGGCGGCGGTCCCCAAAAAACTCAGGAAAAGGGCCAGGGCCGCCGAAAACCCCGTGGCAGCCAGGGCCATGTAGACGGTCTGCATCACCGCGCCAAACAGGGCCGCCAGCCTTCCCATGGAAGGGGGAACAAAATCGGCAAGGATGAAGTTCCAGAATTCCCCCTGGGAAAGCAGGGCGGCCATGGGGTTAAACCGGGTGAAGCCGGTGGAAAGGCCGAAGAGGACGAGGAGGACGATCAAAAAAACCACCGAAGCCCGGCGGCTTTCCCGCGAGGCAAGGTGTATTTTTTCCGCTCCCCGGCTTTCTTTGACCGTCCCTGTGCCGCGGGGGGCCGTCATATATGCAGCTCCTGCGCTTCGGCGCTGATCATGAGCTCTGCCATGGGCCTCCCGTATATTTTTTCGATAACCGGCCCGGTAAGTTCCGGGGCGGGACCGTCATACACGATCTCCCCTTCGAACATGCCGATGATCCGGTCCGCGTATTTCAGGGCCGCGTCCACCTGGTGGAGGTTGACGATGCAGGCGATGGAGCGGCGTCGGCAGACATCCCGAATCAGTTCCATCACTACCTGGGCGCTGGCCGGGTCCAGGGAGGCAATGGGTTCGTCACAGAGCAGCGCCGAGGGTTCCTGCATGAGGGCCCGGACGATACCCACCCGCTGGCGCTGGCCGCCTGAAAGTTCCCCGGCCCGGTGGCAGAGGAAGTCCCCCAGGCCGGTCTGCTCAAGGATGCCGAGGGCCCGGTGTTTGTCTTCTTCGGTATAGCGGCCCAAAACGCCGTCCAGGGTGTTCATATAACCCAGCCGGCCATGCATCACGTTCTGCATCACCGTAAGCCGGGCCACCAGGTTGTAATGCTGGAAGATCATACCCAGGCGGCGGCGGAGCTTCCGGACTTTGGCGGATGAAGCGCCGGTAATTTCTTCCCCCTCGATAAAGATCCGGCCCTCCGTGGGGATGACCAGATGGTTGATACAGCGCAGGAGGGTGGACTTCCCCGCCCCCGAAGGGCCGATGACGCCGATCATTTCCCCCTTCCGTACCGTGAGGTTCAAATTCCGTACCGCCGGTTTTTCAGAACCCCGGTATATTTTTTTCAAGTCCCGTACTTCAATGACAGGTTCCAAATGCCGCTCCTTGTTCGTGCCCTAAGCTTAGCTCCAAGCCTGCGCTAAACTTAGCTTCAGACCCAAAGCCTGGTTTAATACCCCTCGGAGGCTCGTTTTCATCACATTAAAAGACGAGCCGGCCCCAAATCCAGGAGGAGTGAATCTTGGAACCAGCCCGGTTATTCGAAAGTCTGGTTTAATACCCTGCGGAGGCTCATTGCCTCATTTGGGGATAACCTTGGCCATCAGATCCCGGACATAATCGAGGTCCCGGTCATTGGCTTCCACAAATTCCGGTTTCCGTGCGGGCGGCCAGCCGAGCAGGAACTCGAAGTAGTCGGGATTTCTGTAAGCAAGAAAAAACTGTTTAACCCTGGCCTTCAAGTCCGCGGGCAGTTCCTTCCTGATTGAGATGGGCGCGTTGGGGATCAGAGGGGACTGGTGGATCACCACAAAGTCGCTTTCCTTTACCCGGCCCGCGGAAAGCTCCCCCTCCAGAATGTCCGAGGCCACCGGCGCGGCATCAATGTCTCCGTTGATCACCGCCTGAAGCCCGTTCTGGTGTCTGCCGGAGAAGCTGACGGAGGAAAAGAACCTTCCGTTGGTGTGAAAGTCCTCGTTGGTCATGCCGGGGAAGGTGTTCATCAGTTCCAGGGTGGGCACATAGTTGCCCGACGTGGACGCGGGGTCCACAAAGGCAAAGGTCTTGCCCCGAAGGTCCTGGAGGGTTTTAATGGGGCTTCCGGCCTTGACGATGATCTTGGAGGTATACCCGGCCTGACTCTTGTCCCCGAAGGGCGCCACTATGACCATCGCTTCCACCCCGGCCCGTTCCACGGCCTGCACATAGGTAACCGGGCCGAAGCTGGCGATGTCCGCGTGGCCGGTCCTCATGGCCTCCACCACCGCGTTGTAGTCCGCCGCGTTGATCTCCGTTACCTTGATCCCCAGGGCGGCGCCGAGGTCGTTCCGGACGCCGCTCCGGTATTCGGCAAATTCCTCGGTGGCCTCGTTGGGAAGGTAGCACATCACCAGTTCCGCCGGCCAGCCCGCGGGCGCGGCGGAACTTTTCGCCCGCTGTCCCCCGGCGTAAAGGCCGCCTGTTCCAGCCAGAGCCGCAAGAAACACCAGGGCTCCCAGTACCGCATCTTTCAGTTTCAAACTTTTCATGAAACTCTCCTTGTAATTAAATTACCTTTTTTTTATACCGCGATTGTAAAAGCTTTGTTATGATTCGATTAAATTTGAGTAAAAAAATCCGCGGGCGCTGTTTCAAAATTGAAAGCGGCAAGCCGGGGTATTAAAGCAGGGACTTCGGGTAAAAATTTTGTAACCATTCAAAAAAAGGGGCTTCCCGGCCCGGCTGAATATTACAAAATTTTAACCGTCATTCTCCGGCGGCGATGATGAAAACAAAGCGAAGTCGTACTTTACCGGGTCTTCCGGGCAGAATTCACGCAGTTTTTCGGTCAGGGCTATCACCGCCTTTTTATCGTTGGACTTGCGATCAAGCAGCCCAAGCCGCCGGGCCGTACGGGCGACGTGGAGGTCCAGGGGGATGTACAGGGCTGAAGGGGAAATGTTTTTCCAGAGGCCCATATCCACCGGCCCTTTTCGTACCAGCCAGCGCAGGGCCAGGTGAATTCTTTTGCACGCCGAAGCTCCCGCGGCGTTTTCCGGGTTAAGTCCGCCGGGATTTGCGATGTGTTTGGTGTAAAGGCCGCCGTTTGCCGCGGCCATTTCATCGCGGAACAGGGCGATGCCTTTCCATATATCCGGGGCTTCGGAAAATATCTTTTCCAGGCCGCCGTATTTTTCATAACAAAATCGAAAGCCCCGGCAGAAATACCGCAGATCGCTTTCAAAAAAAGTACGGTGAATACAGCGGCCCCTCGGTTTATTGCCGTTATTATTATCTGAATATCCACTGTTCTCCCAAAGCGAAGTTCCGCTTAACAAAGCCCCGGCAGACATGACAAAATCAAAGGGACCTGTTTCCATAAGGGCAAACATCCGTTCCGCGGAACGGAGGATAAGATCCCGCCTGCCCCAGGCAATGGCCGCCGCGAGAAAGGCGGCAATCTCAATATCAGATGATTTTGTGTAGCGGCGGGGAAATTTGACCGGATCGCCGGGAATAAACGCGGGCCTGTTTGTTTTTTTATACCGGCGGTCCAGGTCTTTTTTGAGCGCCGCGTCCCCGGCGGAGAGCAGTTTCATTGGCCGCCGCTTCTACAATCGGGAATAGTTAGGCGCTTCCTGGGTTATGGTGATGTCGTGGGCGTGGCTTTCCCGCAGGCCCGCGGCGGTAATCCTGACGAATTTCCGGTAGCGCTTGAGTTCCTCAATGTTACGGCAGCCGCAGTAACCCATACCCTTGCGCAGGCCCGATACAAGCTGGTTCATATAAGCGCGCAGTTCACCCTTGAAAGGAACCCTGCCTTCAATGCCTTCGGGTACCGGCTCTTCGTCTTTACCCATCTGGTAGCGGTCGCCGGAGCCGTCGGCGATAGCGCCCATGCTGCCCATTCCCCGGTATTCCTTGTATATCCTGCCGTCAAAAATGATCTCGCTTCCCGGCGCTTCCTTAAGCCCCGCGAAAAGGTTGCCAATCATCACCACGCTTGCGCCGGCGCCAATGGCCTTGGTAATATCCCCCGAAAATCTGATGCCGCCATCGGCGATAACCGGAATACCGGACCTGGCCGCTTCCTCGGCGCAGTCCAAAACAGCGGTGAACTGGGGCACTCCGATTCCCGCAACAATGCGGGTAGTACAGATTGAACCGGGACCGATACCCACCTTTACCGCGTCCGCACCGGCCTCGATCAGCCTGCGGGTACCTTCTTTGGACGCCACGTTTCCGCCGATCACCGGAATGTCAAACTGCTCTTTGATGCCCCGTACCGCCTCCATGACATTCTGCGAATCGCCGTGGGCGGTGTCCAGCACCACAAAATCAATTTTCGCGTTTTTAAGGAGCGGCATACGCACCGTATAATCCTGGGGCGAAACCGCCGCGCCCACAATCAGCCTGCCCGCCTTGTCAATCGCCGCCCTGGGGAAACTCTCGTGCTTCTCCATGTCCTTCACCGTGACCAGGCCCGTCAGGCGGCCCTCAGCGTCCACCACCGGCAGCTTCTCGATCCGGTGCTTGTCGAATTTTTCCCGCGCCCCGGCAGTGGTCGGCTCGCCCTGCACCACCACCGGATTTTTGGTCATCACCTCAGTTACCGCCAGCGAATCATCGCGGCAGAAACGGAGATCCCTGGCCGTAACAATCCCCTTGAGATACCCCCCCCTGTCAATCACCGGCATACCGGAAACCCCGTATTTTTCAATCAGCGCCCTTATGTCGCTGACGCGGGCGCTTTCAGGAACCGTAACCGGCGAATCGATGATCCAGTTGAGGTAACGCTTCACATTCGCCGCTTGCCGGGCCTGCTCCTCAGGCTTGAGGTTCCGGTGGATCACCCCCGCGCCGCCCGCCAGCGCGATGGCAATGGCGAGCTTTTCTTCGGTAACCGAGTCCATGGCGGCGGAAATAATCGGCACATTGAGCTGTATGCCGCCGCACAGGGCCGTCCGTATGTCACAGTCCCTGGGCAGGGTGTCGGAATACCCCGGCAAAAGCAGCACGTCGTCATAAGATAATCCCTCGGTAAACATAATCATTCTCCCTCAATCTGTATTCAGGGGGAAGCATCCCCCCTGCTTACATCAGTTTTTTATACTTCTGCGCCAAGGACTTCGCCTTTTTCGCCGCGAGGCCGCTGTAGCGTTCCGGTTTCTCAAAGAAGGACAATGCTTCCTGCGGGGAAGCGGCAAGGCCCAGCTCCGCCATTTTGCCGCTGATCCTGCCGAGCACTTCCGGCTCTCCCGCCAGGGCTTCGGCAAAACTCAAATGTTCCTTCTCGGCCTTAAGGGTAATTTTACGGATCACCTCATGGGCGCCGGAAACACCGCTCTCGGCCAACAGAATATACGCAGGTTCCGCCAGAACACCGCCCGGTATGCCGCCGCCCCGCAGATTCGCAAGCAGCCGTTCCCGGTCGGCGCTGAGACTCTCAATAACGCCGGCCATGCGGGAAACCGCCAGACAGAAACCCGCGACATAATCGGCGATAAAACGCTGGCTTGCCGAATTGGAAAGGTCCCGCTGATGCTCGCTGATTTGATCCATAAAGAACGTGGTAACCCTCGGCATAAAGGCTTTCCACAAACTTTTAACGTGCTCCGAATTCCAGGGATTTCGTTTTTGGGGCATGGTAGACGAGCCGACCTGATCCCCGGCAAAGCCTTCCCGCAGCTCGCCTATTTCGCTGCGCTGCAAATTGCGGAGATCATCGGCAAGGTTGGCGATGATCCCAAAGGCGACGTTACATTCCAAAAGCAGCCTGAGCAGATACTCAGGCTCCACAAGCTGGGTGGAATGTTCCGAAGGCTCAAGCCCAAGTTCCGCAAGGTAGAGCCGCTCAAGCTCTTCCGGGTCCCGTGCGATCATGCTTAGGGCGTTGTACGCGCCCGCCGCTCCGGCGAGTTTTCCTTTTAATTCTTTCGCCCTCTTTTCAATTTCAAGAATCGATTTTCCCAGACGGGAAACATATTCGGCGATTGCAAAACCAAGGGTAATGGGCACCGCATGCTGACCGTGAGTGCGGCCCACCTGCGGCGTCTCCGCCTCGCGCCCGGCAAAATCGCAGAGCAGGCGTTCCAGCCTTTTGAGCAGGGGCAGCGCCGCCTCGCGGACCACGCCGGCCATGCGCCAGGAAAGAGCCGTGTCCAAAATGTCCGCACTGGTCGCGCCCAGATGCACCAGCGGGGCAAACTCCGCCGGAACTTTCCGTTTGAGCACATTAACCAGCGCCCTGATGTTATGGCGGGTTTTCTCTTCCTCGGCGTACACCTCTTCGGGCAGCACCTGTCCGGCGGCCTTTTCCAGCGCCGCCTTTGCCGCCGCGTCAAGCCTGCCCCGCACCGCAAGATGGGCGCCGACAAGCGCAATCTCCGCCTTCACACAGGCGGTAACCGAGGCTTCCTCGGAAAGCCAGGGTACAAGCGCTTCAAAAACATCTTTTTCAGAAATCGAATACCGGTGGTCGATGGGCGAAATGCTGCGGAAAATATTGCGAGCTTCCATAACCGATAATGACATAAAGAAAAAGCGGTGTCAAGAAAATATTTTAAGAAAAATATAAAAAAGTTGTTGTTTCTTTTTAGTTTTCCACAAGTTGTCCACATCAGTTTTTAAAAAACTGAATACAATTAAATTGATATATATAGGTATGGATAGGGTATCCATACCCCTTCACTTTTCATAGAAGAAATCCGGTCATAACGAACCGTTTATTCCGTCCTTGCGCGGCCTCCCGCGGGGCCGCTTCGGTTCTTTCACCTCAGACTTCTCCTTTGAAGGCCGGCCCATCCGGACATCCTTCACTTTTTCAAATTTGGCTTCATCTTCCAGTGTGAAATAGTAGCTGTTGCCCCGCTTTTGGACGCCGTTTTTCCTCGCCCATTGAGCCGCCTTTTGAACAGAACACCGGTATTTTTTCGCCATGGTTCTGCCGCTGCGGGGATCGCCTTCCAGAGTCCGCCGGTTCAGGAACGCGGCTTCCTGGGCTTCATCAAAAAAATACTTTCCGGACATTCGTTTCATACCGTGCTCCCTGGCCCAAATACGGACCCTGAAAATCGACATACCGGAAATCCGGGCTACCTCTTCAACGCTCTTCATTCAGTCCTCCACTCATTTTGGATATTACAATCACCGACAATATCTGTCAATAATCGGATTATTTTTACCTGTTTTCGGCTGCCGGCAAATTCTTTCGGATAAGCCGCTGGAAGGGTTAAGGGAAATCTGATACGTTTTGGCGTCATTGCGCCTGGGCGTATTAAAAGGTTTCGGGACTCGTGGCATTTCGTCCTCCAAAGTCGAAAAAATAATCGCACGATGCCACGAAGATTCGATTTTGGAGAAAACAAACTCCCTGTAATTCCTTACAGGGAAACGACTTACGTCAGCCAGAACCGGGAATCGAACCCGGGACCTGCGCATTACGAGTGCGCCGCTCTGCCATCTGAGCCATCCTGGCGATAGGAAGATTATATTCCTCCAAATGTAAAAAATCAAGGGCACGCATTACGGGCATTACGGGCGCCGCGTTGCCTCACTATCACAATTTCACCTTGCCAGTTAACGCTTGGCGTGTTAACCTGAAAGGGTGAAAAATTTGGCGAAGCTGGTACTTTTTTTCAGTCTTGGTTTTGCTGTGCTTTTTCTGGCGGCGGCGGGCTTGCGGTATCTGGCGATCCGCATTGACTGGGTGCGGACACTTCCCCGGCGGCAAGGGACCATGCTGACCGACTTGATTGCCGCCGGCCACTGGGCTTTATCGCTGGCGCTGTATGCTTCCCTGCTTTTGAGTCTGAGTTACGCCGCGAGGGGGCATTTTTCCGTGCCGGCAACGGCGGTCTGCCTTATCGTTCTGCCCCTGGTTTTTTCTTCCGGCGTTTCGCTGGGTCTTGAGCGAATGGAAAACCTGCCCCCGGCGCAGGGCACGGTGAGGATTCTGGGCGGGCCGGGGCTGTTTCTTGCCAACGCACGGCGTTCTTCCGATACGAGCATCGTGCTCCTTGAGGGTCCGGCCAGGCCCGGAGGGGCGCGGGTGGCGGCCATTCCGGGCCGGCCCCTGATCTACCAGAGCGAGGCGGTGGGGCCGGGTGTTGCCGCCAGTCTGCCGCCGATTCCATTCAGGGATGACCTTCCCTGGTTTCTTCAAAGCATGGCGATTGACCTCCGCCTCAGCGCCGAACAGTTGGAAGGGCGCTTTAAGGCGGGGCTGCTTCCTTTTCTGATTTACGCGGGGGCGTTGATTCTGCTGCTCAGTTCTTTGCGTTTTATTCTTACACTGAGCGCCTGGCCCCTGGCGAATCTTTTTCTGGGCTGCCTCGCTTTTCGGGGCATACTGACGCTGGAAACTTTTTTTAATTCACCCGAAACTCAGGATGTCTTTGAATCGTTTCTGGAAAACCGCCTGCCCCTTTCCCTGTCGGTCCCTCTGATTTTCTGCGCCCTCGGAGTGCTGGTGTATATTTATTCACTTTTAGTATATGCGGCGAACTGGCGGCGCGACCATGAAGATTAGTAAAGAGACCTTCCGCTCGCCTCACGCGATTTTCATTATGTACATGACCGCCGCAAGCCTCCTTATTATGGGCTTCCGCTTTATCTTCCCCGGCGAGGCGGCGCCGCTTCTCCTTTATTCGCGGAATTGGCGGCTCATCCGGGGGGCGCTGGATATTTTCACGATTTTTCCCGCCCTGGCAATGTCCGCGCTCGTGGCCCCCTTCGGACTGGCCGGCTTCGAGGATCAGTACAGCAGTTTTTCACCGCGTTTTTTCCAGCGTCTTTTCACCCCGATTATTACCGCTATCTGCGCCGCCGTGGTGTACGGAGCGATCTTTTTTCTTGCCCTTCCTTTGGCTAGGGAGGCCGAGGAGAACATGCGCTACAACGGGGAACTTTTCAGGCTGGCAAGGGAGCGGGCTCATATCCACAGCAGGGCAGGGGAATGGATTGAGGCTTCCCAATTTATCGGAATCTGCGACGGAATATGGCCCAATAGTCCCGATATTGCCGCCTTGAGAACCGAGGTTGATGTACACCTGAACGAAGATCGTTTTGAGGAAGAGGATGAGCGGGCGGCGGCCCGCGCGGAATTGGCCGCCGACGGGCGGAGCGCCGCGATGACGAGCCTCCCCGGTCAGGGACAGCCTCTGGACGCGACCGATGCCATAGCCCGGGGAGAAGCGGCCTTTAACGAGAGGCGCTACTATGACGCCCACTGGCTTGCAACCCTGGGGGAACGGCTCGCCAGGACGGGCAGCCCCGAAACGGTGAGCGCCGCCCGTCTTGCAGCCAGGGCCTGGAATCAGATCGAATCCCAACAACCGACTTTCCACGAGGAGCGGCTCTATTCACTGTACCATCTTAAACAATCCGGCTATGAAGCCATGGTTTCAGGCGACTGGATACGGGCCTATTACATTTTCCAGGAATTGGCGGACCAGACCCCGGATGATCCCGATGCGGTGAATTTTTTAGCCGCCTGCGAGCGGGGAACCAAAGAGATCGCTTTTTTTATAGATGAGATTGAGGTGTCCCTTGGCGAGATTCTCACCGGCGCGGTGTTCTCCCTGCCTGCCCCGGCGGGCGGGCGGGCGGTATTGCGTATTTCCAGCCTCTCGGCCACTCCCGACTTTGCCTACGGAATCGGTCTTGAGTACCTGAGCTTTGATGCCCAGTCCCGGCCCCTGGTCAGCCTGCAGGCCTCCTACGCCAAACTTCTCCCCTTTACCCTGGACGGCCGGCGGCAGGTACTGGTACTGATGCGGGCCCTGGACCGGCATGACCGGAACCTTCGCTGGGAACCGGAGTGGAGCCTGGGCGGTGTTTCCACCGGGACTGCGCAATCCGGCGGCGCCCAGATCACCCTGGATCTGAGTTATGAAACCTTCCTCCTCCTCTCAAAGATACGGCAGGGGCTTTCCAATCTGCAAATTGGGGAACTTTTTTCGGCCTCCAAAATAATCGGCGAGGCCGGGTATATCCCCCAGGTTTTTGAAGCGGAGATCCTGAACCGCCTGGGTACGCCCCTGTTCTTCCTGCCCATGTCGATTATCGCCATCATTATAGGCTGGCGTCTCCGCGCCAAAAACCGCGTCAGGTATCTTTTTATTCCCCTGCTTCCTGTTCTGCCCGTAGTTTTTAACGGCATAGCCCATCTGTACCAGAGTGTTCTCAATACACTGGGCATTTGGCTGATCCTGGCCCTGGGCTTCTCCATGGCCCTTGTGGTCTTTATCGCCGTCCTTTCGGTATCCTTTGTCATTTCGCTGATAGTGCTTGCCGCGCAGCACGGATAAGGCACAAACGCCGAAAAGCGCGATAGAGAACTTGACCACCCGCCTTAAATCGGGTATGTTTAAAGACCGGTAGGGCCGCTCAAGGGCCGTCTGTGTTTTGAGAGACGGTCCTTGCGGCTGTTTCAATGGAGCGGTGTCCGAGTGGTTGAAGGAGGCGGTCTTGAAAACCGTTGTGCCGCAAGGTACCGGGGGTTCGAATCCCCCCTGCTCCGTAGGTAGGGTTAAGGGGATTCGAACCGGAGCGCCCGCCGAAGGAAAAGGCGCCAGGATGGCGCCGGCAGGGCGCGTAGGCGGCCTGGAAGGAGCGGGCAGGACGCCCGCGACTACAAGGCGAATCCCCCCTGATTTGAATATGTTTTTTGGAGAGATGACCGAGCGGCCGAAGGTGCACGATTGGAAGTCGTGTGTACCCGGAAGGGTACCGAGGGTTCAAATCCCTCTCTCTCCGTTATGTAAATTATGCGGGTAAAGTGAGGGATTTGAACCGGAGCGCTCTGCTGAAATGCCAAGGCGTAAGCCTTGAGTACAAAATCCGGCGCAGGGAGGCGCCGGGGAGCGCGTAGGCGGGCTGGAGGGAGCGGACAGGATGTCCGCGACCGGAAGCCAAATCCCTCTCTCTCCGTAGGGGAGCTTGTAAACTCCCGAAAATGCGCAGTCCGGCAAGAATTACGCAGAGCGTCTTGCCGCCTGAGTACTTCTATCCCAGCGCGACATCGAGGATCATCATGAGCAGGAAACCCGCCATGACCCCCATGGTTCCGATGTTGGAGTGGTTTCCCAAATTCGCCTCGGGGATCAGTTCTTCCACCACAACATACATCATTGCCCCCGCCGCGAAAGCCAGGAGCCAAGGCATGTAAGGCGCGATCAGGGCGGCCAGAAATACTGTTATAAAACCACAAACCGGTTCAACCGCGCCGGACAAGCATCCGAGCAGAAAGGATCTCCCCGTGGACATTCCTTCCTGTTTCAGGGGGATGGATATAGCCGCGCCTTCGGGAAAATTCTGTATCCCGATCCCCAGGGCAAGGGCCATTGCGGAGGTGTATAGCCCCGGGTTTTCGGGACTTTGTACGGCCAAGGCAAAGGAGAGACCAACCGCCATTCCCTCGGGGATATTGTGCAGGGTAACGGCCCAGACGAGCAGGGTTGTGCGTTTGGCCTGGGACGGGATACCTTCCGTAATATTGGACGAGGGGTGCAAGTGGGGAATAAGCCTGTCAAGGCCGTACAGGAACAGGATGCCCAGGAGGAATCC
>JAIROT010000278.1 GCA_031257385.1 Treponema sp.
GGGCAATTTCTTGATCGGAGGCTCGTTCGAGAGGAAATTTATAATACCGTCTGGTTTAATACCAAATTTTTGAAATTGTTACGTTGTTTGAACCGCGGCAGAGTAGCTGCTTGCGCAGCATCAAGGGCGGGGTATTAAACCAGACTTTCGAATAAAAGTTTAGTGCGCCGGCCCTGGAGACCGGCAGGGCACATATTGCATAAAAAGCGCAAAACCTATATCTTTCAAGAAGTTTGCTGTTTTCTTCTTAAATAGACAGGCAATATGGAAAAAAGAACCTCCAAAAACGTAAGTTTTAGGGGCTTATGTTGCTGCGGGCTATCGGCCTTGGGTAATTGATTCGACGCGGCCAATAGACCAAACCAGGTCAGTCTGTTTCGGCGGCGGCAGGGTTTTTGAGCAAACCGGATGAAAATGCCGTCTTTTGGAACGGCAATGCCCCGGTGCGCTTTTTGGGCTGTTTTGCATCAGCCCTACGCAATTAAATGCGGCATTAATTAGATGCGGCATTATTGAAGAATTTATGAACATTATTATTATAACCCAGGATGATCCGTTTTTCCTATCCGAAAATATAGGATATTTACTGGAACATCTGCCCCCGGATGTAAAAATCACGGGCTGTGTATTAAATGACGTATCGCCGTTTGGAAAATCCGGTTCTTTGCCGGGAAAATTTATAAAAACGCTTGGAATATTCGGCGTAAAATTTACATTTCATTATGGAATCGAATTTATTGTCAAAAAATTTGCTTTTGGGACAGGGGTCCGCAGGGAGTTTGAGAAAAGGGATATTCCAATTATTAAACTAAAAGAAAGCATCAATTCACCCAATTCCCTGGATAAAATACGAAAATATAATCCTGATTTATTGATTTCAATAGCGGGCAACCAAATATTTAAGAATCCATTAATCGAATTGGCCCCTCAGGGCTGCCTGAATTTGCATACAGCCCTGCTGCCAAAATACCGGGGATTAATGCCGTCATTCTGGGTATTAAAAAATGACGAAAAAGAAACGGGTGTATCGGTATTTTTTGTGGACAGGGGGATTGACAGCGGTCCGGTTATTGTTCAAAAAAAGATATCAATCACGAAAGGGATGACACAATCGCAGCTTATAAAAATTTCAAAAAAAATCGGCATGGACGCTGTTATTGAAGCGGTAAATTTAATCAAAAAAGGAGGGTATCAATTAATTCCCAATCCTGAAAACGAAAAAACATATTTCTCATTTCCGGCGCGTCAAGATGTAAAAGAATTTTATAAATCGGGCAGAAGATTCTATTAATGAATATCCTTACTTTTGACATAGAGGAGTGGTTTCATGTTTTGGAGCATGATTCAACCAAAACGGCGAATGAGTGGCATCATTATGAATCCCGTATTCATGGAAATATGGAACGAATTTTTGAGGTTTTGGATGACGTTAAACTGAAGGCGACTTTTTTTTGCCTGGGCTGGATAGCGGAAAAGTATCCGAAAATAGTAAAAGAGATTACCGCGCGCGGCTATGAAGTCGGAACTCATACCGCCATGCACCAGTTGATTTATGAACAGGGGCCCGGCGTTTTTGGGAAGGATATCGAATACTCAATAAAAACACTGGAGGATATTGCCGGAAAAAAAATACGCTGCTTTCGCGCGCCTGGTTTTTCGCTTAGAGAAGATAATAAATGGGCCTTTGAGGTATTGACCGATCTGGGTATTGAAATAGACAGTTCCATTTTTCCCGCACAGCGGGCGCACGGCGGATTTCCTTCCTATAAAGAACCTTTCCCTTCTATCCTGAAATATAACGGTATCACGTTAAAGGAATTACCCATCAATTATGCAAGCGTTTTTGGAAAGCCGGTTATCTATTCAGGAGGCGGTTATTTCAGGCTTTTCCCCTATCCTCTTATCAAATACTGGACAAATAAAACAGCTTATGTAATGACATATTTTCATCCCCGTGATTTTGATCCGGGCCAGCCGGTGATTAAAGATCTGTCATTTATGCGTAAATTTAAATCCTATGTCGGATTATCCGGGGCCTTTAATAAATTTAGAAAATTAATAAATGATTTTGATTTTATAGATATTGCGGAAGCGGATAAAATGATTGATTGGGGGCGCGTACCCGTAGTTAATATAGGGAGCCTCTAAAACCGGTTGTTCGTGAAGTTTTAGAAGTTTTCTGTAAGATACGTGAGACTGTTAAAATTTTCATTAAGGAAAAAACAATGCATATTTCCATTATCGGCGGGTCCGGATTTATCGGCGCACGTTTGACCGGCCGTCTGCTTGCGGCAGGCCATAACGTAAAAATCGCGGATATAAACGACAGCCATACATATCCCGCTCTTCGCGTTTATGCCGATGTCCGTGATGCCAATACGCTGAAGAGAGAATTATCCGGCTCGGATGTGGTCATAAACCTTGCCGCCGAACACCATGACAACGTTATGCCAAAATCTTTGTATGATGATGTTAATGTAAGCGGCGCTGAAAATGTGTGCGGGGCCTGTACGGAACTGGGAATAAAAAAAATAATTTTTATCAGTTCGGCGGCGGTTTACGGATTTGCCCCTCCGGGAACCGACGAAACGGGCAGCTTAAATTATTTTAACGATTATGGAAGAACAAAATGGCTTGCCGAGGAAAAATACCGCGAATGGCTTAAATCCGACACGGGGAATTCCCTGACCATTATCAGGGCGGCGGTTATTTTTGGAGAACAAAACCGGGGTAATGTGTACAATCTTTTGCGTCAGATTGCGGACGGTGCATTTCTGATGGTAGGGAAAGGCACGAATGTCAAATCAATGGCCTATGTTGAAAATGCCGCCGCTTTTATTGAGTATAATTTGAACAACGGTCCCGGAGAACAGTTGTTTAATTATGCCGATAAGCCTGATCTTGACATGAATACCCTTGTAGCGGAAGCAAGGCGCATAATGGGGAAATCAGGCCGCATTTTTCATTGGCCCTATTGGATGGGGTGCTGCGGCGGTTTTTGTTTTGATTTATTGGCAAAAATAACGCATAAAAAATTTCCGGTCAGTTTGATCAGGGTGAAGAAATTTTGTTCCAACACGATATTTGAATCCGCCAAAATAAAAAAGACCGGATTCAAGGCTCCGGTAAACCTTATTGACGGATTGGAAAAAACAATAAAGTACGAATTTATTGATTGTATGCGAAGGGTACATACCCCGCCCTTCAGGGCGTTATAAAGGGTATGTACCCTGAGACAAATACCTTACCAAAACAACATACCTCGTCCCTTCAGGGCGAGGTTGTTGATAAGGTTAAATCCCCTGTGTTTTATACGGAGTAGCGGTACAAAATGATTATTTTGCTTGAGGATCTCTGGAAAATCTATCCCATGGGAAAACTGGAAGTTCGCGCCCTGAAGGGTGTAAATCTCCGTATTTCTGAAGGCGAATTTGTGTCTGTGGCGGGTCCTTCCGGTTCCGGCAAGACCACTTTGATGAATATTGTCGGTCTTATTGACAGCCCGAGCCGGGGTGATCTGATTATTGACGGCAGGGAAATAAAGGCCCAGAGCCGCGGCGGGCTTACCCGTATGCGGAGGGAGCTTATCGGTTTTGTGTTTCAGTCCTTTAACCTTTTGCCGGTTTTAAGTGTTTTTGAGAATGTGGAGCTTCCCCTGATTATAGGGAAGAGGGGCGGCTCAAAGGCGGGGCGCAGGGAGCGGGTGGAGTACCTGCTTGAGGAGGTGGGGCTTGCCGAGCGGAGGAAGCATAGGCCCGCGGAGCTTTCGGGCGGGCAGCAGCAGCGGGTCGCCATTGCGCGGGCCCTGGTAACCCGGCCGAGGATAATTATCGCCGACGAGCCTACCGCCAATCTCGATTCCGCTTCCGGAGAAAAGGTGCTGGGCCTTATGAAAAAGATCAACCGTGAAGAGAAAACAACTTTTCTTTTTTCAAGCCACGATTCGGTTATCTGGCAGATGGCGGATCATGTTGTGTTTCTCCATGACGGGAACATCAGTTCGGAGCAGAGGCGCTGATGTTCTTTTTTCTGGCCCTTCGCAATATTGCGCGGAATAAAAAAAACAGCGCGATTATCGCCCTGCTTATTGCGGTAATAACCTTTCTTTTTTTTATCGGGAACAGTCTCATCGGCAGGGCGGACCGGAGTATCCGGGAGGCGTATATTGAAAGTCTTACCGGCGATGTGGTGATACAAAAAGCCGCTGATGTTTCCATGAATCTGTTCGGCGCCAATACTCCCATTATCGACAGTTACTTTACCATACCGGTTCTTCCCGCCCATGACGAGGTTATGGGGCTTGTTTCCGCCAAAGAGGGAATCGCCGGAATTACCAGCCAAGTGTCCGGCAGGGCTTATCTTGACATGCTGGAAGTCCGGGAGCCGGTTTTGCTTTGCGGCGTCGATGCCGCGAGTTATTTCCCCCTTTTCCCCGGAATAAGCCTTGAGGAAGGCCGTTTTTTGCGCTCCGGTGAATACGGCGCCATGATCACTCTGGCAAGGGCCGAGCGGATCAGGCAGCAAAGCGGACGGTATCCGGCCATTGGAACGCCCATGCTTTTTACCTCCGGCGGGAGCGCGGGATTTAAGATTAGGGAAATTCCCCTGGTGGGTATTTTCAGCTATCAGAATCCCGGTCAATTGATGAACGAGATCGTTATTATTGATCCCCAGACAGTCCGGGTGCTTAACTCGATCCAGGTAGCCGGTTCCGCCGATGTGGAAGTGGGGGAAGACGCCTTGAGACTGCTCGCCGCCGATCTTGATGATCTTTTTGAAGAAACCGTTTTTGATTCCGCCCCTGGAGCCGAAGAGGGATTTTCGGCGGATATGCTGCAATCATATTTAAGCGAATCCGCTTCGGAAGGGCCGGAAGAGGATCTGGCCGGAGGGGACTGGAATTTTATCATTATCAGGCTGAAAGACGGATTGTCTTCAGCGGCGTTTATAGCGTCCCTGAATGAAAAGTTGGCCGCCTACGGCCTGGTTGCCGTAAACTGGCGGATAGCGGCGGGGGGTTCCGCCATTCTGATGGTACTGATAAGGATGTTGTTTAACGGCGGGGTATTTCTGGTGAGTGTTGCGGGTATCATTACCGCAATCAACATACTGTTGATTGCGGTTTTTCGCCGTACACGGGAGATTGGCACTCTCAGGGCAATCGGCGCCTCCGACGCCTATATCCGCCTTCTCATCCTTGGGGAGAATTTTCTCATTGCCCTGGCCGCCGGTTGTGCCGGGGTTTTGGGCGGCTTTTGGTTTTTATGGGCAGTTAACCGGATGGGAATTGTCATCTCCAATGAGCTTATCGCGTCCATGCTGGGCGGGGCCGTTTTAAGGGTAGGGTTTCTGCCCCATGTTGCCATCCTTTCTTTTGCGGCGGCGCTGATACTGGGAATTGCCGCGTCTGTCTACCCCGTGGAAATCGCGGTGCGAATCGAGCCTGTAGCGGCTGTACGGAGGGGATAATGGAAAGGTTTTTTGCCCTCTTCGCGCTGGGAATAAAATATCTTTACCGTTACCGGCGGCGTTACGGCTTCCTTTTGGCGGCGCTGGTTTTTGGTTTTGCGGTGGTAACACTGATTAGCTCGGCAAAGGACGGAATGTCCGCCAATGTGTATTATTCGGCGCAGTCCCATTATGCCGGGGACATTGTGGCGTTGGGTTATGAGGCCGGTTTAAAGGATCGTCATCTGGGACAGGATGAAATTGCCGCGATCCTGGAAGCGGCGGATGAGGCCGGATTTAATCCCCTGTATACGGTAAAGCGGACGCTTTTTGGCGAAAGAGGCGTTGTCTATCATAACGGCGCCGCGGTGCAGCTTAAATATGTGATTGGTTCCGACTGGGAGAAGGAAGCGCATTTGTTCAACAAGATGACTTTTGACGGCGCGCCTGAGCTTCCCGCCGGGGATGACGGGATCGTTATTTCGACTCCGGTTGCCAAACAATTGGGGGCCAGATTGGGGGACAGCCTCATTTTGGAAACTGAAACCGGTTGGGGACAGAAAAATACCGGCGTATTCATTGTCAGGGGAATCGTGCAGGACACTTCGATTTTTGGGTATTATAAGGTGTATGTATCCAGGAAGAGCCTGAACCGCCTTATGGGTTTTGGTATTGAGGATTGTTCCAATATCGGCTTTTTTATTGCCAATCCAGGGGCTGCGGAACAACAACGGCGGCTTTTTCAGGAAATTTTAGCGGATTATATCCAGACCGGTCCGCTGGTTTACAACAGGGATGAACTGGAACGGGAAACAACCCGGCCCTGGGAAGGGACCAGGGTTTTTTTGTATACCATGCCGGTTTATCTGTCTGAGGTGTCAGATCTGCTGGACGCCATGAATATCATCGGATATTTTCTCTATGGGATGATGCTTCTCATTATCCTGGTCAGCGCTGCGGTAACTTACCGCCTGATACTCCATGAGCGGTCCAAAGAAATGGGGGTTATGCGGGCCATTGGTTTTTACGGGGGAGATCTGCGCATGGTTCTTTGGGCCGAGGTGTTTGCCCTTGGATGCGCCGCCCTGCTTGCCGGGTTTTTGCTCTCTTTGTTTTTGGGCCAGGCGCTTGCGTTTTTGTCATTTTCCTGGCTTCCCGGTTTTGAGATGTTTATGAAAGACGGAAAACTAATGACCATGTACCTGCCTAAAACGATGATGATCAATATAGTCTCGGTTTTTGTTGTTTTGTTTGCGGCGACATTGGCTCCCGCTTTCCGATCTTCCCAAAAATCCCTGCCCGGGTTATTATCAGGAGAGGAGTTATGAGATGTGTAAGAAAATTTGCCGTTTCACGGTATTTGGTTTCTTTCTTTTTTGCGGCGCGGCTCTCTGGGCGATTACGGATCAGGAGCTGCTGGCGCGGGTTGACTCGCTGGTCAGTTATTATGATACCGATTTTTCCGCCGAATATACCATTGTGCAGGAAAAGCCGGGCCAGAACCGTTCCACCACGGTGGCGGGGATTTTTCGCAGGGATTCCAGCGAAACCTATGTGATTGTGATTATGCAGCCCCTGATCAGCAAGGGTCAGGGCTATCTAAAACAGGGGAAAACGCTCTGGTTTTACGACCCCCAGAGCCGCCGCTTTAACACCACCAGCAGCAGTGAGCGTTTTCAGAACACCAATGCCCGCAACTCGGATTTTACCCGTTCTACTCTGGCTCAGGACTACAAGGTTACCGCCGGAGAGAATGCAACGCTGGGGCGCTATAAATGCCGGCTTTTAAGTCTTGAAGCTCTTACCAACGAAGTAACCTATCCAAAAATGAAGGTTTGGATCAGCGAAGACGGCCTACTGCGCAAGTCGGAGGATTATAGCCTTTCCGGGCAGCTTTTGCGGACCAGCGCCATTCCGGATTATCATCAAATCGGCAGGCGTTTTGTTCCCAAGCAGATTCTTTTTGTAGAAACCCTGCGGGGCGCTAATATAAACGGTAAATTTGAAAACGAGAAAACCCAGATAACCATAGCCAAACCTTCTTTTAACAAGGTGGCCGATTCAACTTTTTCTAAAACCTTTTTGGAGGCTGTTAACAGGTGAGATGGCTCCCTGTTTTCTTCGGGCTGTTGGTTTTTGCGCGTGTTCCGCTGCTGATTGCCCAGGAAGGGGACTCCCTGGATTGGGATATTGACGCTGTTTTTGGCGAGGCGCCGGATACTTCCACGAAAGAAAAGGAAGCCTCCGGGGGCGCTGCTAAAGATTCTACGGTTTCGACTCTGATAAGGGGAGGGGCTTCTGTCCGGAAAGAGGAGCCTTCGGATATTGACGCCCTTTTTGATGAGCCGGATACTTCTGAGGAAGAAGATGAAAGTTCCGGGGATTCCGAGGGCTTTACCGTTTCGGCCCTGGTAAGGCGGCGTGGTTTTACCTTTGACGCATCCTTTGGATTTTCCGGCGGTATCGCGCCGGGCTGGAATGAGGCGCCCTGGTTTCCCGAAGAGGACAGTGTTTTTACTTTTTCTCCCGGGGTAAAAATGACAGCCTCTTTGGGGCTGGATCTTCAGATTTCCGAGGTCTTTCGGGTAAAAACCGGCGTTGGTTTTGAGATTCCCAAGTTCGCTTTTACCCTGAAGGATTTCTTTTTCGATTATATTTTTTATAACGCTGTTTTTGTCCGGGGGGGGAAATATGCCCTCACCTGGGGTATTTCGCCGAATTACCAGTTTACCAATCTGCTGGCCAGGGTCCCCGCCGGAGGCCCCTCCGGCGATTCTTTTATCCTCAAGGCTGACATACCTATCGGTATCGGCGGTATTCAGGTTTTGGGCCAAACCAGGGCCAATCTGATGGGCGGCGCTATTCCAAGCGGGGAGAGCATCGGCCTAGGGGGAAAATACAATCTGGCCCTGCGCTGGGCCGATTTCGATCTGGGCGCTTTTTATCAGAAAAATATGCCCCCCCGGAGCTTTCTCTCAATTAAAACCACCATCGGCAATACCGAGCTGTACCACGAATGGATGATAGCGTTCAATTTTGATGAATTTAGCATGACAAGCGGCGCCGCCAATATAGGATTTGCGCATGATTTCTTTGACAGCAGGCTCTCTCTGAATGGGGAATTGTTTTTTAACGCTGAAGAAAACGCCTGGGGGTATATCCAGGAGACAAATCTCAGAGAAGCGTATACCTCTCCTTTTATAGACGGCTTAAACCTCGCGCTGAATTTGCTTTACCGGATTGACGGGCGGGGGAATCCCCGTATTTTTACCCAGTTCCTTTACGCGCCGATGGAAAATTCGGCCCAGTTTGTGCCCGGTTTCAGACTGAACCCCTGGTCACACATAGAGTTTTATGCGGCCATGCCCATGGCTTTGGGCAGCAGGGACGGTTATTACTATACCCATACTTTTATTTTGGATAACCAAAACCGTCCCCGCCGCTTCAGCCTGATGCTGCTGCTTTCCCTGAACGGGAGTTTTCAATATGGACGCTATTTTTAGGCGGCCCCTACAGCCCCAGCAGGTATTGGTTCAGGATATTCTCCAGATATTCCTGTTTGCCGCTGGTGATGCCCGTTTTGCCATAACCCGCGTCGAATCCGATTTTGGCAAGCTGCTCCAGGCTGAGTTCGCCTTTGTCGAATTTGGCGCCGTTGCCGGTATTGAAAGATACATAGCGTTTTTTGACAAAACCGGGGATCCTGCCGTCATTGATGATCCGCTGGGCGATTTCAAGGCCCGCGGCAAAGGCGTCCATGCCGCCGATATGGGCGATGAAGAGGTCCGCAGGATCAATTGAATTGCGGCGGATTTTGGCGTCAAAGTTGAGGCCGCCTGTGGTAAAGCCGCCGGCTTTGAGAATGGCGTACATGGCCAGGGCGGTTTCGTAGTAACTGTTGGGGAACTGATCGGTGTCCCAGCCGTTTTGCGCGTCGCCGCGGTTGGCGTCTACCGAGCCGAACAGGCCGGCGGCGGCGGCGGTTTCAAGTTCGTGGGCAAATTCGTGGCCGGCGAGCTCGGCGTGGTTGGCTTCGATGTTCAGGCGGAAGTCCTTATCAAGGCCGTAGTGACGCAGAAAACCGATGACTGTTTCGGTGTCAAAATCGTACTGGTGTTTGGTCGGCTCCATGGGCTTGGGTTCGATGTAGAACGTTCCCTTGAAGCCCTGTTTGCGGGCATAGTCACAGGCTATGCTGAGGAAACAGGCCAGATGGTCTTTTTCCTTTTTGAGGTCGGTATTGATAAGGCTCATGTAGCCTTCCCTGCCGCCCCAGAAAGTGTAGCCCAAGCCGCCCAGTTCTATCGTGGCGTCAATGGCGGCCTTAACCTGGGCCGCGGCAAGGGCCACCACGCCGAATTCAGGGTTTGTGGCCGCGCCGTTCATATAGCGCGGGTGGCTGAAAAGATTCGATGTGCCCCAGAGGAGTTTAACGCCGGCGGCTTTCTGGAGTTTTTTGGCCCTGGCGACCATGGCGAACAGGTTTTTCTCGCTCTCAAAGGGGCTTGCGCCTTCGGGGGCCATGTCCCGGTCGTGGAAACAGTAGAATTCCGCCCCCAGCTTGGTGATGAATTCAAAGGCGGCGTCCATTTTGTGGCCCGCCGCTTCCATAGGGGTTTTCGCATCGGCGATCCAGGGATGGGCATGGGTGGCCGAGCCAAAGGGATCGGTACCATCGGCGCAGAAACTGTGCCAGTAGGCAATGGCAAAGCGAAGGTGATCCTTCATTTTCTTTTTGCCGACTTTTTTCTCCGCATCGTAATACTTAAACGCCAGGGGATTATCGCTCTTTGGCCCCTCGTATTTGATTTTTGTGATTTTGGGGAAATATTCTTTTTCCCCCACATAATAGTCTGCCATACCGTCCTCCGCTTGATTGGTTGTGTCTGTCCGTAATGTCCGTGTTGCGAACAGACTCTATTTATAGAGTGGGCTTACAGCCCCCAGATACCGTGAATATTCCGCGTATGCCTTGTCATAGGCTGCCGCGTCTTTCCTGTCCGGTTTAACCGTATCTCCACCTTCCAGGACAACATGCTCGTCCGCCAAAGCCTCAATCGCAGGCTTCTTTCCATCCCCTGATTCTTCAGGTGAGTTTCTCAGCAGGCACCAGAGGGCCTGAATCGCGCCGCCCATGGCTGCGGCCTCGCTGCCGGCCGGAATACGCACCGGCAGGTTCATCACGTTGGCGGCGATGCTCTGCCACAGCGGGCTTTTTGAGCCGCCGCCTGTAAGCCGGATTTCTTTTGCCCTGAAGCCCAGGGCGTTGAAACCCTCAAGGCCGATTCTCATGCCGAAGATGGCCGACTCCAGCGCCGCACGGGCGAGGTTTCCCCGCTTGAAGTTGGCGGTGGTGATGCCGTTGACACTGGCCCTGCCGTTGGGGAGGTTGGGGGTGCGCTCTCCGTTAAAGAAGGGCAGTATCACTACGCCGTCCGCGCCGATGGGGGCCCTGGCAGCCTCGGCGTCAAAGGCTTTAAGGTCCAGGCCGAAAAGACCGCGAAATTCCTCGCTGGCTACAGTGCAGTTCATCGTGCAGAGCAGGGGCAGCCAGCCGCCGGACGATGAGCAGAAGGCGGCGAGGTTGCCGCTGGGGTCGATCACTGGCTTTTTGGAAAAGCCGAAGAGGGTACCTGAGGTTCCAAGGCTCATGGTGAGGAAGCCGTCCCTGACCGTGCCCGTGCCGATAGCGCTCATCATATTGTCGCCGCCGCCTGATGCTACCAGGGCTCCTTCGGGGATGCCGTAAAGGGCGGCCGCTGCCCTGCTCACCTTACCGGCGGCGTCGCCTGAAGCGATGAGGGGCGGTAGCCAGGATTCGAGTTCCGGCGAAATATATTTGCACACCGGGGAAGACCATTTCCGTTCACGTACGTCGAAAAGGGCGGTTCCCGAAGCGTCGCCGTATTCGGCGCTGTACACGCCGCTTAACAGAAAGTTAATGTAATTGTGGGGGAGGATAAGGTGCCGCAGGCGGGCAAATGCCTTGGGCTTGTGGTTTTTGAGCCACTGGACTTTTGGCGCGGTATAGCCAGGCCGCATGGGCAGCCCCATTTTTTCAATGAGCTTTTCCTCCCCTCCCGCCATTTTGGTCAATTCTTCGCATTCCGCGGCGGTGGAAGTGTCGCACCAGAGTTTCACATTGTAGACGGCCTTTCCCCCTTCATCCAGGGGCACAAAACTGTGCTGATGACCGGAAACGCCGATGGCGGCGATAGTGCTTTTGGAGGCTTTATCGATTTTATCAAAGCATATTTTCAGGGCGGCTTCGTACCATTCGACTTTTTGTTCCCTGGTACCGTCGTTTTCCGCAATCATGTCAACCGGGGCCTGCGACTGGGCTATAACGCTCTTTTTCGCATAATCGTAAATGACCAGTTTGCAGCTCTGGGTTCCTAAATCGATTCCGCACACGCTTTGCATAGCTTCCTCCATATTTTACCCATTCGAGGAGCCTGTGGGACTTGTGGGTTTTTGCGGCCTTTGACCGCAAAAACCCCCGATTTTTGGGCTCCTTTGGGAGTCTGCAAGGTAGAAAATGCTCAAAATTGTGCATTTTCTTTATCATTTGGGCTAAAGCCCCACAGACTCCGAGGGGATGCATCCAGGAAACCGCCCCGCGGGGGACTTCAGGGTGCAAATCGTATTATACATTATTTTTGATAAGACTCAAGAGGCATTTCGGAGGGCGCATTGTGCAAATTTACCCACTTTCCCCCTTGACTGAATAGCTACCTCCACTTTTCTCCTGTATCCTCCTTCCACGAGCTTCGTGACGCACGGGCAAAAGCATTTACTTTGCAAACAGGACGGAACGAGCCCTATCTCCAATCCTTACTTTATTCGAAAGTCTGGTTTAATACCCCGGAGCTCTGCTCCGCGGAGGCTCATTTACTTCTTCGCCAAATACTTACGCATATCAATAGCCACCGCGACAAGGATGATTGCACCTTTGATGATGTACTGCATATCGCCTGAAACACTGAGCCATTGCAGGGCAACGCTTATTATCTGCAAGAGGATGACGCCGGTTATAATACCACTGATCTTGCCCACACCGCCGGTGAAGCTCACGCCGCCGATGACACACGCGGCAATGGCATCCA
>JAIROT010000279.1 GCA_031257385.1 Treponema sp.
TCAATCGAGAATAAATCAGTGCTACTTTAATGTGGTTTTTTCGCAGTTTTCCGTAGGAAAACGAGAAAAATAATAGGGCAACGCTGATTAGCGTCAAGTTAATCAGCGTTGCCCTAAAAACTTCAGTTTTGGCAATTCTCCATAACGACATTTGGGAGAAATTTTTCATGAGTAGTGGAATTACGATAACCGGCGGCAATTTTGAATCCGAAGTTCTAAAATCGCCCGTTCCGGTACTGATTGATTTCTGGGCTTCCTGGTGCGGTCCCTGTAAAATGATCGGTCCCCTGATCGATCAGCTTGCCGAAGAGTATGCGGGGCGGATCAAGGTCGGCAAGGTAAATGTTGATGAGGAAAACGAGCTTGCGGAGCGGCACGGGATTGTCTCAATCCCCACACTGATCCTGTACAAGGACGGATCGGTGGCGGGGCAGAAAATCGGCGCCGCCCCCAGGCACGACATTGAGGCCCTGTTCAAGAACCTTATTTAGCAACATACCGTTTGGGGTTATTCGGTTTTCCCGGTGTCGCGCCGCTGGAGACGGTGATATACCAGTCGGCGGCGGTATTGGTGTCTTCTTTGGTTTCATCCCGGCAGATACTCCGGGTTGTGGTAGTAGCGCCGGCATTCACGGCGCCCGCGGGACCGGCAATTTTTCCGTCCGCTGATTTCCACGCCCCCTGCCCAAACAAAAGATCCGCGGCTTCGGCAAAATATTCCTTGTTCCACCACGGATCGGGATTTTCGGCAAGCATCACCGCGTCAATCACCCGATCATCCTGATCCGCTATATAGATCGCGTCAGTTTTATGCAGCAGCTTGGTTGCTCCCGGCGCCCAAAAATCCCTGGCCCCGGTATCCGCTTCAGCACCGCCTGATTCGCCAAGATTTTTCCCGTACTCATCCCGGTTTGCCTCATCAAGAGTACGCAGGTGCAGCACAACATATTCCCCCGCCGAAACCTCTGCCGAAGCAAATTCGTAGATCAGCGGATTTTTGGAATTCCCCACAGCATACACCCGCAGAGCCCCCAGATTTCCTGCTTCCAGTATTTTAAGCTCGATAAATTCCACCTTGGGTTTGGAATATTCGGTCCGCACTTCGTTGATCCGCAGAGCGGGAACACGGTTGTTCCGGGTACGGAGAGGGGCAAGTACATTAATGGTATTCCCCTTCTCGTCTTCCGCCAAAAGATCGGCGGTAAACCGTTCTCCCGGAACGGTATTTTGCCCGATGTTTACCTTAACGGTACTTCCGTTCTCCACTGAATCAACCACAAGGCTGGGACTGAAACGCAGGGAAACTACTTTCACCGGCAGTGAAAATTGAAAATCAATTTCGGTCTCCGACGCCGCCCTGCATGCAAGAAACACCGGGGCTTCGGAACTGGCCCCCAGAATCTGCCCGGCTGCCGCCGCTGCCGCCTCCCCGGTGGAACAGGCGCACAGCGTAAAGAACAGGGCACAGATCCCCATAAGGGGAAAGCTAAAACACTTCATTCTCATCATTTCCTCCACCCCTGTATATGGCGCGCAAACGGGCGGCGCTTTAGCGGATTGGGAAAAAGCGGAGAAAAAGTGATACGGGCGGGGTTTCTCAAAACTGAAGTTTTGGGAAACCGCGATCCGCAAGGTTGAAGGGCCGGTTAGGACTTATCCGGCAATGCTTTCATCTTTTCTTTGAGTTTCAGAAGCAGGAGGTCCGCAGAACTGTCGGATTTTTCCAGTTCCGCAAAGCGTTTTTCCAGGCTGGTATCGGCGCTGAGGTCTTCCAGTTCTTTGGCGGCGTCGGCCTGGGCTTCCATTTGGTCTACCTTGGCGGACATGCGGTCAAAAGCGTCGAAGGCGCTGCGGTTGCCGGAGACACTGGAGATGGTGTTTTGAATTTTTTGCTGGGCTTCGGCCCGTTTTGCCCTGGCGATGAGGAGATTTTTCTTGCGCTGGGCCTCTTCAATCTTGTTTTGCAGCTCCCTCAGGCTTTCTTTGAGTTTATCCACCGAGGCTTTCTGGGCTTCCCACTGTTTTTGGTACTCCAAAAAAGCCCGTTCGTACTCCTGCTTGCGGAGCAGGGCGTCCTTTGCCAGATCGTCCTTGCCGGCGTTTACCGCCAGCATCGCCTTGCGTTCCCATTCCTGGGCCTGGGCAGCATGGTTGTCCCTTTCCCGCTCCAGCTTTTTCTCATCCGCGATGGCCATGGCCACCGCTTTTTTGGACTCGATAAGCTGTTCGTTCATCTCAATGATGAGCTGATTCAGCATTTTTTCAGGCTTTTCCGCCTTGCTGATTAAGTCGTTTATGTTTGAAGAAATAAGGGTTTTCAACCTTGAAAAAATGCTCATTTTGGCCTCCATAGGGTCCGTCTGACTATGCCGTATTGCACATTTACACGTTTCATACGCGGCTGCTTAATCCCGGTATTTTGAAAGAACAGGATAATGTTCCGTCAGGGCCAGGCTGAAGGCGTCCAGAGTGGCCCGGAATTCCTCATAATCCATAGTGGCGTATTCCAGGGTATCAATAAGTATTATTTTCCCGCTTTCCAGCGCGTATGCGCCGTGTACCACGTCAACGGCGTTGAGTTCCAGCAACCTGGTATAGAGCTCCAGGGTATTGTGCGCCGGGATGTCCATAACCTCCGCGCGGACGATCACCAGCGGCTCGGCCAGCATCACCGCCACGCCCTGTAGACGGCGCTCCTCGTCGTCCAGGAGCCAGAGATTCGGTCCCACCTGCCGGTAAGAGAGCATCATGTCAATAAAGTACTGTTCGATCTTGTTGTCCTTGTTGTCGGCCATTCTCAAATCCTGTGAGTGTCTGCTGCCAAAGCAATCCGGCAGTTTGCGGGGGAAAAATCGCCCGAAGGCGATTTTTTGGGCTTATAATGCGCAAAGCGCGGTAAACTGCCGGGGGCCCGCAAGGCAGAAAACGCGCAAAATTGCGCGTTTTCCCTGTCATTTGGGCTAAAGCCCCACAGGGCCCTAGCCAAGGAAAACCTGCCCGGTATTGTCAACGGCAAGAATCGTTTTGCATTCCGAGCAGCGGAAACGGCCCGGTTTGAGGGCTTTGAGCTTTTTGGAGCAAATCGGACAGTTAAAGACCTTGGGAAACATGGGCGCCGATTCCCCCGAAGAACCGCTCGTGAAAAACCCGATAGAATCCTCGAGGTTTTCTTTGATATTGAAAAACTGGGAGAAGCCGAGGAGCTGGAATACCTCGTACACCTTGGGCTGTATTTCAAGCAGAACCAGATCCCCGCCTCTGGGCTTTACCGCCTTGAGGAAGGCGGTAAAAGAGCCTATGCCGGTGGAGGAAACATAATTCAGCCCCCCGCACTGGAAGATCAGCCGGATAAATCCCTTCTCTATGGCCTTCTGAATACGTTTCTGGAAATAGTTTGAGTTGTAGGTATCAATATACCCTTCCAGATACAGAACGAGACAGCCTTCTACCTCATCCACTTTTTGTATTTTCATCTTGAGACTTTCGTCTTTTTCATCATCAAACCCAGGGACGATATCGTTGTTCGTCATGATATTTCCTTCCAAAACCTCTCGGCAAGACTTCTGACTTATTCGCCATTGCCCGCTTCCGGCAATAGGCAGTCTCTATAATTTTACATACTACCCATTTTTGAGTTTTTTGTCAAACCTTTCAGACAGGGAATTCCAAAACGCAATTTTTTACAAGGCCATGTCTCTGAAAGCCGAAGTTTTAAGCTTCCTCTTTGTTACCATTAAACATAGCAATATGAAAAATCCCGCTTTTTTTTGTATAATTCACCATGTTTTTATCAGATTTTGTGATTGTTTTATCCGGAGTCTCCGAACCGGGCAATGCGGGGGCCGTTTGCCGGGCCATGAAGAATATGGGGCTTTCCCGCCTGCGGCTGGTTAAACCGGGGCCGGGTCTTACGGAACAGATTTCCGGCGGATCCCTCATTCGGGCCAGGGCGGTCCATGCCGCCGATGTCTGGGAACAGGCGAAGGTTTTCCCCACCCTTGCCGAAGCCGCGGCGGACTGTTCCCTCTTGGTGGGGACCACCCGCCGCCGGGGCCGGCGCCGAAAAAGCGTCAGCATGGATCCCCGTTCCCTGGCCGTATGGCTCAGGGATCGCTTTCCGCCCGCCGGAGACGCCGCAGAGCCTGAAGCCGGCCCTGTAGCCCTGGTCTTTGGGAATGAGCGTACCGGCCTTGAAGACGCCGAACTGGATATCTGCAATATCGCCTCCCATATTCCGGTTTCCGATGATTTTCCCTCCCTCAACCTTTCCCACGCCGTGCAGATATACGCCTATGAGCTGTTTCTTGCTTTTGGCGGCCGTCTTGCCGCCGGCCCCGACCCGGTAAAGGGGGAATGGATCCCCCTAAACCGGCAAGAGGCGGATTGCCTGAGCGCCGCCATCACCGATACCCTGGCTGGTCTGGGCTTTTACAAACATCCCGGCAGGGAAGAACAGACCCGTTTCCTTTGTGACCTGATTTCCCGCGCGGGCTTAACCGGGCGGGAGGGAAACTACCTGAAAGACATTTTCGTCAAGGCCGCAAGATTGGGAAGTTTTTCCGCGGCAGGGCGCTCTCTCGACATTCTCAACGGTTTTTGATACAATCTTTTTATCTTAAGTTCAGGAAAGAGTTTACCAAGGAGGACTTGTATGCTCAGAAAGTCACTATTCGCGTTACTCTGTATGGTGTTGTTGTTCGGCCTGGCGGCCGGGAACGCCTTTGCCAGCGGCAAAAAAGAAGTCGGCAATACAGTGTATGTCTTTGGCCCCACGCCGGATCACGGCTGGACCGGTTCCGCCGCCCGTTTTGCGGAGGAAAAAATCAATCAGCTGAACGCAGCCGGCGGTAAATACCGGTATGTGTTCCGATCGGCGGGCAATCCCGATGACCAGATCAAGCAGATCGAAGCCATGCTGGTGGAAAGGCAGCTTCCCGCCGGCGTAGTAATTCAGGCCAGCGACAACAATGTCCAGGCAGCGGTTGAAAGAATCGCCCAGGCGAATATTCCGCTGATCCTGTTCGACCGGCTCCTTGACGGAACCAGTCCCCTGATCAGGGAAAAAATGCTTATCGCCATGAGCGCCGACAACTACGCCATCGGCGCGGGCGCCGCCTACTACATGGTGGAGAAGGGCCTTACCCCCGGCGAGGCGATATGGGAACTTCCCGGCGACAACTCGGCGGTAAGCCAGGAACGCGGCGACGGTTTCCGCGAATTCCTCACCGGTAAACGGCCTTTCAACGATGATCAGGGCCGCTCTCACACCATTGCCGCGGACAAGAGATGGACCGACGGCCAGATCGCCAGCGCCATCACCCAATCCCAGGTCGCCAACTGGTCACGGGATAACGCCAAGCAGTATTTTGAATCCTATATCAGCGGCAAGACCCCCCAGACCCTGGCCAAGTGGCTGTGGACCATGGACGATGAATTCGTTATGGGTATCCTGGAACTGCTCCAGACCCCGGCAAAAGCCGCCGAAAACGCGGTTTTTGAATCCACGGTCAAGGTTATCACCGGCTGCGGCGGACTCATCGCCCTTTACGACGTAATGGGCCGGACCAAGGCAAGCGCAGGAAACCAGCTCTACCAGCCCGACGGCGTGGCGATCATGAGTCCCACCTGCCGCCCCGGCTTCTTTGTTGACGCCATCCAGCTTATGGAAGACGCCCTCAACGGTAAAGACATCACCGTCCACTTTACGGACAGGGCCACGAAGCGCTTCCACGAGCCTCCGCACCTTGTAGACACCGCGAGCTGGGCCGCCAACAGGAACAATCCCAGCTGGAGAGGTTTTGACTGAGCTTTTTTTAGGGTAATTGGGCCGATTTCAAAATTGCTGAAGCTTTCCCAAAACCAACCGGGTTTTGGGGAATTTCCGGTTATCTGAAATTGGCTCTTGCGGGTTTTCAGGCTAAAGCCTTACAAAACCGCGTTTTCAGGGTTGAGATTTCAAAATCCGCATTTTGAAATCGTTTCTTTATAGGGGGAAACCTGGGAGCCTGTGGGATTTGTGGATTTTTGCGGCCTTTGACCGCAAAAACCCCCGATTTTTGGGCTCCTTTGGGAGTCTGCAAGGTAGAAAATGCACAAAATTGTGCATTTTCTTTATCATTTGGGCTAACGCCCC
>JAIROT010000122.1 GCA_031257385.1 Treponema sp.
CGATTACAAAAATTTGGTATTAAACCAGACGGTATTATAAACTTCCTCTCGAACGAGCCTCCGTTCGAACTAATGCATCGCTAAGGATACCGCGGAGCTCTGCTCCGCGGAGGCTCATCAAAAAAATTGGCAGGGAATTCCGTTGGTAAGCATAGCGATTGCGGCTCTGCCCTAAACTTGACCTACAATTCAGGCCCGTTGCCCGTCTCAGGGCGGATCTTCCCCGCGGCTGTTTCCGGCTTGAGCTGAAAAAGGATGCTGTTACCTAAGCTGCGGCGGATTTGTCCCGCTTAGCCGGGCGAGGCAGCCGGGGGAGGCGGGTATGGAGGGGGAAAATGGGGGTTTTCCTCCTTTCCCCGCCTACGGGGTCTGTCCCCATAACCCGTTCCCTCAGACGCTTCCCCTGCTTCCCCTGCCGCCACCGGCTCCCCTTCCAGAATCCGCGACCAATACCGGTCCCCCCAGATATGCCCGCTCCTTCCCGCCGCCGCGTTGAACCGCTGCGCGAACACCTGCTTCATCCACTTGATGATGTCCGGCAGTTCCAGCCCGTCCTCCGGCCTGATGTAAAAGCTAAGCCGGTCATCCCTGACCCGTAAGTCCCGTATCTCGAAGGCAAAGCGAAGCAGGGTTTCCCGGAACACCGCCCTAAAGATCGCCCATGCCTGACAGCGGCGGAAGAGGGGTTCGCGGTTGTTGATACCGCTGCGGACTTCGTACCAGGCTTTCGGCGCAAGTAGGCGTAATTGTCTCATACAGATATTAAGGCGCTGCTATGCGTGCTGCTTTAGCCGGGCTGCAAAAAACAGGAAAAAAATGGGAAAAAGCCCGTTTTTGGAACGGCATCGGGCAGGTAAAATTCCGTGGGGCAAGAACAGGTCTCTGCCGCGGGGATTTTTTATACCAATTTTTTCAAATATTTGAGTTGTCTGAGCCGCAGCAGCGCTCCGGGGTATTAAACCCCTCAGCACGAATAACGAAGCACACCAAGCATACGGACAGGATACTGTTTCCTGGTATTCCCGGAGCCTGTCTCCCGTTTGCGTTCCCTTATCAAAAAAGGAGAATTCGGGTAAATTGATAACAGAGGAGAATATCATGCAAAATTTTGAATATTGCAACCGTACCAAAATTATTTTTGGAAGAGGGACGGAAAACCAGGCGGGGAGCGAAACCGCTCAATACACAAAGCGCATACTGCTGCACCATTCGGGAGGGTCTTCGGTGCGTTCCGGTTTGATTGACCGCGTTAAGACGAGCCTCAAAAACGCCGGAGTTGAATGGGTGGAATTGGACGGGGTGCAGCCCAACCCCCGGCTTTCCCTGGTGTATAAAGGCATTGAGATTGTCAAAAAAGAAAAGCTCGAATTGGTCTTCGCTGTGGGCGGCGGTTCGGTGATTGATTCCTCCAAAGCCATTGCTCTGGGCGCCGTCAACGAGGGAGACGTATGGGGCTTTTACGAGCGGAAAAAAATCACCGGGAAGGCCCTGCCGGTCGCCGCCATCGTGACCATTCCCGCCGCGGGAAGCGAATCGAGCATCAGTTCGGTCATTACCGACGAGCGCGGTCCCTGGAAGCGGGGCGTCAATCTTGAATGTACACGCCCCGTCTTTTCGATCCTCAACCCTGAACTGACCTATACCCTGCCGTCCTATCAGACCGCCTGCGGCATCGCCGATATGCTGGCCCACATAATGGAACGCTACTTCACCAAAGAACCCCACGTGGAGCTGACCGACGAGCTGTGCGAGGGCGCCATGCGGGCGATAATCCGCAATGCCAGGACCATCTTTGCGGGGGGCGAAAAGAACTACCATGCCCGAGCGGAGATCATGTGGGCAGGAGCCCTGGCGCATAACAACCTTCTCAGTACGGGCCGCATTAGCGATTGGGCCAGCCATGGCATGGAGCATGAACTTACGGCCTTCTTTGGTATCGCCCACGGCGCGGGCCTTTCGATACTGTTCCCCGCGTGGATCAGATACAACATCAAAGAAGACACTCCCCGCCTCGCCCGTTTCGCCGCCAAGGTCTGGGGAGTGGACGGCGCTTTCTACGATTACGAACAGGCCGCCCTGGAAGGGGTTTTCCGCATGGAGAATTTTTTCCGCTCTATCGGCCTCCCGGTAAAATTCGCCGACGCTAAACTCGATCCCGCCAGGATAGGCGAGATGGCCCGGCGCGCGGTAATATTCGGCCCCCTGGGAAACTACCGGAAACTTGAACAAGAAGATGTGGAGGCAATCTACCGTATCGCGGCGGAGTGAGACGCCCGCCCGGTAATTTTGATTGGAAGGCGTGGTCCATACCCCGGAGCTTGCTCCGGAAAATTTATAACCCGTAGAAAGATGTAAACCGATTTGCGTATCGGGGTATGGACCACGCCAGTACAATAAATTTCCTATCCAACGAAGATACTCAGGAGCTTGCTCCTGGGTTCTTCATTAAATTTGGGCGCATCCCCGCCTGCGGCGGGGCCGGGCTATCCGCTCCAATTCCTCAGCCCGCCTTTGGCGGGCTTGCGGGATTTCCGCTTCTATCCCTCCTATGTTTATGTCAAGAGGCCAAAGCCTCCCGTCCCTTGCTATTAAGCTTGTACAGCCGGAATTTTTTCACCAGATGCTCTTTGGAGGCGCCGGCGTAAAACTTCCGCCGTGTTGCCAAAATCCACATCAGCCCTATTATCCGTCGCGCTATCGCTATCGCGCTTTTCGTTTTGCTTTTCCGTTCTGTCAGTTCGATGAATTTGCTCCGTAACGCCCCGCCATATGAACTCCGGCTTGCCG
>JAIROT010000213.1 GCA_031257385.1 Treponema sp.
CGGCAACACCGGCATTTTAATCAATACCAGTGACCCGTCCGCAACCATTCAGGGCGGCGGGGTGTACGTCGACGGCACGTTCACCATGACAGGCGGCACAATCCGCGACAATACCGCCAGACATAACGGCGGCGGGGTGTACATAGCCGGCGGCTCGTTCACCAAAACCGGCGGCACGATTTACGGCGACACCAACACCACCCATACCGCGGGCGCTGACGAGAATACCTCGCTAACCGGCAACGGCCACGCGGTGTATATCGGCGCCGGTCCCAAGAAACGCAATGCCGATGCGGGCTCGTCGGTTAATCTGGACAGCGCCACGGCGGACAATTGGGAATGATAATTATTCAGCCGGGGGGAAAGGTTCGCCCCCGTCCCACACTTCGTTGCCCCTTCCGCGGCGCGCGGACAGAAAAGGCCCCCGCTTGGGGGGCAGCGGAGGACCCGAAGGGGCCGGAGCGTAGGGGGGGCGGACAGAAAAGGCGGCGCTGTGCGGATCCATGTATGGAAACAGCCCCCCCTCCCCCCCGCTGAATAGTTACCGGGAATGAAGGTAACGCAGGGGTGACCGACACACGGGGAACGGTTTTACATACACTGTCAACAAGTTAAGCAAATGAGACCCGAAAAAGGTCCACTAATTACCCAGATTACCCGGATTTTTGTACCAAAGACCTTCCTAATCTGCGAAAATCAGGGTAATCCGTGAACAAAATTTCTTAACCTGTTGACAGTGGGTTTTCAGAGGATAAAAAGTTGCGCCGGCCCTGCTGCTTCAGGCTTGCCCGGAGGCCCGGGATGGGATATACTATCATATATAAGGTTATTATGAAGAATTTGAAAAGGCCAAGGCTAAGGACAAACATAAAAGAAAATACGGGAAAACTACTGCTTGACGCGGCTAAACTGACATTCGGTAGTTTTATTCGTGATAAGGGGTAATGTATGTGGGTCATTGTATTTATGATAGGTTTTGTTGTTCCTATTATCGTTATTGGCTGTGCAGCCTCATGGCGTGATCACCGGATTGACAGGGAGCACGGAGAAGCGGCGCGCAATGTGGTCAAGTAAAGCCGCCGTAAAGGAAGGTGAAATGCGGTTAGCCATGGTTGTGCTGATAATTCTTGTGCTTTTTCATGGGGGGGCCGCCGGGCTCCGGGCGCAGACGGGAGATGAGCCGTATGTGCGGATTCTCACGATACCGGAAGTGAGGGTCTATATCTCCCCGGCGGAAAACGGGACGGAAGAGGAAGCGGCGTATTTCAAGACTAATTTTGAGCAGGAGCTGATAGGGGCCGCGTATGCCGTGGCGGAGACGCAGGAGGACTCGGACTTCTACATGGCCTTGTCCATTACCCGCCAGGAAGGCGAGGACCCGCCCAACGACCTGAATGTGACGCTTTTTAATACCCGCAGCGGGCAGGAGATTGTTACCCTAAACTGGGCCTATGGCGCCGTTGAGGAGATGGGCGCCTGGAATCTGTACATTATTTATCAGGCTATGGCCAACGCGCCTATCGTCAAGCTGCTTCCTGACGCGGAGTTGACCGGGGCGAGGGAAGGGAACTGGAATCCCGCCCCTTCTCCTCCTGGGGAAGGGCCGCATACCATGGCTTTTTACCTGGGGCTGCGGGCGGGGGGCTTTTTTAACCTGTATACGTTTCAGACTATCCGCGGCTATGAGGGAGGGACCGGCAGGGCGTTTTCCGGGGAAGGGGCCCTGCTGGCGGAGTTCCATCCCTGGCGTTTTTTGAGTATACAGGCGGAAGCGGCGGTCCTGTACGAATCCTTTGTGGGGACGAGGGAAACGGGGGAAAACGCGGGCCGGTACAACGGCGCCTTTTCGGCCCTGTCCCTGCACATTCCGCTGTTCGTAAAAGCGCCGATAGACCTTGGCCGCTTTTCCCTCTCCCCCTTTATCGGGGCCTACTATGTGCTGCCCCTGGGGCCGATGAGCGCGAATTTCAACGGGAATGAAAGGCAGTATGACTGGAGCCTTGATCCGCCGCTGGGGATAAGCCTGGGCATCGACCTGGGCATACCCCTGGGGCCCGGTAAAATTACAGGGGGCCTGCGCTGTGACTATGACATCGGCACGAGCGCGGGGGAAGATTCGGCAGGCCCCGTCTATTCCCGCTACCGCGTGGGCTTTACCCTGGGCTGGGCGTGGAAGTTTGCCATAAAGAAAAAAGACAGGGAGCAGAAGGCTCCTGCGGCGGCCGGGAAATGATACGGGCCCGCCGCCGGCTCAGGGCCTCTCCCGCTTGAATATTGGGGGGAAACGCTCTATTTTGAAAATAATGACGGCGATTGAACATACCGCGGACGGCTCCTTTCTTTGCAGGCTGGACCCCCGGACCAAGATAACGCTGGCGCTGTTTTTTACGCTGGTCGTTTTTATTGTGGACCGGCCTTTTGCCGCCGCTGTCCTGGCGCTCGGGTTTCTCGGCCTGTGGTTCGCGGCAAAACTGCCTTTCAAAACAATAACGGTCTACGCCAGGCGCTTATTAGCCCTAATGGTTTTGGCGGTGGTATTGCAGACGCTCTTCGGCCCCGGCGAGCGTTATATGCTCAAACCCCTCATCCCCGAATTCGTTCCGCTGCTGGGCGGCAGGGGCTCACTGAAATGGGACGGCCTTGTCCTCGGCGCGGTGATTGTCTGCCGGCTTGTGGCGCTTATGTTGCTTTTCCCCATGCTTACCATGACCACTTCTCCCCGCCTGCTGGCCCTGGGCCTTACCAAACTCGGCATGCCCTACAGGGCGGCCTATATCGTTACCACCGCGCTCAACCTGATCCCCGCTTTTGAGGAGGACGCCCGGATCATTATGGACGCCCAGAAACTGCGGGGCATGCGGGCCTTTGAGGAGGGTACGCTGCCGGATAAATTCAGGGCCTATCCGGCGCTGGCAATTCCCCTGCTGACCGGCGCAATGCGGCGGGCGCAGCTTCTGGGCGCCGCTATGGACGCGCGGGCTTTCGGCGCGTTTAAGACCAAGTCCTGGCTTGATCATATCAGAATGGCGCCCGCGGACTATTGGGCCTGCGCCGCCGCGCTTGTTTTTGCCTCCTGCGTGCTGATCCTGCATTGGGCGCTGTAACAGGAAAGCCCGTGCCGGAATCAGCCCGCCAAACCCGGCCGCCCCCGGTCCGGGCGGCCAAAGCGCTTGTCAGGATGGAAAATGTTTCCTACTCCTATCCCCGGCGCGGGGCGCGGGTTCTTAACGGCATCAGCCTTGAAATAGCGGAGGGGGAATTTCTGGCGGTGATGGGGGAAAACGGCGCCGGTAAGACCACTTTTTGCAAGCTATTTAACGGCTGTATTCCGCATTCACAGGGCGGGGAACTTTCGGGAACGGTAACGGTGGACGGTATTGTTACTTCGGATTCTTCGCTGTCCGTATTGACGGGCCGGGTGGGCATGGTGCTGGATGATCCTGAGACTCAGCTTTTTACCGCAAGTGTCCGTGACGAGGCGGCTTTCGGCCCGGAGAATCTTCTGATGCCCCCGGAGGAAATTGAGGAACGGCTTGCCCTGGCGCTGGAAATAACAGGGCTTTCCGAATACGCCGATTTTCCCCCTGCCTCGCTTTCCGGCGGGCAGAAGCAGCGCCTTGCCATAGCCGCCGCCCTGTCCATGGCCAACCGCGTGCTGGTGCTGGACGAGCCGACTTCCCAGCTTGACCCTTCGGGCGCACGGGAGCTTCTTTCGCTTATCCGGCGGATTCGGGAGCGGCGCCGTATGGCGGTGATAATGGCCACCCACAACAGTGAGGAAGCCGCCGGGTTTGCCGACAGGGTATGTGTGCTCAAAAACGGGAGCGTGGCGGCCTGCGGAGATCCCCGCGCCGTTTTCAGCGACAGGGCGCTGCTGCGGGACAACTGGATACGGCCCCCGGACGTGTCCGTTCTGGCGCATTATCTGGACGAGCGGGGGGAGGGGCTTCCGTTTTTTCCGGTGCGGATGGATGAAGCCAGAGCCGCGGTGATCGAATGGTTCAGAAACGGCGAATGATAAAGGGATGTTAACGAAACAGGCCGCGGAAGCCCCGGCTGTCAAAATTGACCGTTTAACCTTTTCCTACGGCGCCCGTTGCGGCGGGACGGGTTCTTCACCCGCGCTTGAAGATATCAGCCTCTCCATTGCGGACAACGAATTCACCGCGATTATCGGACAGAACGGCGCGGGAAAAACAACGCTCCTTAAAAATCTGACCGGCCTCCTGCGCCCGGAGAAAGGGGATATTTTTATCCGGGGCAAAAACACACGGGATATGCCGGTATCGGCAATATCCGCCGAGGCCGGCTTTGTTATGCAAAACCCTGACCGCCAGCTTTTTGCCGATACGGTATACGACGAGGCGGCCTTCGCCCTGCGAAACCGGGGTCTGTCCGAAGCGGAGATAAAGCCCAGGGTTGAAGCGGCCCTGAACGCCGTGGGTCTTGCCGAAGAAAGGGAAAGTTTTCCCATTGCCCTGGGCAGGGGAGAGCGGGCAAAGGCCGTTATCGCTTCGGTTTTGGCAATGGGATCAAAGATACTCATTTTTGACGAGCCTGCCTCCGGACAGGATTACCGGAACAGCCGCCGGATCATGGACATTCTGCGGGAACTGCACGGCGGGGGCTATACGATTATTTTTGTAACCCATATTATGTCTCTGGCGGCCGAATATGCCCGGCGGGTCATTGTGATGAAAGAGAAGCGGCTTGTGATGGACGGAACAACGGCGGATATTTTCAGCCGCGCCGGGGAACTGGAGAAGGCCGGTATCCTGCCGCCGCAAATTATCAGGCTTGGCCGTGAACTGAGAGGGGAGCTACCCCTGCAAAAGGATCCCCTGAGCGCCGCCGAGCTGGGAGATATGCTGCTGGCCCTGAAAGGAAGAACCTATGGTAAATGAAACGGAAAGCAAACGGACGCCGCCTGTTCCGGGCAAGGCGCACCCCGCGGTTATGGCGGTCTGGGCGGCGGTAGTTGCCGCGGGACACATACTGCCGACTGTCCCGATAATCGGCACCGGCAGTACCTTTTCCCTTACCGCGGCTCTTTCGCCCCTGTCGGGGATTTTTTTCGGTCCCGTCGCCGGGGCGCTCTGTTCCGCCGCCGGGGGCTTTATCGGCAATCTCATCGCGCCCCATACGGCGTGGATGGGCATGGGAACCTTTATTATCGGGACTACTACCGCCTTTACATCGGGCTGCGCCGCCTGGGGCCGCCGGCCCCTTGTCAGCGTCGATGCCAGGGGCCGCCTCATCGTGAACGGCGGTATTATCGTATATATCCTGGGAACGATTCTCTGGTTCACCCAGGAAACAGGCCGCAGCGCGGCGCTCTTCCCTTTGGTCTACTATGGCCTGGGTTTTCTTGCCCTCATCGCCGGGGGCGTTTTTGCCGGGGACATGCTCTCAAGCGGCAGGAAGGGGCTTATGTTCCCCGCGGTCTGGCTGTGCGCTTTCGGCGGCATGATCGGCGGGGCCACGGTGGGGAATTTCTTTTCGCTGATCCTGTACAGACTGCCGAGGGAACTCTGGCTGACCCTCACCGTCGCGGCTCCCCTGGAACGGGCCGGCTTTTCGTTAGGGGCCATGATCATCGGCGTGCCCCTCCTTATCGGTCTGCCCAAAATCGGCGTTTTTGTAGGGCCCGGGGGTATGAATGAGTCATGATAAAATAGATTTTCATGTACACGTTACGCCGCGGGAAATCAGCGGCAATTGGCAAAAATACGCGGCAAAAGAACCTTACTTCGCCCTGCTTTCTGAAAGCCCTTCGAATAAATTCGCCTCCGCCGAAGATGTTATTGCCGCACTTGACAGCTCGGGCTTTGACAAGGCAGTGATCTTCGGTTTTGGCTTTCGGGACATGGGACTCTGCCGTTATGTGAATGATTATGTTATTGAAGAGACAAAGCGGCGTCCCGACCGTCTTATCGGGTTTATGTCCGTAGCGCCCAAGAGCGGCGATCTTGAAAAGGAGATTGACCGCTGCCGGGATGCGGGCCTGCGGGGAGTGGGGGAACTGTCTCCGGCGGGGCAGGGCTGGGACATTGCCGAAGCGAAGGAAACCGCCGTCCTGACGGCGGCCTGCAGGGAGCGGGGCCTTCCGCTGCTCCTGCACGCAAATGAGCCGGTGGGCCACTACTATGCCGGGAAAGCCGCTGTCGATCTGGGGCAGTTTGAAAAGTTTATAGAACACAGTCCCGGCCTCAACATAGTGCTGGCCCACTGGGGCGGGGGGCTGTTTTTTTACGAAACCATGCCGGAACTGCGGGAAAAATGCCGGAATGTGTATTACGATACCGCGGCCTCGGTGTTTCTCTATGACCACCGGATATACCGCGCAGCCGCCGCCCTGGGCCTGACCGAAAAAATCCTCTTCGGCAGCGACTTTCCCCTGCTGCCCCCCTCCCGCTATATGGCGGCCCTCAGGGAAAGCGGCATAACAACAGAGGAGCGGGAGCGTATTCTGGGCGGCAACGCGGAGATGCTGCCAGGAGTCTGCCGCGCTTCATTCGGGGGATCGGCTAAAAGTCGCGTAACATGATCTCTACGCTTTCGGCGTTTTGCGCTATCTCTGCCCGTAATACGCATCAGGCCCGTGTTTACGTTCCCAGTGTTTTTTGATGATGTGTTCCGGCAGCGGTTTTGTCAGCGGATCAAGGCTTAGGGTAAGGAGCGCCATTTTGCAGACCTCTTCCAGAACCGCGCCGTGGTACACCGACCGGGCGGCGCTGTTGCCCCAGGTAAAAGGCCCGTGCCCCGCTACCAGTACCATGTTTATATACGCCGGATTCAGGCCGCGCTTTTTGAAAGTTTCCACGATGAGGTTTCCCGTCTCAAGCTCATAATTGTTTTTGACCGCTTCGGGACTCATGAATTCGGTACAGGGAACTTCTTCCGTTCCGTGATCCGCGTGGGTAGTGCCGTAAACCGGAACGGGCCTGCGGGCCTGTGCCCAGGCAACCGCGTAAGGCGAATGGGTATGGGTGATACCCCGGATACCGGAAAATTCCCGGTACAATACCTGGTGGGTCCTGGTATCCGACGAGGGGTTTAACGCGCCCTCAACGATGTTCCCGTCCAGATCAACCAGTACCATTGATTCGCGATCCAGCTTGTCGTAGGGAACCCCCGATGGTTTTATGGCAAATATGCCCTTATCCGGATCAAAGGCAGAAGCGTTTCCCCAGGTATAAATGGCAAGGTTCTGCCGCCTGATTTCAAGATTCGCTTCAAAGGCTTCTTCCCGCAGGTTTTTATACATTCCCATAACGAGCGTTATCCCCCTGTTTCAAATGTTCCACGGCAGCCCGCTCAATATTAAGCCCCGCCACGTAGCGTTCCATAAACCGCTTAAAACCCTGTACATCTTTCGGGTCCGGGGCGGTTTTTGCGCCCGCTTTCCCTTCGAACACTTTTTCCGCCAGAAATTGTTCCAGCGATGTTTTTCGCTCCTGCAGCATATAGGCGGCGAGTATCGCGATACCCCAGGCCCCGCCTTCGCCCGCGGATTCCATTACGGCGACCGGCGTATTGAGCGCCGCCGCCGTCAGGCGCTGGCCCACGCCCCTGGTTTTGAACAGGCCGCCGTGGCCGAGGAGGCTCTCAAGGCGCACATGTTCTTTTTCGGTAAGGATGTCCATGCCGAGTTTCAGCGTACCCATGGTGGAAAAAAGCGCGGCCCGCATAAAGTTGGCTAAAGTGAAATTGCTGTCCGGCAGACGGGCAAACAGGGGACGGCCCTGCTCAATGCCGGTAAGATGTTCACCCGCATAGTAATTATAGGACAGAAGCCCGCCGCAGTCGTCCTCGCCCTCCAGGGCTTTGAAATACAGGGCGTCGTACAGGGCCGCTTTGTCAATTTTTGCCCCGGTGAGGTCCGCCAGTTCTTTAAACAACTTAACCCACGCGTCAAGATCGGTAGTACAATTGTTGCAATGAACCATGGCGACCGGCCTGCCCGCAGGCGTAACGACCATGTCAATTTCCGGGTACAGTTTTGAAAGCTCTTTTTCCAGCACAATCATCGCGAATACCGATGTACCCGCCGAGATATTGCCGGTCCGCTCCGCCACACTGTTAGTCGCAACCATGCCGGTACCCGCGTCACCCTCGGGCGGACAAAAAGGAACGCCCGCCTGCAGGATGCCGCCCGGATCAAGCAGCTTTGCCCCTTCTTCCGTGAGCACGCCGGCGTTTTCCCCCGCGCTTAAAACCGGGGGGATAATGTCGCCGATTTTCCATTCAAATCCCAGCGGACTTACAAGCTCGTCGAATTGCCGCAGCATTCGGGAATTATAGCCGTTGACCGTGCTGTCGATGGGAAATACACCGGAAGCGTCATCCAGGCCAAGGACTTTTCTGCCGGTGAGTTTCCAGTGCACGTAACCTGCGAGAGTTGTCAAAAACGAGATGTCTTTTACGTGAGGTTCTTTGTTCAAAATCGCCTGGTACAAGTGGGCAACACTCCAGCGCTGGGGAATGTTAAACTGAAATTTTCCGGTAAGCTCCGCCGCAGCCTTCTCCGTTATGGTATTGCGCCAGGTACGGAATGAAACGAGCTGTTTACCGTCTTTATCAAAAACCAGATACCCGTGCATCATGGCGGAAATACCGATGGCGCCGATTCTGATCAAGGGGATGCCGTAGCGGCTTTGCACATCGTCCGCCAATTTCCGAAAACCGGTCCGCAGCCCTGTCCATACATCATCCAGGTGATAGGTCCAAATGCCGTCTTCCAAACGGTTTCCCCATTCAAACCCGCCTGAAGCGATAGGCGCGCACTGTTCGTCTATCAACACCGCCTTGATACGGGTAGACCCCAATTCAATTCCAAGGATCGTTTTCCCTTCGCCGACAGCCTGCTTTACATCCATAACTTTCCCGCCTTATAGAGAGATTATAACAACAAACGGGGCAAACCCCGCCAGGAGCCTGTGGGACTTGTGGATTTTTGCGGCCTTTGACCGCAACCCCCCCCCCCCCCCGATTTTTGGGCTCCTTTGGGAGTCTGCAAGGTAGAAAATGCACAAAATTGTGCATTTTCTTTATCATTTGGGCTAAAGCCCCACAGACTCCTAGCAGCCTGTTGCACTTGTAGGTTTTTGCGTCACTTCGTGCCGCAAAAACCACGATTAACGGGCTGCTTTGGCAGTTTGCAGAGTAAAAAATCGTCTGATTGACGATTTTTGGA
>JAIROT010000069.1 GCA_031257385.1 Treponema sp.
GGGGCGCTCTGTCCGTAGACAAGATCGGGAAGCTGGGCCGCCAGATAGTAGTAGGAACCCACCGCTACATTCCTTTTGCCTGGGTTTGAAGAATTTCCGCAAGCCGGGGATTGAGATAGGCGGAGAGGAGTTCCGCCACCGATTCGGCGGAAAAATCATAATAAGCGGAACCATCCCTGTTGGCGATCCGGAAACCGGCGCCCAGGTTCCGGTCCGATTTCAGTTCCAGGCCTTTTTTCAGTTCCGATGAAAGTTTTTCCTGAAAGAAAACCTCCAGCTTTTTCAGCTGGGCTTCGGGAAGTATCAGGGACAGGGAATCGGCGCCTCCGGCGGCCCAGCCCTTGACGATTTCAGGCAAAACCGCCTTTAAGGTGTCGTCGCTGTAAGACACGGCAAGTTCCCGGGCTACGAGCTTGTCCAGTATGGCCTGGATCTCCGTCTTGAAGGCAAGCACCAGGTTCCTGGAAGCCTGTCCTACCGACGCGATACCGGCCTTTTCAAAACGTCCGGCATCGGCCTTTGCCTTGGCGACAATGGCCTCGGCTTCCTTCCGGGCACCCTCCACGATGAGCTTTGCCTCGGTTTCGGCTTGGGTTTTAAGCTGCGAAGCTTCCGTGGACGCGGCTTCAATGCCGTCTTTCTTTATTTTTTCAATAAGTTCCTGTAACTGGATTTCCATAGGCTCCTCATATTTATTTATCTCGCCGGTATTGTTCGTGCGAATTCTTTATACCATTCTTTTTGAATAAATAAAAGACAGTATTTTAGGTGCTTTACCATGTATTTGTCATGCTGCATCGTTCAAAAATTTTAATTACCAAACAGGTACAAATGAAATGATAGTTGATGGTCAGGAAGATTTCAAATTTTTTTTGCCTTTTTTCGCAAAAAAAACAACAGCGGCCTTTAGAAAAAACCGGAGGACATTCACCTTACCAGTCAAACGAAAAGAGGCTTTTCTCGTGATAAACCCTGTCCGGGCCGAAAATCGCGTCCGGGAAAGCCGGCTGGTTGGGAGAATCCGGAAAATGTTGTGTTTCCAGACAGAAACCCCCGTGTTTATAGTATACCGAGCCGATCTTGCCCGGCACACCGGTAAGAAAATTCCCCGTATAAAACTGAACTCCGGGCTGAGTGGTAAAGACCTTTATTGAACGGCCCGATTCCGGTTCGCTCACTTCCGCGCAGGGTTTCAGGACCTCTGCGCCGCCGTCCAGCACGTAGCAGTGATCGTAGCCCCCCGCCGCGGCAATATCCCGGCCTATGGGTTTGGCCCGGCTGAAATCGAAGGGGGTACCCTTTACGGGAACGAGTGCGCCGGTGGGAATCAGGGAAGGCCCAACCTCCACATAAGACGAGGCGTAGAGCCGTACCTCGTGGGCGAGTATGTCCCCCTTCCCCTCCCCGGCCAGGTTAAAATAGGCGTGGTTCGTCAGATTGACGGGGCAGCGTCTATCCACCACGGCATAGTAGTCGGCGCTGATCTCGTTGGACTTATTGATCCCATAACTTACCACCGCCCGCAGATTGCCCGGGTAGCCCTCGTCCCCGCCGGGGCTTTCCAGCTCCAGACGGACAAAGACACCGTCTTTTTCCTCGTAGGCTTCCGCCTGCCAGAGCAGCCGGTCAAATCCCCGGCGGCCACCGTGGAGGCTATGATCCCCGTCGTTTTTAAAGAGCGTATACTCCTGGCCGTCCAGGGTAAAACGGGCGTTCCCGATACGGTTGCCAAAACGCCCGATGGTCGCGCCAAAATAGGGGATATTGTGAAGGTACCCGTTCAGCGTGGCATAACCAAGCAGCACGTCCTCCCGCTTACCCTGCCGGGAAGGCATTTCCAGGGAGACCCAGGTTCCTCCCAAGGTACTGACAGAAAACACCAAATCTCCCGCCTCAAGCGTAAAAAGCCGGACTTTCCTGCCGTTATTCAACACGCCAAACGTTTTCCTGCGGATCTTCATGAACAACCCCCGTAATAATTAAGATCTTCCCAAACCCGGGAACCATCCTTATTCTACCACTTTCACGAATTAATGCAATCGGTTCGGTGTGATGGGTGCGATTGCAAATCAGGGTATTCCCAAATATCCACGCGGCTACTACCGGCAAACAAGCTTATCTGCGAGCCCACTCACAGGTTCGTGAGGGAGTTTTAGGGTGAGGCAGCTCATTTTCCGAATAAAGACCGTAACCCGGTCATGTTATTTCCACACGGGCCTTAAAGCCCTTCGGCTTTTTTGAGCCTTGCCACCGCAAAATAGGTTACCGGAGTCATGATCACTTCGATGGAGCATTTGAAAAGGTAGTTGGTCAGCACCAAGCTTGCAAAAATTTCCCAGCCGAATACCCCGGCGGCACTCGCGACAAACACAAATACTACGCTGTCCAGTAATTCCCCTATCAGGGTACTCCCGATGGTTCTTACCCAGAGCAGTTTTCCCTTCATCAATGTTTTTATGCGGTCAAGGCTTATCGAGTTGGAGAATTCCCCGGCAATATACCCCAAAAGGCTTGCGATGGCGATGCCGCCGGTACTAATGCCGCCCAGGATGGCGTCGTAGGCCGCGCTTCCCGCATAGCTTTCCCATTCACCGTCGCCGGGCAGCGCCCTGAGCAGGAAAAATACCGCCGAGCTTAACGCCAGCGCGGCAAAGCCCGTCCAGATAACCCGCCGGGACGCTCTGAAACCGTAGACTTCGGTGAGTACGTCGCCGAAGACGTAGGACAGGGGAAAGAGCAGGGTTCCTCCGTCAAAGGCGAGGCGGATGCCGAAAAGGGAAAAACCCAGGTCTACGATCTTTGCCGATGACGCGACATTACTCGTTATAAGTACCGCCACAAAGAATGCCATTACCATATCTATGTAACGGAAATTGGGGCGGTCTTTTTCGGTCCGGAACAAAAATTTGAGGCCGGACAAAAATTTTGGGGAAGCCATTAAGGACTCCTTGTTTTGATAAGGCGGGTAACCGGACGACCGCCGCGGCGTTATATGTTTCCGCCGATTGCGGCAACGAAGTTGCCGACGCTTTCCCCTACAGGCAACTGAATAGTCACAAAACAACCTGACCACCTTAAGGTGGTCAGGGGTAGATGTACTTCAATACTGTGTGCGGGCGTTAAAGCAGTTTCAAATAGAGGGATTTTACATCCTCGATCGTCGGATCTTTCGGATTACCCGGACAGCAGGCGTCCGCCATGGCGCTCTCCGCGAGGAACGGAATATCCTCTTTCTTTACGATCTCTTTGAGATCTTGAGGAATTCCTACATCGGTGGATAACTTTTGAACCGCGTCGATGGCGGCTTTACGATATTCCGCCTGGCTCATCTTTTCCGTACCGGACACGCCCATTGCCTTCGCAATCTCGCGGTATTTTTCGGCGGTGGCCTCGGCGTTGTAGTCCATGATTGTGGGCAGCAGAATGGCGTTGGCTACGCCGTGGGGCGTATCGTATACCGCGCCCAGCGGGTGCGCCATAGCGTGTACGAGGCCCAGGCCCACGTTGGAGAAGCCCATACCCGCAATGTACTGACCCAAAGCCATGCCTTCGCGCCCGGCATTTTCGTTGTTTACCGCGCCGCGCAGGTGCTTCGAAATAATCTCAATCGCCTTGAGATGCATCATATCTGTTATTTCCCACGCGCCCTTGGTGATATATCCTTCAATGGCGTGAGTCAGGGCGTCCATACCGGTGGCTGCGGTCAGTCCTTTGGGCATTGAGGCCATCATGTCCGGGTCCACCACCGCCACATCGGGAATGTCATGCACATCAACGCATACAAACTTGCGCCGTTTTTTTACATCGGTGATAACATAATTAATTGTAACTTCCGCTGCCGTCCCCGCCGTGGTCGGTACGGCAATGGTAAATACCGCTTTGTTTTTGGTCGGCGCAACCCCTTCCAGGCTGCGAATATCCGCGAAATCCGGGTTATTGATGACAATTCCGACAGCCTTCGCGGTATCAATGGCCGAACCGCCGCCGATAGCGATGATACAGTCAGCGCCGCTTGCCTTGAACGAGGCAATGCCCTTTTGAACATTTTCGATAGTCGGATTTGCCTTAAAGTCGCTGAACACTTCGTAGACAATGCCCGCCTTGTCCAAAAGCTCCGTGACTTTACCGCTCACGCCGAATTTAATCAAATCCGGATCGGCACAGACAAAAATTTTCTTGAAGCCATGTCCTTTTACTTCATTAACGATTTCCGCAATTGCACCCTTTCCATGATATGAAACCGGGTTTAGTACAATTCTACCTGCCATAACGCACTCCTTGAAATAGTTTTTACGAGTAAAATTCAAAATCCGCCATTAAAACAGTTACGCCGGCCTGTACCTGCCTCCTGCAAGACTCTGCCATTCTCGTAAAGGAAATTTTACGCCCTGCAGAATATTTCTGTCAAGCTTTTTTTATTTTTCAGGGTGCAACTTCTTTTTCGGGGCATTCAGGCAGCCATGATAAAGTCCCGAACCGAAGCGCCCCATAGCCCGCTCTCTTCCTTGGCTTTAAGGGCCACCATGTCCTGGGCGGTGGACTCATTCCACCTCATCCCCGCCTGTTTGCATCGTTTTTGCACTACCGTCTTGTTCCCGCTTTCTATCGGCCCAGACCCTATGGAGTAGCCACGCCGTTTATAGCCGGCGTAATCTATCTTCT
>JAIROT010000078.1 GCA_031257385.1 Treponema sp.
TCCAGGATAAACGCATAGACTTGAATTTACTCACAACAGTCCCACTTTGACCTTCTTTTTCGCGGATTTTATGCTTCCCATTTCCCATTTACTGGGTAAAAAATAGCTATTTTAGGCAGCGCTCCCCACCAGAAGGGCCAAAAAACATTCTATGCGTTTATCCTGATTACACTCAACGCGCTATTGATATATTGTCCGCTTGAAGTGTATAGTAAGGCAAGGAGACGAGCATGGCTTTTGCGTTAAATTCTTACCCGGTGACATACCGGGCAAAATATTCCGGCGGAAAATGGACGGAAGAGTATCTGGAAAAACCCCACAAGACTCCGGAAGAGGAGGCGGCGCTGGGCAGGGAAGAGCGGGAGCGTATTGAAAATTCGCGCAACTTCTATGATGATATGCCCCTGGTAAACTACACCAGTCAGTACGGCCTGGCCTGCTTTGAGGGTCTCAAGGCCCTGCCCCGCAAGGACGGGAGCCTGGCGATTTTCAGGCCCGACCGGAACGCGGCGCGTTTCTATAAATCCATGAAGGGGCTGTATATGCCGCCTTTCCCCGAAGATATGTTCCTCAAAGCCTGCGTCCAGACCGTTAAGCGGAACGCGGCCCTGGGCTTCAGGCCCCGCTACAAGCCCGAATGGGAAAAAGATTCTTTTATGAGCGCGGACTCGGTGTACATCCGGCCCTTTACCCTGGCGGAGGGCGGCATCGGGGTTAATCTTTCCAGTGAACCCTGGGTAATGATCGTTTCTACCCCGGTCAGTTCCTATTTCTCCGGCGGCAATTTCGACGCGGTAATCACCGATCGGATCAGGGCGACTCCCCGCGGCACCGGCTGGATTAAGGCGTGTTCCAACTACGTGATAGCGGCCCTGGCCAAGCACGAGGCCATGGACGCCGGTTATATGGAATGCGTGTTCCTTGACGCAAATCACCACAAATACATCGAAGAGGGTTCCTCCTGCAATATCTTTTTCTATCTGAAATCCGGTGAACTGGTAACGCCGGAGTTAGGCGACACGATCCTGCCCGGCATCACCCGCGCCAGTATTATTGAACTTGCCCGTGACCGGGGCGTGAAAGTGAGCGAGCGGAAAATCGCCGTTGACGAGGTTCTGGAAGAAACCAGGGAATGTTTTGTCAGCGGAACCGCCGCCGGCGCTACGCCGATCTCGTCCCTTACCCATCAGGGAAAGAAAACGGTTTTTAGCGGCGGCAAGGCAGGCGAATTTACCGCCGAAATCCGGGACCTTCTTAAAGGCATCCAGTACGGCACCATGCCGGATACCAAAAACTGGATGGTGCCTGTGGCGTGAAAAAAACCACGGACAAAGAGCGGTCCGTGGTTTGACATCATTAAGCCTTTTGTTTTAGACAGCGCATCAGCGGGGGAATTTGGTCCCCTTTCCACGTTACTTTTATGCGGCAGTAGCCCATGATGGTCATCAGGGTAAAATACACCGGGGTAAAAAGCAGGGCGGCGAAATAGCCCAGGGCGAGAATCGGTCCGCCCTTCGGCAGTTTTGAACGGAACAGTCCGAAGGCGGCGATGGTGTTTTCGATCATCACGATGAAGACGCCGGCGGGCAGGGGCCAGAGGCCGGGGAAAAAAGGCAGGAGGGGAATGGCGAGAATGCCGGTAGAGATGACCAGCATCAGGAGATTGTAATTGAAGCGGGTCAGCGCTTCGGGACTGAAGATGCCGCCGTTGTTCCAGCGGAGGGTCTGGGCGATGAAGGCCTTCCAGGAATATTCAGCCCCGGTTTCCACCGCCGCATCCGGCAGCGCGATGGCCCGGACCCGGTACTTTCCCCCTGAGCGGATCTGCGAAATAAGGGCTGCGTCTTCGGTAGGAGAGGGGGGGACTGCCCCGTAGCCGCCCGCATCGTCCAGAGCTTTCCGGCTGATAATCAGATTGTTCCCGAAGCCGCCCCCCGCTGCGCCCAGCCCAATGGCCCCGGCAAGGTAATTGTAGCGCACTGCGTGATCGTAGCACTGATAAAGAAAGAAAAATCCCTTCCCCTGTTTTTTCTTGAATACCGGCCCGATTACCGCCCCGATTCCGGTATCCGCCATTCTCCGTACCATGGCCCGTATCCAGCCGGACGGCGTTTCACAGTCGCCGTCGGTAAAGAGCAGGTACTCACCACGGGCCTCGGCTATGCCCCTGGTAAGGGCGTACTGCTTGCAGTTCGGGCCGGGATTTTCTTTCAGGGTGATGACCCGGCAATCCTTCATACCCCGCTCCTCCGCGTCTGCGACAAACCGGGCCAGCATGGCGGGACTTTCGTCAACGGAACGATCATCCACAAAGATAATTTCCGCGGGGCAATCCTGTTCAAGAAGGCTGCGCAGCAGCCCTTCCATGCGCCTGCTTTCGTTATGGATGGGAATAACCACTGAAACTTTGGGCCGCTCTTCACCGGATGCGCTGCCGGCGGATTCAGTAATACCGGCCGCAGCACAGGCCCTGCGGTCCCGAAGCCACTCCAGAAAAAAACCAAACATAAGCGCGGTCTGCAAGGTCACAAAGAAAACGCCGTGCCCATAGCGGAAAATATCGTATAGGATCACAAATCCCCCTCAGAGTATTATACACCGTGCGGCTGCCTGGAAAAAGGGGGTTAAATACCGGCATGATGAAGAACCCCGCCGAAAGGAATCTTGACATTTATGGAAAAAATGAATATAGTGCAGACGAGTGTGACTGTAATCGGACTGGTATGTAACGGCGCAGCAACAAACCGCCCGGCCCCTTCGTCTATCGGTTAGGACATGAGATTCTCAATCTTAAAAGAGGAGTTCAATTCTCCTAGGGGCTAAACAACCTCTACTGGATTTTGTGGTATATTCGACTTGTTTAATGAAGGCCCATTCGGGGAGGCCGCCGACGCTCCTTTAGCGGAAGCCGCCGGGCATCTGCATGGCGGTTTTTTTTCCCATCTTTACCATCTTCTTCATCTGGCCGCGCATCTTCTCGAATTTTTTAATCAGGCGGGCCACCTCCGCCACCGACGTGCCCGAGCCGCGGGCTATGCGGCCCCGGCGGGAAGGGCCGATGATGAGATGGTTGGCCCGTTCCTTGCGGGTCATGGACGAGAGAATCACTTCCTGTATCTTGAAGTCCGCCTTGTCGATATCGTCTTCGCTTATCCTGCCCTGCATACCGGGTATCATCTCCAGCATGGATTGCAGGGAACCCATTTTCTTTATCGCCCTGAGCTGGTTAAGCCAATCCTCCAGCGTGAAATTTTCTTTCTCCAGTTTTGACTGCAGTTCCAGAGCTTCTTTCTCGTCGATAACTTCCTGGGCTTTTTCCACCAGGCTCACCACGTCGCCCATGCCGAGGATTCGGCCGGCTATACGGTCCGGGTGGAAGGGCTCAAAATCTTCGGGTTTTTCGCCCGTACCCACAAACTTGAGGGGCTTGCCGGTGATGGTCTTGAGGGAGAGCGCCGCGCCGCCCCTGGTATCGGAATCGAACTTGGTGAGGATGATCCCGCTGAGGCCGATCTTTTCGTCAAAGGTTTTGGCGATGTCCACAGCGGACTGGCCGGTCATGGCATCAGCCACGAGAAGCATCTCATCGGGTTTTGCGGCGTCCTTGAGGCGGGAAAGCTCGGCCATCATCGGCTCATCGATCTGCAGACGGCCGGTAGTATCGATGATCAGGGTGTCGATGAGGTTTTGTTCGGCCCAGGCAAGCGCGCTGCGGTACACCTTGACGCTGTCCTGAGCGCCGTCTTCCCTGTGGACCGGTACGCCGATTTGCCCGCCCAAAACCACAAGCTGTTCCACCGCCGCAGGGCGCACCAGGTCGCAGGCTACGAGCAGGGGCTTGCGGCCTTCCTTTTTAAGGCGCAGCGCCAGCTTGGCGGAACTGGTGGTTTTGCCCGAACCCTGCAGGCCCAGCATCAGCACCCTGGAAATTAGATCCGGCCCCCGCAGCCTGAGGTCCTGAGCCTCAGCGGAGTCCGGCCCGCCGCCCAAATACGAAACCATTTTATCGTGAACGATTTTGACAAACTGCTGCCCGGGCTGCACCGCACGGAGTACTTTTTCGCCTTTGGCTTCCTCAATCGTGGAATTGACAAAACGGCGCACCACCCTGAGGTTAACGTCCGCTTCCAGCAGGGCCATCTTGATCGCGTCCACCGCGTCTTCGATATTTTTTTCACTGATGGAAGACTTGCCCGCAACAAAACGCAGGGCGTCGCTGATCTTTTGAGTCAATTTGTCGAACATTACCGCTACTCCCCTAAAACCTGCGGCGTTTAACCGCGGACATCCATTGAGATAATTATACCAAATATAAAAAAATAATGAAACCGCAGGTGTATTAAAGCGCCGTCCGCCTTTCCCGGGATTGGTATTTTTTCCGGTTTATGTACTATGATTATGATATAGGAATTCTGTCCATGAAGCCTTGGGGACAGACTCCGCATACAGTAAAGGAACATATGAGAAAAACATTATTGGCGTTGGTGTTTCTGGGACTTGCATCGGGGGTTTTTGCCCAGAGGCTTTCCACGGTCGGTATACCGGCTTTTGAGGCCGGGGGAGGGGCAAGTCCGGGGGATGCGGCAAGCGCCGCCCGGCAGGTAATCGACGAACTCAAATCGTGGGGGACTCTGACGATTCTTGAGGGGGGCGAGGCCGAGGGCGCCGAGTATATAGTCCGCGGCAAGCTGACACGGCAGGACGCGGCGCTCGTTTTGTCCGCCGTCACTGTGGAAGCAAAATCAGGAAGAACGCTCAATGAATCAAAAGAGCAGGGGGCCTCTTTAAGCGGCATTTCCATATTTTCTTTTTGCGCCCAGGCGGTGGAAAATGTTCCCTATCCCAATTACCTGTTGGGAAAGTGGCGGTCTACCATAACCATGCCGGAGGGGTTTCTTGTCTGCGTTATTGAATTCGGGCCCGGCAGGCTTGTGCAGGTTGAACGCTACGACACCTGGGAGCATCGGCAGAATAACGCGCTGCAATACGAGGGCTACGGAAGCGGCGAATATTCATACGCCGGTTATATGCGCCGTACCGTGCGGGACGCCCAGGGCAATTCGCTGCAAAGTCCGATAGACGCCGTAGTAAGCGTCAACCTGAAACTTGAGGAAACGCTGCCCGAACGGGAAACGGTCAGCCGGAGCGGCCTGCGTCTCTTGTTTAACGATTCGAGATCTGCTTTTGAATTTGTCAACGGCGGCCTTCCCTGCGGATACAATTATGACGGCGCGGAGGTTTATCCTTCCGCCCCGGTTGCCTTTACCCGGTTCACCAGGATTCAATAGGAATGGGAGACGAGGACGAGAAAATGACAAATAACGATATGCGTATTCAGGCGGGCCTGTTGCGGCCGGCGGTTTTTCTCCTGCTTGCGGCAGTGTTTGGGCCTGCCTCCCTTTTGGCCCAGCAGAAAGTTGAGGCTGCCGGCGCGCCGGTGGGCGCAGCCGTCCTATGGGAACAGGACCTTGACGACGCGGTTACCGGAACGCCCTTTTTACAGGCGAGTTCGGTGGTGCTGGCCCTGGATGGGGGGAGCGTTAAATCCTATTATATGAGCGGGAGCGCCCTCTGGAATTTCAATCCGCGTGATAAGGTGACTCCCTATATAACCCGCTCGCTGGAGGGGATTACCTACGTGTGCAACGTTGCCGGCAGCTTTATGGCGATAAACCGCATCGGCCGGGAACTGTGGCGGCTGGACCTGGGCAAGCCCCTCGCCTTCCCGCCGGTTATCGGGTGGGACGGCAGGATTTTTATCCCCATAGAATCCGGGCTGACTTGCCGTACCGCATCGGGGCGCCCCCTGTGGACTCTGTCTCTGGACAGCCCTCTGGCCCTTGCGCCGGTTTTGGATCGCGCGGGAAGCGTGGCCGCAGTTCTGCAAAATCAGGATTTCATCAGGATAAATCAATTCAGCTCGGTAGAGCGCCTTAGGCTTAGCCGTATGCCGGCCCTGATTGTTTCCTTAAAAGACGGGGATCAGCACAGTTATGTGATCCTTTACCCGTCGGGAGAAGCGGAAAAAATAGTTTTCAATGACAGCGCCCCAAAGGGAAGTAAACTTTCCCGTGCGCGCTTCGCGTCACTCCCGGCCTCTCCTGTTGCCGCGGAAAGCCGGGGAAACCGGTTCGCCGTAACGCTTCGTGACGGAAGGGTCTTATGCATCAACGGCACGGGCGGAGTCCTCTGGACGAGGGACAGCCATGAGGCCGCCGCTGAAAAAGGCGCGGGCGATCTCGCGGCGGGGCAGGCTTCGATGCTTTTTGACGAGCGGGGTATTTACACGATAACAACGCGGGGCATTACCGCCTTTGCCGCCGAAGGCCGCCGCCGCTTTATCCTTAGATACGCCGTTGAAACCGGCGGCCTTCCGGCCCTCAGCGACGAGGGCCTGCTGTATGCCGTCGGAAAGGACAAGGTGTTGCGGGTGTATAAAGTGGAAAGCAAGCCCCGCACCGTGCCCCGCTCAAAATACTATGGCCCCGAACCTGAGGGCAGTTACGGAATGGGCAGCCCCCCTCCTTCCCCCTGGCTGAGTGACAATCGCCGCTACGAGGACGATAACCAGGACCGGATCTACGCCGTGATTGAAAAAGCTGTCCTTGCCGGTCAGTTGGGTGAGAACGAACCGGCCTATGTCGCCTATCTCATGGAAATGATCGGCTTTTTCCTGAACGACCCCCACTATTCTCCGGTGCGTCCCGCGGTCAAGCCCCCCCAGAGGGTTAAACTGATCAAACTGCTGGGCCGTATCGGCTCCCGCGAAACCGTCCCCTTCTTGTGGCACATTTTTGACCGGGACCCGGAACCGGCCGTCAGGATAGCCTGCGCCGAAGCCATAGGCGCCATCGGTGTAGATCCCACCGGCAGAACCTTCGTGTCGTATAACTTTCTGCTCTCCCCGAACAATCCGAATCAGGACCCCCAGCTCCTGTTGGCCGCAACATCCTCAATCGCCGCCCTCTGCCGCTACGTCGGCCCCCCGCTGGCCGCCGACGGTATATACCTGCTGCGGGCTTTTATGAATCTGAATTTCGCCCCAAACAACGTCAAAGCCCAGATTCGGAACGAGGCCGACGCGTTACGCAGGGAAGGCCTGGACAAGGTGATTCAGTGAGCTTACAGAGGATTTGCAAAACTTCAGTTTTGCAAATCTGCCGTTTAAAATGCATGTTCCGCAGCGTTGGGCGGGAAACTGCAAGGCCGGTACAAAACCAACCGGGTTTTGCAGCCGGCTCTACATTTCTTCCTGTCTCTTTCCCATTTTCCGTAAGACATTTTCCCGGCTGGTATGCGCGCCGGTGAAGGAGGGATCGAGGGCAAGGGCGCGGTTGAGGTCGGCAAGGGCTTTGGCGTAGTCGCCTTTGTTGTACCAGGCGTTTCCCCGGTTGTGCCAGGCCAGGGCATAATCGGGCTTGATTTTGAGAGCCCGGGAAAAATCCGCGATGGCCCGCTCGTCATCTTCCTTGCCATACCAGGCGCTGCCACGGCGGTTCCAGACGGCGGCGTTTTCGGGCTCCAGGGCGATGACACGGGTACAGTCCTCTATGGCGCGGTCATAGTCGCCGGTTTCATATAACGCATGGGCGCGGTTGATCAGGGCGTCGGCATAATCGGCCTTGAGAGCGAGAGCCCGGGAAAAATCCGCTATGGCGCGGACGGTTTCGCCCTGTTCGGCGCGGGCGTAGCCCCGGTAATTGTACACTTCGGGACGCCTGTTTTGCAGTGTGAGGGCGCGGGTGTAATCCTCTATGGCGCGGCGGGTATCGCCTTTTTTCAGCCAGGCGTTTCCCCTGGATACCAGGGCGTCGGAGAAATTCGCGTTGAGGCTGACGGAGCGGTTGTACTCGGCGATTGCCCGGTCGTAGTCGCCGGCCCTGTACCGCTGTTCGCCCATTATGAATGAAACCAAATAAGGTTCCATACCCATTTGTTCCAGCAGGGCCGGGTCTGATTTGCGGTAATTGACCGGGTTAAGTTCGGCGATATGTACGCCGAAGGCGGGAAGGGCGCCGCTGAAATCGTTGAGGGAACGCTGTGTTTGATAACCGGACACCGCGCCGCCGTTAGCTGCAATGTCCGCCGGGGCGGACTTTTCGGGCGCGGCCTTCACGGTTTCGGCCTCCGCTTCCGGCCGCGCGGCCCCTGCCGGGGGAGTGTCCGGAAGCGGGCTTTTCGCCCGGCAGCCGGAGGCAAGGCAGCAGATAAAAAAAAGAAAAGAAAATGCAAATGCCGGCAACACGAACCGCACAGGGGAATATATAGCGGCCCGCTCTCCGTTCCTTTCTCTTTTCTTCCCTTCGTGTCCTTCGCGGTTAAATTTCTTCACTGTTTTCATCCGTGCTTTGGTTCCTCTTCAGTCTTGTAATTCACGAAGGGAATCCTGAACCCGGCACTTTCGGTTCCGCCTTCCGGCCGGCTGCTATGGTGTTTATCTCTTCCCAGCACATATAGGCGTTTTGTTCTCCCGGACGAGGCTGGACGCAGAGTTTGAAGAGACCGCAGTTCGCTATGGGAAACAGGGGAAACCAGTTACGGCATTGCAGGGTATTTTTTATGAACCACTGGATAAGGCCGCCGTGGGTCACGGCGATCACTTTTGACGCCTTATGGGCCGAGGCGGCGTCCCTCAGCGCGGCCCAGGCCCGCAGGGCGCGCCGGTACAGGGAGGCTGAAGATTCGGCCTGGGGAATCGCGTCCCAACTGTGGGCCATAAAATCCGCCCAGAGGGCAGGATCGTCGTTCTTAACCTGGTCCCAGGTTTTTCCGGTCCATACGCCGAGCCGCATCTCCATAAGATCATCATCGCGTACCGGTTCGGGAAGCCCCGCCTCCCCGGCGATTATCAGCGCTGTTTCCAAAGCCCGTTTCTGCGGCGAAGAAAAGAAAAGGATTTGACCGGGCGGCGTTCCGGCAAGAATCGTTTTGAGGGACCGCCCGCGCTCCGCCGCCTGGCTTCTGCCGTTCACGGACAGGGGATATTCCCCTCTACCCTGGAGGATTTTCTCCGCGTTTCCTTCGCTTTGGCCGTGGCGGATAAGATAAAAGTCAACGGGGCCCGCAAGTCCGGCAAAAAAATCAGGGCGCAATGGTTTCTGCCCCAGAACCGGAGGCGGGAACGGCGGGTCTGCGTTCCTCCCGGAAAAAAATTCTGATATACTCCGTTTCCGCGCGATGCCGCATTTTAAGAACCAGAATCTGATCCTGGGGATAATACACCCAGCCTGAGGAATCGTAGCGTTCAAACTGGGGGTCGGAACGGTAGTCGATATTGTACAATTGCAATCTGACAAAAGGCCGCAGGCCCCGGATTATCATATAATGGGTTTCGTTTACGGGGAATGAAACCGATATATCCAGACGCCCGCCATTCTGCACGGCGGACACCAATGGGGAGGCGGTCCAGGCCCAGACGCTGTTTGCGCCGGAAACGATTCCCACAGCCCTCGGATAGAATTCGCCGGGATTGAGGATTCGGTAGAGTACGGCGGCGCTGATCCTGCCGTCCGACTTTTCGTCTGTCCCGGCGCTTTCTGATTGGACAAGAGCGGGCACAGCGCCGGAATCATCGGCCAGAGACAGCACCGACAGGGCCAGCGAACGGCCAAGGGCGGCCCAGTCGTCGCTGCCGGTATCGCCGGCCCAAGTCCAGAGCGCCTTCCCCAGCCTCAGATTAAATTCGCTTTCGGCGCTGCCGTCACGGTACACGAAGACCATATCCCGCTCCGGATCTTTCACAAGCCCCCCGGCGACAAGCCGGCAGGCTTGTTCAATGAGCCGTTCAAAGTGATTTTCGGCCTGGGAGAGCCATTGCCTTCCGTCTATGTATGCTTCAAAAATCCCCGGACAGTGTTCCAAAGTCAGCGCAGCGGCGTCTATGGAACGGATAAATTCCAGAACGCCGGTAACCTGGTCTGTCAGCCCCCGCAGCGCAAGAAACTCGAAGACATGGCTTTCTTTGAGGATATCCGGAGACTGCTCATTGATAAGGCGGGAAATCCGGCTGAGGTTTTCCTGTTCCGCCGCCGTGAAAGAGCTGCGGGCCTGGGCCATGCCGCCGAGGTATACTGAAGACCGGTAACTGCGCCGGCTGCCGGAGCGAAAGGCGGCGGGCGTTGAGCTTACCGCCGCCCGGTAAGCGCCCCGCCGCAGCGAATCCGCGCTGTAGGCGATGACCGTATCCTCTTCGCTGTGCTGCGCCGCGGTCCGGCTCCAGAAAGCGAAACTCCGATCCCGCCAGCGGCCAAGGGCATCGTTAAAGGTTTGCTCGCTCCGGGCTTCGGCGATCACAAACCCGGCGGGATCAAAGGGTTTCGCCGCCGCAGTCCGCCTGACATTCCCATTGCCAAACTGGATCAGCACCAGCGCCACAAATACCGCACAGTACAACACGAGCAGCCCCAGTATACGGGGAACCACAGGTTTTCTTGTCAAGTTCCTTTTCTCCGATTAACCGGCGATGAATATAGCTTAACTTACCGGCTGATACTATTGTATACTATGAATAACCATGAATACCAGTTCCGCAAAAGCGGCCTTGCTGCTGTGCCTTGTACCGGTCTTTTTGATTCTCGTTTCCTGCGTTTCTTCCGGAGGCGGCGTTTCCCCCGAAAATGACGTTCCCTCAGAAAGCGTGACGCCGGAAAAACAGGCGGCCGATATCTCCGCCCTGCTGCCGGAGCCGCAAGCGCCCGATACGGCGGCAACAACAAGCCCGTTAAATGAAACCCAGTCAATACTGAGCGCCGTTGCGGAGAGTCTGGCCCGCAGGGATTTTCCCGCTGCCCTGGCCCTTTTTGATTTGATCAGGGAGGAAGACGCGGCAAAAACCGAGATACAACTGCTGCGGGCCTCGACGCTGAATTCAGCCGGAAGGCCCGCCGAAGCGCGCGCCGCGGCGGAGGGGATCATCTCCCGCGAGCCTGATAATACCGGCGCCTTGCTGGTACTTGCCGACTCAGCGGCGCTGGAGAGCAGGGACAGGGAACGGCGGGCCTTTCTGGAACAGATCATCAAACTCGATCCGAAAAATACCAGGGCTTTGACGGACCTTGGCAATATTGCCCTCCGCGCCCAGTCTCTGGGGATTGCGGCAAGGTACTTCGATCAAGCCCTGAGCGCCGACAGTACTTACGGCGAAGCCCTGGTGGGGCGGGCCATTGTGTACCGTTATAACCGCGAGCCGAAACAGGCCGAACAGTTTTTTAACCGGGCAGTGAACCTTTATCCCCGGTGGGCAAGTCCCCTGCACGAACGTGCGCGGCTCTACAAGGGCGCGGGCTTCACCCGGGAAGCCCTGGAAGACCTTGACGCGGCAAAGCGGCTGGAACCGGATAACTACTGGATCAATGTAGACCGGGGGACCGCCCTGGTCGAGCTGAACAGAAAACAGGAAGCGCTTGATGAATTCAAACAGGTCATCGCCGCGGATCCGGATAATTTTCTCGCCTATGTGTACAGCGCGGGCATAAAGGATGAATTAGGCGACTATGAAGGGGCGGAACGGGACTACGCGACTCTGATAAAACTCAGGCCCGAATATTATTTCGCCTTTGAGGGACTGGGGATGATCAAGATGCGCAAACATCAGTGGGCCGAAGCCAGAGACGCTTTTCTCAGCGCGTACAGACAGGCCCCAAAAGAGTACTCTTACGCCCTGCTCGCCGCGGTGAACTGGATGCGGGCGGGAAGGCCGGACGATCCCAAACAATTTCTATCCCAGGTGCTGAGGACCGTCCCCAGAGAATCCCTGGAATATACCATGCTCAGACTCTTCCACGACATGAACGGGGATATGAACGCGGCGATCAAGGCCGACAGCGAAAAAAATCTTGATACCAAGGCGAGGATGATTTTCTATCTTGCCAATTATTACGATATCCGCGGAAACAAATCTCTCGCGGATAAATATTTTCTACAGGTACAGGAACTGAACCGCGTTGCGACCCCGGAATGGCGAATCAACGAATGGTTTCTTGAGGAACGGGGTCTTAAGGTATTCTAAGGAAGTACAATGAACAGCAACAGTATGCGCATAAGGCTGGGCGGCGTAGAGATCGATCTGATCGGAACCGCCCATGTATCCCGCGAGAGTATTGACGAAGTGGCCCGTGTTATCCGGGAAGAAAAACCCGGCGTGGTCTGTGTGGAACTTGATCAGGGGCGTTACGGCTCCATCAGCCAAAAGGAAAATTGGGAACGGCTGGATGTGTCCAGGGTCTTTAAGGAAGGCAAAGGTTTTCTCCTTATCGCCAACCTCGTGCTTGCCGGTTTTCAGCGCCGTCTGGGAAACGAGCTTGGGGTCAAGCCCGGCGAGGAAATGAAAACCGCCGTCGAAACCGCCGTGGAACTGGGCATCCCCTACAGCCTCTGCGACCGCGAGGTGCAAACCACCCTGCGCCGCGCCTGGGCGCGCTGCGGCCTGTGGAGCAAATGCAAGCTCCTCGCTTCCCTTTTTTCAAGCGCTTTTACAACGGAAAAACTCAGCCCCGAAGAAATTGAGAATCTCAAAAGCCGCAGCGAACTTGACGGCATGATGTCTGAGCTGGCCGGCTACCTCCCCGGCGTGAAAGAGACGCTTATTGACGAGCGGGACCGTTATCTGGCGGCAAAGATCTGGGCCGCTGCGGCAGCCGCGCCGGCAGCCGGCGGAGATGAAACGGCAGGGACAAAGCGGCCGCTGCGGAGCGCCGTGGCGGTGGTCGGCGCGGGGCACTTACAGGGAATAAAAACCCATCTGGAAAAACTCGCCGCCGGGGAAGAATCCCCGGATGTCGCCGGGCTTGACCGCGTTCCCGGTTCCGGATTCCTCTCCAAAGCGGCGGGCTGGATAATCCCCGTTTTCATCGCCGCCCTTATCGCGGCCGGTTTTTTCCGGGCCGGCGCAGGGGTAAGCCTCGCCATGCTCCTGCGCTGGATACTTTGGAACGGTTCCCTTGCCGCCCTGGGGACTATTATAGCCCTGGGCCATCCCCTCTCAATTATCGTTTCGTTTTTGGGCGCTCCCGTCGCTACGATCAACCCTTTTATCGGGGTGGGGCTTTTTTCCGGCCTCACCGAAGCGGCCGTCCGCAAACCCCGCGTCTCGGACACCGAGACCATTTCCGAGGACGTGGCAAGTCTCAGGGGCATTTACCGCAACCGGATATCCAGGGCGCTCCTGGTTTTTTTCCTTTCAAGCCTCGGCGGCGCCATCGGCAACTTTATTTCGATTCCCGCCATCGCGGGCCTGCTGATACCCTGATGCTACCCTAAACCGTTGAGAAAATTCCGCAGAAAATCAAGCGGCTCAATTTCCCGGTTTAAGATATGGTAAAGCCCAACGGAGACCGGCATCTTCAGGCGGTATTTATCCACCAGTACTTTGACATGCTTCGCGGCGGCCACTCCTTCGGGGAGGTAACCGATTTCATTTATCCGATTGAGCAGATCGTCCAGGTCCTTAAAGGACATCAGTATTTTTTTCTCGATTATTTCTTTACCAAAGCGGCGGTTCCGCCCGAACACCGAACGGCAGGTAACGTCCAGATCCCCAATCCCCGATATGGAGGTAAAGGTTTCGGAGTGTGTGGCCCCCATTGCCATGCCCAGTATCTGAATTTCGTTGAGGCCCGCCGCGAGCAGGAGGGATTCGGTCCCATCGCCAAACGAGCTGGCGTTACCGGGCGCACCGTCCTCTTCCCCCTGGGCCTCCGTTGTTTTAATGGCGTCCAGGATGCCGAAAGCGATAGCGATAACGTTTTTCGCCGCCGCCGCCACCTGCACTCCCCGCACGTCAAAAGACGAAAACACAAAAAGGCTGCCGCTTTTTAACAGCTCCCGGAAACGGATGGAATTTTTGGGGCTTTCACTGGCCGCGATAAGGCCGGTAATTTTACCCCTGGAAACTTCCTCGGCATGGCTGGGGCCGGCGATGTACACCAGGGACTGGCGGTAAAAGCCGGGCAGATAATCCTCCAGTGTTTCAAGGAGCAGGCGGGGGCCTTTGGGCGTAGAAAGAAAGCCCTTGGTGATAACCGCGATGGCGGTTTCCCCCTCCCGTATTGAAGGGACCAACAGAATCTTTTTGACCGTTTCGAGCAGGTATAACGAGGGAACCGCCAGAATAAGGAATTCCCTGCCCGAAGCGGCTTCCTCAATGTCCGTGGTTGCCGTTAACGTTTCGGGCAATGCCACGCCGGGCAAAAACCGCGGGTTTTGCCGGCGCTTGTTGATGTCTTCTCCGGTCTCTTCCTCCCGGCACCAGATGACAACCTCTTTCCCTTTTTCGGCGATTACCTTGGCCACCGCCGTTCCCCAGGCGCCGGCCCCCAGGACTGCTGTTTGAGCGTTCATGCCTTATTATGCGGCAGATTACGGAATTTCGCAACACGCCGGGGCGGGCCAGACCCCCACACCCGGCATGGTGAAACTCATTTCGTAAGGTTTTACTATGCAAATGCCGTAACCGGATAGTTACATTACTGTGATTATAAAAAAGGGCCCCCTAAGTCCTATGGGAGGGGAACAGTGGGGGCCCCCAATCCGGCCATACACCCGGATCATACCAAGTCACGCCGAACCCAAAGGCCCGGAATATGCCCTGGCGGTAGATGTTGGCTACCAATATATCGTTGCATATTTTTGCGGGATTGTCAAGAGAAAATTCACCAGGCCAGCAATTTTATCCAAAAGACACACAGGAGGTTTTTACCTGTGAAAATCCGCCGTTATTTCACATCGTTGTCAGAGACTATGTTCTTCGGTATCTGCGGCCATTCATTGGCTTTGGCGGAGGGCATTATGCCGAAAAAGGCTTTATAAGCCCGGTAAAAGTTTGAATAATCGGTAAACCCCGCTTTGTATGCCGCTTCTTCGGCGGTACAGCCGTTTCGTATTTCCTGCCGGGCCCGGGTCAGCCGTTTCATCCTGATATATTGATTGATCGTAGTCCCTGTTTCCCGGCGAAAGATAACGTTCAGATGATTCTTGCTGATATAAAATTCCCCGGAAAGCTGATCCGGTGAAACCGGTTTATCAAGACTGCTGTTTAAATAGCGCAGGACAGCCTGAATGCGCTCATCCCTTGGCGAAGTATGAGGCGGGTTTTTTGAATAAATCTGAAAGACATGGGTAAGGAGTGAAATAATACGATGTTTAAGGGCCGCATTTTGTAAAGTTTTGTCCATGTTTTTGCACTCCAGCACGGACTGAAACAAAAAGTCTATCCGTGTTGCGGATAAATCGGGGTAATACAACTGTGGCGAATGAAATATTTCCAATAATAAAGCCCGCTCCGCTTCATCCAGCAGTTCAGGCAAAAAATGAATAGAAATCCGCTTGTGAAGCGCGGTTGTTTTAACGGAAACTCCATGAACATGGTTGGGAGGGATCAGCATGAGGGTCTCCGGGGCCATAATATACCAATGTCCCTCAATATCCCCCTGGATAAAATAATAAAGTTCATATTCGGCGTGACAGTGGGTCATCTGATAGATCTCATCGCTGACGATGGACCATACATAAGCCGACTCGGTCTTCAAAATATCATTTTTGACCATCTTGCTACCCCCCTTTTGGAGTATACACCGGTGTCGGGATATTTACAATGTTTTCGTTCTTTTTTGCAATGGCCTTGGGAAAAACCCGATGGTACACTATATTCATCAATTTCAATTTACTGGAGGAAACTATGAAAAAGAACGTTTTGCTACTGGCAATCCTGATGCTTCCTGCGCTGGTCTTTGCCGGAGCGGGGAAGGAAACTGGGGCCAATGGCCCCAATAATTACATGCGGCTCACTTGGTGGGGCAATACGGTCCGGGATGAACAGACCTTAAAGGTCGTCGAGTTATTCAAAAGCAAAAATCCCGGCGTGAACATCGACACCGAGACTACCGGCTGGGGCGGCTATTGGGACAAGGTGAATACCCAGGCGGCTTCGGGTTCGGCGGCTGACCTTATGCAGCAGGATTATGCCTATATCGGGCAATGGGC
>JAIROT010000170.1 GCA_031257385.1 Treponema sp.
AACTGGCCGATCTTGTTTCCCAAGAAAATCAAAAATTATTGGAAGACAAAACAGCCATTCATGCCAAGATGAGGCATAGGACGAGAATTATTTAAGAGATTCATTGACAGTTTTAACCATGTGCGTAGACAGATGCCAGATAGTAGGCAGCCTGTTTCGATGATATAGGGTTTAATGGATTTAGCAAATAGGTTCCATAAAATAAATATTATTCCAAAACCAATGATGAACAAAGAACTGGCGATTGCTTCTGAATCACCGCCACTAAACAAAGTTTTTATTAACATTATAATACCGACAATTATACCCAATATTCCAGCAAAAAAGGAAAAAGAATTTATACTTTTATTTGTCCATTTAGCCATATTTCCCCTTACTTACAAATAGTTATCCAATTTTACCTCATAATTTTGGTAATGTCAAGGACTAAATTTTATAAAAATTTAATTTTTCATCTCTATTATACAATGTATTTTCCAGCTAATTTAGCCTCAATTGCACATAACTGATTGTATGCGAAGGGCACACCTTCCAAGAACCCGCCCTGAGGCGGGAAGAGCTCCAGGGCGTTATAAAGGGTATGTACCCTGAGACAAATACCTTGCCAAAACAATGAACCTGCCCTTTAGGGCGAAGTTGCTGTTTACAAAACTTCGCGGTGGGCGCCGCCGAAGTCCAACTGGGGAAGGACCGGCGCGGATTCTGCGGCGGCTTTGTTTTCCGCCCTGATGGCGTCAAATACTTCCTGCCGGAACACCTTGACCGTCTTGGGGGCATCTACGCCGATCCGCACCTGATCGCCCCGGACCTCAATAATGGAGACTGAAATATCATCCCCTATCATGATCTTTTCGTTGACTTTTCTGGATAGTATGAGCATTATGGATTCCCCGCGCCGGCCAGTTCAGCCATGATGTCATGTCTGGTTTTCCAGCGGGCATCTGCGAGAACCGCCTGCCTGCCTGTTCTCGTGTCCCGATTGATAACCAGCGGCCCCTGCAGGTTGGCGGTCATGGGGCCGCCGTCCGGCGGGATGGTCACTATCGAAAAGATCAGCGCCTTTTCGGGGGAATAAATGCCGATCTCCGCCATCTCCTCGTTGCTGATGTTTACCTCGTAGTCGGGCCTGAAGAGGAAAGGATTCACCAGTATAAAAGCCACCCGCTCCACGTCAAGGGACTGGAGCCAGTAAAAGGGCTGGCGGTCCGCATCCAGCAGTACGTATTCCTTGAACCCCTCAAAACCGAACAGTCCGCCGGGGAAAGTGATTTTCTGGCGTTCATCTACGTCAATAAGGCCGGAAGCCTTGGTCGCAACTTTCACCGTTCTCTCCTGAAAATTAATTTTCGCTGTTTTTACCGCAAGAAATCAAGCAGGGTTTGCGGCAAAATCCGCGCCGCGGTCTGCAAACTTGCCTGATGGGCAAACTGCATCATCTTGAGGTCCGTGGCGGCGTCGGCCATGTTAACCGAGGATTCACGGGCCAAGCCGGACGCCAGGTCGGGTATTTCCTGATTGAGCCTGACCCAGGCCATTTCGGCCCGTTCCTGCCGGCTGCCGATTTCAGCGATTCGTGAACCCAGGTTACCCAGTGCCAAATCCATGCCCGCAATGCCCTGGCTGCCGATGAACTCCTGATCCCCCCGGAACATGGCGTCCCTCAGGCGGATTACCATGTCGAACATGGAGCCGCCGGCCACCCGCGCAGAAGTGTTCCAGTTGGGGGCGTTGTTCTCCATGTTGCCCCGGATAATGCCCAGATCGCGCAGCACCGCGGCCCTGGGTTCGGGCTCTTCGGCGGAATCCTCGGCGCGGATCAGGTGGGCGTTGGTTCCTTCAAGGACAAGGCCCCTGGTCTCCGGATCGACATAGGCTTTTACCGGCGCGGGAGAGTCGTTTATCTTTGCCACAATCGCCGGCAGGGTGTCACCGGCGGAGACGTTTATCTCAACGCCGTCAATGAAGAAAGCGCCCGGCGCGTTCACCCGGTAATCGGTGGCATCCACGCTTGAAAAGATCTGCATTTTCTCCGCCCAAAAAACTTCACCGCCGCCTATGTCCAGGTTCAGGTATGCCTGATCGCTTATTTCGGTTTTACGGGAAGCGCCGGCGCCCCGGTACTCCACCCTGACCACCATGTTTTCGCCGCCGCCTGAAACGGTCCCCTCCACAACGCGGAACGGCTCGGTAAATACCTTGTCCCCGGCAAAAATTTGCCTGGTGTCCGGCCCCACCTTATTGGAAAGGGCCGTCAGCTCTTTGAGCAGTTCGTTTATCTCCACTCCCATGAGTTTCAAATCATCGCCTGAGTAGGTACCATTGGCGCCGGTCACGGCCAGTTCCCGTATCCGCTGCAGTACGCTGTTTGCTTCGTTCATATAGTTGAAGGCCGCATTGTAATGATCACTGGCGTACAGGGCGTTTTTCTCAAAACGTTCAAGGCGGGCAAGGTATGACTCGTAGCGTACTGCGTGGGAAGCTGCCAGAGGATCATCCCGCAGTTCACGGATCCTGCTTCCGGAGGTAATTTGTGACTGCATATTGGAAAGTCCTTCTTCCTGCCGCCTGAGGTAGTATTGTATATCGGCATTGGGCATATCGGTTGCTATTCTTCTCATACGATTTTCCTCCTGTAAAAAGCCCGCAAGTGCAACAGCCTGCTAGACGCCCATACGGTTGATCAGCGTATCCAGCATGGAATTGACCGTGCTGATGAACCGTGCCGCGGCGTTGTAGCCGTGCTGGTAGCGGATCATGTTGGACAGTTCCTCGTCGATATTAACTCCTGAAATTGACTGCCGCATGTCGTGTAACTGTTTCATGATCAGGTTTTCCGTTTCCAAAGCCCTGCCGCTCTGTTCGCCCAGAAGACCGATGCGGCCGGCAGAGTCGGCAAAGTAATCATCAAAGGTAGAAAGGCGTCCAACCATAACCGCCGTGTTCCTGATTGCCGCGATTGCCGCCGCCGCCTCTCCGTTGCCGGGATTGGCTTCCCTGCCGTTATAGCCGAAGCCCGCCGCGACCGAGCCGGGGTCCTTTACCAAAGCGGGATTTACCTCGATCCAGCCTGAAGGATGGGCGACAGGCGCGAGGGCATAGTCCTCCGCCCCGCCCTGGAGACCTGCGACCGCGTCGGCGCCGGACCAATCGTAAGCGCCATCAGGCCCGGAAGCGCCCAGCAATCCCGCGTAGCCCGCGAGGAAATACCCTGAATCTTCCACATGACGGATAACAAAATCGGGGTTTTCCCGTATGCCGTCCACGGTCCCGGCGGGAGTTCCCTTAAGGGAAAGCCTGCCGTCACGGTTCAGCCGGGCCACCACCTCCGCGCCGGAATTGTTAATTCTCGTAACAATATCGGAGACCGTGTCGGTGGCGTAATACGGCACCTGTACTTCTCCATCCGCGCCGGAAAGGGTGAGCGCCCCCTCAAGGCCGGGCTGGGCCCGCGCTTCCAGCGGATTCAGGCCGTTCATCCGGTAGATGTAGCTGGAATCGAAAACCCCGTCGCCGTCACGGTCGTAATTGCCGTTTACGTTGGTCACAAAGGGATACTCGGAGAAAAAATTGTTTCCGGTTGTCCCGTTAATACCGTAGGCTTCCCGGTGTATCTCGTTGACCAAATCGGCAAAGTTCATGGTCATGTTGTCCAGAGTCTGAATCTCCTGTTCAATCGTAAAATCCCGCAATTCCATAAAGGCTCCGAGCGCCCCCTTTTCAAAACGCATCTCCTGCCCTGTGTCCTGCCAGTAGATGCGGGCATAGCCCTCGGTATCGATTCCCTTTCGCAGATCAAACTGACGGCCTATCTCGCCCTGTACCAAAACCAGTCCCGATGTGTGGACCATGAATTCGTCGGGGTCCCGGTTGTCAATAGTTACATCAATTATTGAGGAGAGCTTGTCGACCAGGAGGTCACGCCGGTCCATAAGGTCATTGGGATTATCCCCCTGGGCCTTGATCCGCTGGATGCTGCCGTTCAGGGCGGCGATCTGGCGGGAAAGCTCGTTCACCCTTCCCACCGTAAGCTGAATATCCTCGTCAAGCTGGACCTGCAGGCCCTTGAGTCCCTGGTAGCGGTTATGGACACCGTCGATAAGCGTCCGCCCCCGTTCAATCACCGCCGTGCGGGGCGCGGTGTCCGCCGGGTAGGTGGAAAGTTCCTGCCAGGCGTCCCAGAAGGCGTCCATTTTGCTCCGTACCGAATTCTGTCCCGGCTCCAGGTACAGATTATCCATCATGCGGACATAGGGATCGCGGGCGGACCAGTAGCCTTCGGCGGAAGCCTGCGAGACGATCCGCTTGTCCAGAAGCTGGTCCCTTAGCCGTTCAATCCGCTCCACCACTACGCCCTGGCCTATCTGTCCCGGCGTTTCCTCCCTGTTCAGACCCGGCAGGTAAATCGGCTCAAAAGGCGCCAGTTCAAGGCGCTGCCGGGAATAGCCCTCGGTGGAGGCATTATCCAAATTGTGGCCGGTAACGTACAATGCCTGCTGATGCGCATGCACGCCCCGTTTGCCGATTTCAAGTCCCATAAAGGTTGATGTCATTCCGCTTTCCTTACATTCGCCGGTTTAGTACCATGCTCCGCATATCCTGGGAAATGGGCGTTCCCCGCATGGTATAGATACGCCCGCCCCGGTCCGGAAAAGCAAGGCCGAAAAAGCCCTCCAGAATCCCCCTGGCCTCGCCAAGGTATCTCGTCAGGGCATCGTTAGCCATACGCAGCCTGAGAGAGGCGAGTTTCAGACTCCGGTATATGGCGCTTAGTTCATTCCGCTCCGCAAAGGGAAGCCGGGCGGCGAATACATAAAAGCGGCCCTTTGCCGCAGCGCCGTCCGCGTCTTCCGAAACCGGAGCGTTTTTCGTTTGACCGGAAGGCCCGGCCGTGTCAAATTCGGCGAACAGGGCCTCCCGTTTTTTTTCCAGTACGGCGATTTCGCCCTCAATGGTGTTCAATGCGTTAAAATGGCCCTCAAAATCAGTCCATTCACGGTTGGCCGCCGCGTCCCGTATCAGCTCCTGAAGCGCCCCGGCCTGTTGTACCAGCTCACACTCCCTAAGCAATATTTCCCTGCATTCTTCGTAGTGCATGGCAACCTCTGTTTTACGGTAATAGCGGAAAAGTTTAGGCCCTTTCCTCACTTCAAATATCGGCGTTTTACAAATAAGCATTAGGGGATGCGGTTCTAAAATGAGCCTCCGCGCGGCAAGCCGCGCAGTATCCGGAACGTGGAGCAATTTCCTAATCGGCGGCTCGTTAGAGCGGAAATTTATAATATGCTCCCCCGGAACCGGTGATTGACTCCAGGGGCCGCCCCTACTGTCGACAAGTTAAGATATTTTGTCCACCCCCACTCCCTCCCGGTGCATTCAAGTTTTCGCCAAAAATGACGATAAGTAATTAATGAACCCCGCCCTAAAGGGACGAGGTTATGTTCTCATAAGGAGGTTGCACTCAGGGGTCTAATACTTTTTCAACCGCCTTAAGAGGCGGGGTATTAAATCCCTTGGGCACGAATAAATGAAGAAGTGTCCGCGGAATAATCACAGGCCCGTTTGTTTTTTTGTGTATTTCCTCCTGGCATGTTCCGGCGTTTTTGCCTTCGGCAAAGCGGAAACGGTGGAAAAAACAATGATGAATAATGAATGGCTGCTCTGTGTTACCAATTTTGACGCTTCGGCCCTGTCGGAAAACAAACGGCCGGCCGGCGAGGTTATTACCAAAACCCTGGTGGATACCCTGAAGGCGGTAAACTACCGGATTCGTATATCCCCGGAATACGCCTATTACGAGGAATACGAGCGGTCCAAAGCGCGTTCAATCGCGGCGAAGGCTTTGGCGGCGAAACAGGAAGAACGGGCGCTGCTGCTGTACCGTAACGGGAAGGACTGGCGCTACAAACAGAACGTTAAAAGAATAGACGCGGATATTGTCAAACTGCAGGAAGACCTGGCTAAGGCGGAAGCGGATATGCCGCTGATAAACAAGGAGCCGGTATTCGGCATTACCCGGGAAAACAGGGATGGGATTTTTCCGGATCCGCCCAAGCCAAAAAGCGAGCGCCGTTTTTGCGTAAACCAGCAGGCGGATGCTTTTCTTGCGGGGACTATACAGGAATATCACAACCGCTATTACCTTACCCTGAAGCTTTATGCCTTATACACCGACACCTTTATCTATGAAGATGAAATTATTTTTTCCACCGATGATATTACTGTCGCGGTAGACGAGATTGCGGGAAGGCTCACCGCGGTTCTCGCAGGAAGCAAACCGGCGGCTGTGGCGGTTCACGCATACCCCTCAGAAGCACTGGTACTGATCAATCAGAATTTTGCCGGCAGGGGAGACGTAGAAGCCCATGATCGTCCGCCGGGAAAAATTGAGGTTACGCTTTCAGGGGAGGATTACAAGCCCGAAACCGTGGAGGCCGAGCTTGTCCCCGGTGAGCTTACCGACATCAGCGTACAGTTGCTGCCTGTGGAATACGGCGAGGTGAATATTCTCAGTCCCGGTGTAAACGGGGCCTCTGTGTATCAAGGGGCCATGTATGTGGGAGAGGCCCCGCTCACGCTTAGACTGCCTCTGGATCAGTTTAATTATATCAATATAGAAACCAGCGATAATCAAATAGCGCGGGCGGCGTTTATAAGCCCCGGGCAGAGCAACACGCCCTACAGTTTTTCCATGAAGCTAAAAACGCCGCGTCCGGGCGTGGATCGGGTGAACAAGGCCCGAAAAACATATTACTGGGCCTGGGGCGGCACTTGGATCACCACCATCGCGGCATGGATTGTCACCGGTATATTAAAAACCCAGAACGAAGCGATTGTATATGGGTATAACACCACCGGAAAATATAACCAGGAATTCTACGATAACGCACTGCTCATGAACGATGTGTATACCTATGCATGGGCCGGTGTGGGCCTCGCGGCGGCATACGAAATATTCCAGATGGCCAGATATATCTACACGGCCACCGAGGATACAACGCCGATTGTCAGGCCTGACAAATAGAAAAAGTGAGTTTTGCGGATGAGCTTTGCGGATAAGATAAAGAATTTTTTTAACCGAAGTTCCGCCGTTTCGGAAAAACTCTTTGAGGAGCTGAGCGACCTGCTGGTGGAAGGGGATTTCGGCGCGGCGGAAGCGTACCGGACTGCGGAAATTCTGCGGGAACGCTGCAAGAAAGACAGGCCCGCCTCACCGGAAGAATTACCCCTTAAACTCGCCGAATTGCTGGAAGAAGAATTGAAAAAAGGCGGAATGGGAACAGGCCCCGCCGGCCTTGCGCCTGAAGGGGAACTGACCGTAATGCTGCTGCTTGGGGTAAACGGAGTGGGAAAAACCACCAGCGCCGCAAAACTGGCCGCCCTGTACCGCGGCGCATACAGGCGAAAGCCCATTCTCGCCGCGGCGGATACTTTCAGGGCGGCAGCCATCGACCAGCTCAAGATTCACGGGGAACGGCTCGGTATACGGGTGATTGCCCACCAGCACGGCGGCGATCCGGCGGCGGTAGTGTACGACGCGATCAATGCGGCCCAGGCCGGCGGCGGGGATTGTATCATCGCCGATACCGCGGGAAGGATGCACACCAAATCCGCCCTGGTAGAAGAACTGCGGAAAATTGATCGCGTGGTGGAGTCCAGGGCCGCCGATGCGCGGTATATCAAATACCTGGTGCTGGACGCAACCACCGGCAGGAACGCCCTTGCCCAGGCTGAAATATTTAACGGGGCGGTTTCACCCGACGGGGTAATCCTGACCAAGTACGATTCCACCGCCAGGGGAGGGGTGGTGTTTTCCCTGGCTTCGGAGCTGCGGCTGCCTGTGGCGTATCTCTGTACCGGTGAAAAATACGGGGATATCAGGATTTTTGATCCCCATAGTTACGCGAGGGAATTTGCAGGCATTGAATGAGCCTCCGCGCGGCAAGCAGCTGCCTGCGCAGCATCAAGGGGCTCGGTATCCGGAACGCAGGACAATTTCCTGATCGGAGGCCCGTTCGAGCGGAAATTTATTTTACGGGGGTCTTCTACCCCGCCATTATTGGAGGAAGAATTGAACCGCCCCAGGGAGCGGGGTATTAGCCCCCCCTCGAATCAACAACTTCGCCCTAAAGGGACGAGAATCAAACCATTTGTTTTGCTCTCTATTTTCCTGCTGGGGAACTTTCCCGCCTTTGCCCGGGAAAACGGCCCTCCCGTTACGGCGTCAGCCCGCTGGTTCCGTTCCAATGCCGGCGGCATGACGCTGGAGGAAGTTTCCTCGCGGGCCGCGGCCCTGCACAACGAATACGCGCTGTTAATCGACTATGCCCGCACAGGGGATCTGCCGGAAACCCTGTCGCCCTTTTACCGGAGCGAGTACCTCATTGAAATTCACGCGCTGTTTACCAGGGGGGAAGAATCCCGCAGACAGTGGATATTCCGCGATAACAGGGGAGTGGCCCGCCTGGTCTCTGTTTTGAACAGGGACAGCAAGAGCGAACCCGCCGTGAAAGAACCGGCCCCCGCCCCGGAAGAAAGTTCAGCCGTGGAAGAAAGCGGTGAAGAAATATCCGGCTCGGATGAACCAACCGGGCGCGCCCCCTGGGGATTTATCGAAATATACAACGAAAACTACCGCATCACCGAAGAGTATATGTTTAACGATGACGGCGGTGAAACGGTAATAGCTTATTCCTACCGGGGCGGCCTTCTGGTTAAGGCCGAGGGCCGGCGAAAAAAACCGCCGGAAGAGGGAATTGAAGACGGCGAATTTATAAAAACTTTTACCGATGATTACCGCTACAACCGTTCCCTGTCGCTGAGGTCAATTAACCGGCTTTTCCATGAAGATATTGAGGTCATTCCGGTCAGCCTCACTTTCCCAAACCGTGTGCTGGACCTCGCGGCGCAGGACGATTTTTCCGATGAAAAACTTGCCGTGAATTCCGAATTCTTCGGGGAATTTGATGTCAGGCCGGGCTACCGGATGGTATTTACCACCGATGAGCGGGGCCGGATATTGACTCAAACCCTGTTAGACGATAGTGATAATGTAGTGTGGCTTATTCAAAACACATGGTCCGACAACCGGATTTCTTCGGCGCTCAAAACCGAGGGAGATGATAAACTGCTCGCCGAATACGAGTACGACGGCAGGGGAGACCGGATAGTCGAACGTAATTTCCGCAACGGGGTTTTGGAACGGATGGTGTACGCCGAAGACGGCAGGGATGTGGAAGAACTGTACATGAACGGCGTGGTTGTACTCAGGGCGGAATGGGAAGACGGCAGAAAAATATCCGAAAAACGGATACGGCGCAGCATGTAAGAGGCAGTGGTAATGAAGAACGGCAGGGCTGCTGCCTGGATTTGGTATGTGGCGGCGCGGTATATTTTCAGGGGCCGGGGAAATTCGCCTTCTCCCGTTTTAGCGGTTTTGGGAATAGCTGTCGGCGTTTTGGTTTTGATTGTGATTCTAGCGGTGATGAACGGATTCCAGTTGAGTTTTATTGAAAGCATTTTAGAAATTTCCTCATACCATTTACGACTGGAATCTTTTTCCGCCGAAAAAGCGGGGGAAGCCCGGAGCGTCCTCGCTGCGCTTCCCGGAATAAACGCGATCCTTCCCTTCAGGGAATTCCAGGGCCTTGTCCGCGGCAGCCGGAACGGACAGCGGCCGGTAATGATCCGGGGACTTCCCGCGGATGCCCTTGAGCTTGATCCCGCCCTGGGGTCCAGACTGGAATTTGAGGCCGGCTCCTTTGACATCGCGGACCGCCGCTCGGCACTCCTGGGCGCAGAACTGGCCGGCCGGCTGGAAGCGGGCATCGGCGATGAAATAAGCCTTTTTTCGATAAGCGGTATTCTTTCCGGCGGAGACGGAGCGGAGTCCGAAACGGATGGGGCCGCTGAAAGCGCAGGTGTGGAGACTTTTACCGTCACCGGAATATTCAGAACCGGTTTTTACGAATACGATACAAGCTGGGGCTTCATCAATATTGAAAGCGCCGCGGCTTTTTCCGAATCGGGCGTCACCCTGGGGGTAAAACTGAAAAACCGTTTTCAGGATCGGCAGGCCCTTGAAGCGGCGCGGCGGGCTTTCTCCGTCCGTGCCGGATTCGAAGAAATAAAACTTTCAAGCTGGCGGGATTATAACCGTTCTTTTTTTGGCGCGCTGCGGACGGAAAAACTCTTCATGTTTATCCTGGTGGGGCTGATTTTTATCGTGGTGGGTCTCAATATTTTTCAGACACAGCGGAGATCGGTGCTGGAACACCGGGAAGAAATCGGTCTCCTCAGGGCCATCGGGGGCAGGGAGCTGGCGGTACGCTTTGTGTTTGTCTGTAACGGCGCGATCATCGGTTTTTCAGGCGCGGCATCGGGCCTCGTTTTGGGACTGCTCATCGCCTCTAACATTTCCCTTTTCTTTTCAATTTTGGAAGGCGCCGTTAATTTTTTCATCAATATGGTAAATGTGTTAATGTCTTTTTGGGGCGCCGGAGAAATGGGGAATTTCGCTATTTTTTCTCCGGCGGTATTTTACATCAAAGAAACGCCTTCCCGTATCATTCCCCACGAGGTGGCGCTGATTTTTATGTTCGGTTTCCTTTCCGCCCTGCTGGCGGCATGGTTCGCTTCGGGAAGAGTTTCCCGCATACGGCCCGCGGAGGTGCTGCGTTATGAGTAATGTTTCAGGCGAAGAAGCAAATCCGTCCGCCGGTATTATGGTCAAGGCGGAAAACATCGTCAAGAATTATGTTTCCGGCACAGAGGTCCTGCATATTCTCAAGGGGGTGAGTTTTGACATTCCTAAAGGACTTTCGGCGGCGGTAAGCGGGCAGAGCGGCAGCGGCAAAAGCACCCTGCTCAATATTCTCGGCGGGCTTGACCGGAGCGACGGAGGAAGGGTTTTTATCGGAGGCGCGGAAATCACCGGCCTCTCTGAAAAGGGGCTATCCGAATGCCGGAGCAAACAGGTGGGCTTCATTTTTCAGTTTCATTATTTATTGAAAGATTTTACCGCTTTGGAAAACGTGATGCTTCCCGCTTTTATCGCGGGACTTAAAAAAAAGGATGCCATGGAAAAGGCCCGCTCCCTTTTGGCGGATGTGAAACTTGAGGACCGGGCCGGGCATTTTCCTTCCCAGCTTTCAGGAGGCGAGCGTCAGCGGGTGGCCGTGGCCCGTTCAATGATAAATGATCCAGGCGTGATCCTCGCCGACGAGCCCACGGGAAACCTTGATCCGGATAACAGCGCCATGGTGGCGGATATCCTCTACGCCGGCGCGGAAAAATGGGGCAAAACCCTGATCGTGGTTACCCATGATGAAAAAGTCGCCGCCAGGGCTTCAATACAGTACACCCTGGAAAACGGGCTGCTTACCGGCGGGTCTGCGGAGGCGGGCGCGTGAAAAGCCGCGCCGGTTTTTTTATCGCCATCCGTTACCTGTGGGGCCGGGCGCGAGAGGGAGGGCGTTATCTCCGGGGCGCCGCTGCGGGGATCGCCGTGAGTCTCATCCCGATTATCGTTACCCTCATTGTGGCGGACGGCATGATCCGGGGCATCATCGACCGCTATCTGGAATTGGGAACCGGCCATTTGCAGGTTTTTAACTGGCTCGCTCCCGAAGAACTGGAAGATCCGGCGGAAAAAATCAGGGGCTTTGCCGGCGTCAGGGGGCTGTGGCCGGAACAGCAGAGCGTGGGGGTTCTGGCGGGGAAAGGCGGGAAAACCGGCGCAACCGTCCGTTCTGTGGAACCTTCGTTCTGGGAGAGCGGCGGCGGCTACCTGAAAACCCTGGAGGGAGTTTCAAAACCTGAATCGGAAAGGGATATGGTGTTAGGCGAAAACCTTGCTTCCGCCGTCGGCGCGGAAGTGGGGGACACTGTCCGGCTTATGACCATCAGAACAAATTCCGACGGGCTCAGTATCCCCCGGATGACCGCCTTTACCGTGAGGGGCATCGTCTCATCGGGCTACCACGAACTTGACGCGCTCTGGTGCATCATCAGTTGGGAAGGGGGCAGGGGCATACTCTCGCCGGAACTCTCCTCCATCAGCCTGATTGTAAAAATAGACGATCCTTACCGGAAGGCGGATGCTGCGGCCCTGTCCCTGTATTCGGCGCTGGGCGGGGGCTATAGCGTGTACACCTGGAAGGCCCTGCTTCGATCCCAGTACAGTTCCTACGAGTCTACCAGGCAGCTCCTCCTCTTCATCATGGCGCTGGTGGTGATTGTGGCGGCAGTGAATGTTTCTTCCGCAACATCCATGCTGGCCATAGAGCGGCAGCGGGACATCGCCGTCCTTAAAGTTACCGGCGCCAGCGTCCGGGGCGTAAGCGGCGTGTTTCTTTGGGGGGGCTTTCTTACCGGCCTTTCGGGCGCAATCATCGGCATAAGCCTGGGACTGCTCATCGGCAATTTCATCAACCCCCTGATCCATTCCCTGGAAGCGATCCTCAGTTTTTTCTCGAACCTGTTCCGGGGCGGGGAAGTAAAGATCCTCGATCCCGGCTTTTATCTTGAAACCATCCCCATTATCATCGACTGGTTTGCCGTATTCCTCATCGGCTGTTTTACCGTCTTTTGCTCCGTAGCCGCCTCCTGGATTCCGGCGCAGCGGGCGGGGAAACTCAAACCCATGGATTTGCTCAGAAAATATTGATGCCATAACTCCTCCGCGGGGCCTGTATACGGCACGTATTCCTTCTTCCTTCGCCGAAAAAGAAGCTGCACCCGCGGGCAGTAACGACCCAAACGCCGGGGATCGGTTCGATGTCCGCCGGGCCGCCTCCGGCGAGGCCGGTATCCCGGCAAAGGTATCCCATAGCGGCGTGGAGCGTTACCGTCGCCGTATACACAGTTTCGGCCCGGAAGTGTTGCGTCATGGGAACATCCCCTTTGGCCGGAAGACCGTTCCCTTGTAGCCGGAGACGAAAAAGAAAACTGCCGGAATGTCCCCGTCCGCCGGATCGAGAATATACGGCAGGAGGTCCGTCCCGCTTATCGGCGTTCTTATGGCGGCAACAGTATGTTATATGCGACATTTCCGCTGAATTTTCTGTAATGTACGTATTGCCAAATATTTTGGAATAGGATATTATGAAAAACATGAATAAAGCATTACATTTTTTATCAATTTTTATAATTGCATTGACAATTATAACAAGCGGTCTCGGTCTGTTTTATACAACGGATGGTCAATCATTTGACTTTATGAATCGCGGAATTTTTTTTGAAGTGCGAATTTTATGGCGAAAAAACTTCGTAAGGAGTCAGGTAGCCTAAAACCTTGCGAGGACGATTATTGATTTTGGCAACGATTTTGTCAAGCTGTT
>JAIROT010000234.1 GCA_031257385.1 Treponema sp.
AAACGGAGGCCCCGGAAGCCGAAACTGAAGCGGCGCATGGTTTCCCGGAAAACCCCGGCAAAGAGGGAAGCGGCCGTTGGCAGGCTGAGGATGCGCTCCCGGTTGTTGATGTGGGAGCGAATCTCATACCACACCCCCTGCGCTAATGTACGTGTTTTCCTCATACCCCCTATATGGGAGCGGGAGGCTGTTTTGCTTTAGCCGAGGGGACAAAACCGGTAAAAATCATGGGGCAGGGAGAGGCGGCCCTTCGCCGGGCAGGCAATCTTTGCCGGATCAGGTTTAGGCTGGGACAGGGGTCACACCCAGGCCGGAATGCGGTCCCTATTCCGGTGCGGACCGGACCTCCACACCCGGTACGGCGTTGCATTATGTCATCCTGCGCATAAAAAACCTCCGGAAAGCCGGAGGTTTTGCGGGGGCGCTGAAAAAACGGCGGTAAACGGCCTGAAACGCCGTTATCCTGCCGTTTTACCGGCGCCGCAGGTCTCCCTTGTTCACTGTTTGCCGCTCATTCCGCTTTTCCCGCATCCGCTTCCCTTTCTTCCGCCCGTGTCCCTTCGCGCTTAACCTTTCTGCGTTTCCTTGACTTTTGTATGGATACATTGGTATGGTTACAGGCGCATGGCAAAGGATATACAGGCGGCCCCCGCGGACGAAGCCGGCAAGACGGCGTACCAGTCCCGGATGCTGGCCGGCCGGCTGCAAAAGCGTTTCCGCCATCTTGACAAATGGGCGCGGCGGACCGGCGCGGGCGCGTTCCGGCTCTATGACCGCGATATTCCCGAAATCCCCCTGGTACTGGACTGGTACGGCGGCGCGCTTGCGGGCGCGCTGTACAGGCGCCCTTACGAAAAAGATCAGGCCGCCGAAAAGCGCTGGCTTGAGGCGATGAAGGCCGCGGCGGCAGGGGCTCTGGGGATTGACCCCCGCGGTATTTTTCTTAAATACCGGGAACGGCAGCGGGGTCTTGCGCAGTACGAAAAAATCGGTGGACAACATTTTGTTAAGGAAATATCCGAAGGCGGTCTTGTTTTCAAGGTCAATCTTTCGGATTACCTTGACACCGGCCTTTTCCTTGACCGTCGTCTGATGCGGGCCATGGTCCGGGCCGAGGCGGCGGGCAGGCGGGTGTTGAACCTGTTCTGCTATACCGGTTCCTTTTCGGTGTACGCCGCCGCCGGAGGAGCCGTCTCGACGGATTCGGTGGATCTTTCCAACACCTATCTGGAATGGGCAGGGGAAAATTTCGCGTTCAACGGTTTTCAGGCGGAAATGACGGGAGCGGAAGCGGTCCTCCGTTCAGGTTCCCCTTTGCCGCTGCGGGGCGCGGGGAAGGCCGTATCCCACCGGCTCATCCGCGCCGATGCCTCTGTCTTTCTCCGCCGGGCCGCGGCCGCCGCCCTGCGCTGGGACCTTATCATCCTTGATCCCCCGGCTTTTTCCAACTCAAAAAAAATGACCGGCAGCCTGGACCTCAAGCGGGACCATGCGGGCCTTATCGCCCGGTGCCTGACGCTGCTTTCCCCCGGCGGAAAACTCCGGTTTAGCGCCAATGCCCGGCAGCTTAAAGTGCGGCCCGCCGAACTGGAAGCGGCCCTGGCCGCGGATTTCCCCGGCGTAAGCGTTAGCGATTTCGGCGCTAAAACCGTTGACGAGGATTTCCGGGGCAGAAAAACGCCCCTGAGTTTGCTTGTTCGCGCCGATTGAAGCGTGATATACTGACGGTAAAAAGGAGGGGGTGAACAAAAAGCCCTTATATGCCGGTAATCCTATCCTATAGTTTTAACGCCGTTGCCCCGATGTTTGCCGCTATACTGCTCGGCGCGTTCATCGCAAAACGCGGGCAGGCGGGCGATAACGAAATCGTTTTCTTAAACACCCTTTGTTTCCGTTACCTGCTCTCGCTGCATGTCTTCAACAGCGTCTTATCCGTGGATTTTTACTCGGAATTCAACCCGCGCCTTGTCCTGACCTTTATCATCGTCATAACCGCGCTGTTCCTTGCTTCATGGCTCGTCTTCTCTCTCGCAATAAAAGATTTTGCCCGCCGCTGTATCTATATCGTAACATCCTACCGTTCCAATAACATAATCTATGCCCTGCCTCTGGCCGCAAACCTATTCGGCCCTGCCGGTGTTAAAGCCGCGGCCATGCTCATACCGTTCACCATCATCTTTTTCAACTTTTTCACCGTCATCACTATGGTCTGCCACAGACAAAAAATTGAAGCGTCCTTATCCGCAGCCCGCTTAAGCGCCGCAGAAAAAAACACCGCGCTCCATGCCGCACTCAAAAAATGCGCCTTTGAAATCATCACCAATCCGCTCATCATCGGTTCAAGCATGGGCATCCTCTTCTCTGTCTCCCGTTTCCCGCTTCCTTCATTCCTCCGTAACGGCGTAAATTCCATCGCCCAATCCGCGACGCCAATCTCGCTTATCCTTCTGGGCACCCAAATTAAACTAAAATCCCTCAGTCAAAATATCCGCCCTGTTCTGGCTGCGATGTTCCTCAGGCTAATCCTCGTTCCGTCCGTTCTGGTCCCGCTGTCCGTTTTCCTGGGGTTTCGGGGCCCCGAATTAAGCGCGCTTGCCGTAGCCTTCGCCGCGCCGCCGGCCGTCACAAACCTCATCATGGCCCGAAATTATAAAGTCGCCCCGGAATTAGCCGCCCAAACCGTGTACCTCTCAACCCTGGCCTCAATGTTCAGCATCTTCGCCATGATCGCCATCCTCCGCGCCCTGCGCTTGTTTTAATGAAGAACCCGGGAGCAAGCCTTCCAGTCAACAAGCCCGCCCTGAAGGCTAAACTTGAGCCGTAATTAAAATTACGCCCATTGGCGTTAAACCGGACGTTTCGGTACATCCTTTGAATTTGGAATTGCGGGAAGCGCCAGGATAAACGCATAGACTTGAATTTACTCACAACAGTCCCACTTTGACCTTCTTTTTCGCGGGTTTTATGCTTCCATTTCCCATTTACCGGGTAAAAAATAGCTATTTTAGGCAGTCCTCCCCACCAGAAGGGCAAAAAAACATTCTATGCGTTTATCCTGGGGAAGCGCCAGGGCGCCGGCATTTACTTAAAAAGGTAACTGTTTTTCCCACTTGACCCTTTATTTTTGGCCTGTTTAATCAGATAATTCCCACCGTATGGCTAAAATTACATGATTTTTTGGCA
>JAIROT010000283.1 GCA_031257385.1 Treponema sp.
GACAGCCCCCGCAGGTTTTATGGGGACAGCCCCCGCAGGCTCCACGGGGATAGACCCCGCGCAGGCTCTCCATGGGGACAGACCCCGCGGGCTCCACGGGGACAGCCCCCGCGGGCTCCATAGGGACAGACCCCCCGCAGGCTCCACGGGGACAGCCCCCGCGGGCTCCATAGGGACAGACCCTGCGGGCTCCATAGGGACAGACCCCGCAGGTTTTATGGGGACAGCCTCTTCAGGCTCCACGGGGACAGACCCCTGCGGGCTCCATAGGGACAGACCCCGCAGCCCCTCCACAGGGACAGCCCCCGCAGGCTCCACGGGGACAGACCCCCGCGGGCTCAATGGGGACAGCCCCTGCCGGGCTCCATAGGGACAGACCCCCGCGGGCTCCATGGGGACAGACCCCGCAGCAGGGCCGGCGCATATAAACTTTTTATTCTCTGAAAACCCCGTAAAACCGCATAAATCATAAAGAAAAATCCACCGCAAAGTCGAAAAAGTCAAAGAAGGAGGTCAAAAAAGGCTTTGAAGTAAAAACTTTTCCGGCTTTTCGAAGCTTCGTGGTAAAAATGCCGGCCGTTAGGCCGGCATGATAGTCAAAATGATGCGCCGGCCCTGCGGTATTCCCCGGTTATGCTTCTATTACCTTATCGAAAGATATTTTACTCCGGCAATACCGGCGCTCCGCATGTATTTTTCAATTCCGTCAATAATTTCGAGCATTGCCGCGGGGCGGGCGAAAGTGGCGGAACCTGTCTGTACCGCGGACGCTCCTGCCATGAGGAATTCCAGGGCGTCTTCGGCGCAGGCTATACCTCCCATGCCTACAATGGGGACCGCCGGTTTTCCTGCCTTGCCCGGCGTTCTGAGGGCGTCGTACAGTTCCCAGACCATACGGAGGGCGATGGGTCTTACCGCCGGCCCTGAAAGACCGGCGCTTACATTATCGAAAACGGGTTTTCTGTTTTTGACGTCTATTGCCATTGCCTTGAAGGTATTCACCAGAGAGAGGGCGTCCGCCCCGGCCTTAACGCAGGAGCGGGCCACCGCCGCCAAATCCGGCGCGTTAGGAGACAGTTTTACCATGAGCGGCTTGGCGCTGCAGGCCCGGCGCACCGGTCCCACTACCGCGGCCGCCGCCTCCGGATCAAGGCCGAATGCCATTCCTCCGGCCTTTACGTTGGGGCAGGAGATATTGAGCTCTATCATATCAACAGAACTGCCGTTAAGCAGCGCCGCCCCCCCGACGTATTCTTCCACGGCAGCGCCAGACAGGTTCGCAATCACCGCCGGTCCCATTTCCCGCAGCCGGGGCAGTTCCTGTTCAATAAAGGCCGGAATACCGGGATTTTCAAGCCCGATGGAATTCAACAGGCCGGCGGGAGTTTCCCATATCCGTATGCCGGTATTACCCTGCCTGGGTTTCAGGGTCAGCCCCTTGGTACAGATCGCCCCAAGGCGGGAAACATCGACGAGGCCGCCGTACTCTCCGCCGTAGCCAAAGGTTCCGGAGGCGGCAATGACCGGGTTTCGCAGACGCAGTCCCGCGATGCGGACCGAAAGATCCGGCGCGCTCTTTATTCCCTGTTCACTCATCGAAGATCAGCTCCTCCGCCGGAAATATGGGGCCGTCCGCGCAGCAGCGGCGGTTGCCGTTAATGGCCGCCACAGTACAGCCCAGACATGCCCCGACGCCGCAGGCCATACGCCGTTCCAGGCTGACAAAACAGGGAACTTCCGCGGCTTTACAGCGGGCGGCCACGATTTTCAACATCGGCCCGGGGCCGCAGGCGTAGACCGCCCGGTATTTTTCCGGCTCCAGAAAATCGGGAATACGTCCCTTTAATCCGTTTTTGCCGTTTTCCGCCGCGACGATCAGTTTATTTGCCTCAACAACAGCCGGACCCAGAAGGGCGTACTTTTCTTCGATAGTACGAAAGCCGGTTCTGAACCCGGCGTAAAAATCAAAATTCCCTTCAGGCTGTTCGGCGATCAGGGCTTCCAGCGGGGCAATCCCGGCGCCTCCGCCAATAAGGGCGGCCGGTTTTTCCCCGGCGGCCAAAAAATCGACCCAGGCGTTTCCCAGGGGGCCGGTAAGCTCCGCCTCTTCGCCGGGCCGCATATCCGAGAGCTCTTCCGTCCCTTTGCCCCGTCTTGCGATGAGGAATTTTACCGTATCAGCAGCCCAAAGGGCGGCGCTGATCGGGCGGCCAAGAAAAACAGAACTCCGTTTCGGTTTTACCATGAAGAACTGTCCCGCCCTTGGCGCGGGACCCGGCCAAACAAAGTCCAGGCGGAATATCTCTTGATTAATGGAAGTATTACCGGCGAGTTCACAACTGAGGCTTTGCTTTGAGACATCGCGGGACGCGGGGCTTTTCTCCCCGGCCGCGGATTTAGCGGGTTTCATTTTTTTAACTCCACCGGCGCGGTATCGCGTAACGCGCCGCATAAGGCCCGACGCATCTCAACAGCGGCCCTGCGGGCGGCTTCCGCCGCAAACGTGTTATCGGTCATTTCCCCGCCGCCGCCGGAACTTTCCGTTTCGGCGGCCCATGCCTTGAGAATTGAACGGGAAGCGTTCACCACCCCGCCGTTTCCTTCCCGCAGCAAGAGACGCGCATCGTCCGCCGCGCCGCCCTGCGCGCCGTAACCGGGAATCAAGAAAAACAAATTCGAATACCTGTTCCTTATTTCGACTGCTTCTTCCCGCTCTGTACAGCCGACTACCGCGCCGAATACGCCGTAACCGTGCCTGCCCTGACGGGCGGCGGCCAGCTTTGAGAGTTTGTCTCCTACCGCATGGTAGAGGCGGCGTTTTTCTTCGCCGTCTGATTCGCCGGCTTTGCGATCCAGTTCCAGATATTCAAAATCCCGCATGCCCTTATTACTGGTCCGCATCAGCACAAAAGCGCCCTTGCCTTTACTGTCCGCGTAAGAAAGCCATGGCTCAATGGAGTCCATGCCCATATAGGGCGAGAGGGTGACAAAATCAGCCTCAAAGTCCCCGTCGAAATGGGCTTTCGCGTAACGGAGGGCGGTATCGGCGATATCTCCCCGTTTAATGTCGGCTATGACCAGGCCGCCTTTTTCGCGGATATACTTTAAGGTTTTGGCGTATGCCTCAAGTCCGGCAAGGCCAAGCTCTTCGTAACAGGCGATCTGTACTTTGTAACACGCGGCCGTGTCAAAGGTGGATTCGACGAGGGCTTTATTGAAAGCCAGCACGGCGGCGGCGTCCGAAGCCGCCCGCCGACGCTCTCCGGGAGGAACATAGTCCGCCGCCGTATCAAGGCCGACGCAGACATGGCCCTTCACGGCGACCGACTCAAAGAGTTTATCCATATTGAACGCCGTATTATTTAACACCGTTTTCTCCCCCAAATGTTACCGTTCCCCCTCTGATGGTCATAAGGATTTTCCCCCGCAATTCCCGATCTGTAAAGGGGCTGCATTTCCCCCTGGATTTAAATTGTTCGGGCCGCACTTTCCATACCGTCCGGGTATCCGCGATAACGAGATCCGCCCGCAGTCCCGGCGCGATTCTGCCCCGGCCGCCGGGGCCTTTGTACAGGCCCAAAATCCGGGCAGGATTCGCGCTCATCAATGCCGAAAGCCGCCTTAAATCAATGTTCAGCGTTGAAAGACAGACGGCGAAGGCTGTTTCCAGGCCGCTAAAGCCGGGGGCGCCGGCGGCCTTGTCCGCCTCGCTGTGCGGGGCGTGGTCGGTCGCTATGGCGTCGATAGTGCCGTCACAAATCGCGGCAGCAATAGCCTTGCGGTCCGCCTCGCTCCTCAGGGGCGGATTCACCCGCCCGCGGGATTCGCCCATGCGGGCCGCGTCCTTTTCAGCCGCGCCGATATGGTGGGGCGTCGCCTCACAGGTAAGGGTAAAACGGGGATTGGCCGGCGGGGATTTTTTCTCATTCCGGATCAGCGCCGCCGCTTCCATTGTTGAGACATGGGCGATATGTATGTGGCAGCCCGCCTGTTTCCCCAGTTCTATGGCCCGGCGGACAGCGTTGTTTTCCTCAATCCGGGACCATTCCGCCCTGGGCCGTCCCGCCGCCTTTGCCGCCTCTGCTTCGGGGCCGCCGAAATCGCAGTGGCAGGAAACCGGTATTCCAAGCAGCCGGGCCTTGCCCATTGCCTTGAAGAACAGGCGATCATCGGCCAGATCCTTGCCGTCCTCGGAGAGCATCAGCGGCAGGGCGCCGGCGGCGGGCAGGTCTTTGATACCGGACAGTTCCCGGCCCTCCATGTTTTTACTGAGGGACAAGACCGGATAAAGGTCGATAAGCCCCAGGGCGTTGGAGCGTTCTTTCAGGGACCTTGCTTTTTCAAGGGTGTCAATCACCGGATCGGTATTCGCCATGCAGACCACGGTTCCGTAACCGGCGGCGGCGGCGGCCAGCGAGGCCGATTCGAGCGTTTCCTTTTCGGGAAAACCGGGGTCCCGAAAATGGGCATGGAGATCGACAAAGGCGGGCATGAGAACAGCCCCGTCCCCGAACCCGCGCCCGTCAATCACCATATCAGCAGAATATCCGGCGTCGTCGAAACCTGCGGCGATTTCCCTGATAATGCCGTCTTCAACAACAAGAGTCCCGAATATGTCGGCGGCGTCATCAATTATTCTGAATTTTTTTAGTACAAGCCGCTTCAGGGTTTCGCTCCGTGCTGTTTGAAAGTCTGGTTTAATACCCCGCCGAAGCTCCGGTTCCGGCTTCCCGCGCGGGGACTCATTTGAAATCAACCGCCGACTTTATTTCATCGCAGTATTCACAGCGGTAAGTCCGCGTTTCGGGATTCTCAAGGTGAAAAATATGGGGGATGTATTTTTCCGTGGAAGTGATACAGCGGGGGTTTTTGCATAACAGCACATCTTCAACCGTTTCGGGAAGCTGGAGCTTTATCTTTTCAGTGATCTTTTCGTTCTCGATAATATTCACCGTGATATTGGGATCGATAAGACCCAGCACGTTAAAATTAATGGAGATCGTATTATCAATTTTGATAATATCTTTTTTTCCCATCCGTCTTGAATTGGCGTTTACCACAAAGGCGACGGTATACAAGGCTCTGTCAAGACCGAGCCAGTCGAATATGCGTATTCCCTGCCCCGCCTTGATATGATCAATTACAAGTCCGTTTTTTATCTCGTCTATGTTAAGCATTTCAAAGCACTCCTAATATTGATGATAATAAAGCCATCCGCACATACATTCCGTATTTTGCCTGTTTGAAATAAGCCGCCCTTGGATCGATATCCACTTCAACGGCGATCTCGTTAACGCGGGGCAGCGGATGAAGGATGATCAGCCTGTTTTTCCCCAGATCCATTTTTCCCTTGTTGAGCACGTAAGTGTCCTTGAGGCGGATATAATCTTCCTCATTGAAAAAACGTTCCCGCTGTACCCTGGTCATGTAAAGCACATCCAGATGGGGCATGGTATCTTCAAGGCTTCTGGTTTCGATAAATTCAATTTGTTGTTTATGCAGCATCCGGGTGATGTATTCGGGAACAGCCAGTTCCTCAGGTGATATAAAGGCCATTTTTATTTTGTCGTAACGGGCCAGGGCCTTTGCCAGAGAGTGGACGGTACGGCCGAATTTAAGATCCCCGCAAAAGCCCACGGTAAGATTTCCAATATCCCCCAATAAGCGCCGTATGGTCAAAAGGTCAGTCAGCGTCTGGGTAGGGTGATGATGGCCGCCGTCGCCGGCGTTAATTACCGGTACAGGCGAATATCGGGATGCCAGCAGCGCCGCCCCTTCCTTTGGGTTCCGCATAACAATAAGGTCGGCGTAGCTCCCCGCCATTCGTACAGTGTCCGCCAGGCTTTCGCCTTTGGACGCGGAGCTTGAGCCGGGATCGGCAAAGCCAAGACAGCTCCCCCCCAGCCGCAGCATTGCCGCTTCAAAGCTCAGGCGGGTTCTGGTACTCGGCTCAAAAAACAAAGTCGCCAGGAGTTTGCCCCGGCAGCTTTCCCGCAGGTATTTTTCATCCCGCTCTATCTTTTCCGCCAGACAGAACAGACCGTCCATCTCCTCAAGGCTGAAATTCCCCGGCTCTATCAGGGATTTTCCCTCCAGCATGTATCCTCCTTGCAGACTCCCCAAAGGAGTCCGAAAATCCACACTCACGATAGACACCCCTGCTTTCGGCTAACGCTTCCTGCTGCCAGGCGCGTAGCGGACTTTCACCGCCAGGTTACTCCCCATGCCGGGCGCGCCTAAAAAAACCGCCCCTACAGGCGGTTTCAAAAATCAGCAAATAACGAAAACTTCTAAAAACTGAAGTTTTTAGAAGTTTTTCGCTTAAAAATGTATGTTTCGCAACCCGTGGGGTGAAAAACTGCAAAGGAGCCGAAAAAAACAACCGGTTTTTAGAGGTTCCCGTAACATAAAACGCGGTTACCATGTTTTTAGCTTACCATGAAGGGGCCTTTTATGGCAAGGTGAGGCCGGCCCCGGATCAAATTATAATAGACCTTGTCAAACCGTTTCATTTATAATATAGTGTATCAATAATATGCTATAATCCGGGGCTAATATACCCCTTTGGGGGGATCCGGATCTCAACAGGAGTAACAATGCGGGACATACAAGACTTTGATTCGATAATGATACGCCTGGCTTCGCCGGAAATGATCCGGGCCTGGTCCTATGGGGAAGTCAAAAAACCGGAAACTATCAACTACCGGACGCTCCGGCCCGAAAAGGACGGACTTTTCTGCGAACGGATATTCGGGACCACAAAGGAGTGGGAGTGCTATTGCGGAAAGTTCAAATCGATTCGCTATAAGGGCGTGATCTGCGACCGCTGCGGAGTTGAGGTTACCCATTTTAAGGTCCGCAGGGAACGGATGGGGCACATTGAACTGGCTGCCCCGATTTCCCACATTTGGTATTACCGCTCGGTTCCCAGCCGTATGGGACTTTTGCTCGACATGCCCATGACCGCGTTGCGCTCGGTGCTTTACTACGAAAAATACGTGGTTATCGATCCGAGTGATACGGATTTGAAAAAAGGCCAGCTTCTCTCCGAGGAAGAATACTACGACGCCCAGGAACGCTACGGCGGCGGTTTTACGGCCGGCATGGGCGCCGAGGCGATCCGTACCCTGCTGGAAAACCTCAATCTTGATCAGATGGCAGTCGATCTGCGGGCAAAAATGATCGAAAAAGGCAACAAGAGCGAGAAGCGGCTCCTCAAGCGCATTGAAATTGTTGAAAATTTCCGTAACTCGAAAAACAAGCCGGAATGGATGATTCTGGACGTGATTCCGGTGATTCCGCCCGAACTGCGGCCCATGGTACAGCTTGACGGCGGCCGCTTCGCCACATCGGACCTCAACGACCTGTACCGCAGGGTGATCAACCGGAACAACCGCCTTAAACGGCTTCAAACTCTCAACGCGCCGGACATTATTATCCGCAACGAAAAACGCATGCTGCAGGAAGCGGTGGACGCCCTTTTTGATAATTCCAAAAAGAAGAAAGTTGTGAAGGGTTTTTCCAATCGCCCGCTTAAATCAATCAGCGATATGCTCAAAGGGAAGCAGGGCCGTTTCCGCCAGAATCTGCTCGGTAAGCGGGTTGATTATTCGGGCCGCTCGGTTATCACTGTGGGGCCGGACCTCAAGATGTGGCAGTGCGGGCTTCCTACCAAAATGGCGATGGAACTTTTCAAGCCTTTTATCATGAAGAAGCTCGTTGACAAGGACGTGGTTTACAATATTAAAAAAGCCAAGATGCTGGTTGAGGCGGAAACGCCCGAAATTTTCGCTATTCTTGACGAGGTGGTGAAGGAACATCCGGTACTCCTCAACCGTGCGCCCACCCTGCACCGTCTGGGCATTCAGGCCTTTGAGCCGGTTCTGGTTGAGGGGAAAGCCATTAGGCTCCACCCCCTGGTTTGCCATGCCTTTAACGCCGACTTTGACGGCGATCAGATGGCGGTTCACGTGCCGCTTACCCAGGCGTCCCAGATGGAGTGCTGGACGCTGATGCTCTCCGCGAGGAACCTCCTCAACCCCGCCAACGGCAAAACCATCGTGTTCCCCTCCCAGGACATGGTATTGGGGATCAACTTCCTTACCAGGATCAAGCCAAACGCAAAGCGGCCCGGTTCTTCCAGGGCGGAAACAAAAGACAGGGTTCCCTCTTATTCTTCCATAGAAGAGATTCTTATGGCGGTGGAAAGAAAGGCCCTGGACTGGGAAGCCCTGATCCGGGTAAAGCCTGCCAAGTTCCCTGTCTGGGACAAGGTTGGCCGGGAAGCCGGGCCCGGGGAAGACGGTACCATTGAGACCAGCGCCGGACGGCTGGTGTTTAACGAGGAGCTGCCGCCTGAGATTCCCTTTATCAATTACGAACTCAAAGACAAAGAGCTGCGCGCCCTGATTGAGCATGTGTTCAACGAGAAAGGTTCCTGGACTACGGTAAAAATGTTAGATGCTATCAAGTCTACCGGCTATCGTTACGCGACAGTCTTTGGGGCTACCATCGGCGTTGATGACATTGTGGTTCCCAAAGAAAAAACCGAGATGATCGACAAAGCCAACAAGCAGGTTGAATCGATTCAGAAACAGTACAGCCTGGGCCTTATCACCCAGGAAGAACGCCACAACAACGTCGTTGATGTCTGGACAAAGACCAATGAGGATTTGACCAATATTATGATGAAAACCCTGGAGGCGGATCGCGACGGTTTTAATTCAATTTACATGATGGCCAATTCCGGCGCCCGCGGAAGCCGTAACCAGATACGTCAGCTTGCCGGTATGCGGGGCCTTATGGCAAAACCCAAGGGGGAAATCATCGAACTGCCGATTCGCTCCAACTTCAAGGAAGGGCTTTCGGTTATTGAATTTTTCATCTCCACCAACGGCGCCCGGAAGGGGCTCTCGGATACCGCCCTTAAAACCGCCGAGGCGGGCTATCTTACCCGGCGTCTCGTTGACATTGCCCAGGACGTGGTGGTAAATGAGGACGACTGCGGTACGATTAACGGAATTTCCTATTCGGCGATCAAGGACGGAGAGGATATCGTTGAGCCTCTGAGCGACCGTATTGTAGGGCGCTATACCCTGGAACGGGTGAAGCATCCCATTACCGGGGAACTGATCGTCGACGTGAATGAGGAAATTACCGAAGCGATTGCCGCGCAGATCGACGCCGCCGGGGTTGAGACCGTGCGGATCAGAACGGTACTGACCTGCGAAGCCAAGCACGGCGTCTGCCGCAAGTGTTACGGCCGCAATCTTGCCACCAACCGCTCGGTAGACATCGGCGAGGCGGTGGGGACCATCGCCGCCCAGTCCATCGGCCAGCCGGGCACCCAGCTTACCATGCGGACTTTCCATATCGGCGGCGTTGCTACCAAAGTGAGCGAGGAAAACCGGACATTCCTCAAGTATCCGGTGTATGTTCGGGAAGTGTCCGGCGCCCACGTGGAACTCACCGACGGCCGCTGGCTCTTTACCCGGAAGGGACACGCGGTAGTCAACAGGGTAATGAAGGAATACAAACTGGAACCTTCCGACAAACTGCTGGTAGAAGACGGCAAACGGATTATCCGGGGCGAAGCAATTATCAGACGGGGCGGCAGGGATATCATTTCCCCGGAGATCGCCTACGCCATGATCCTGAAAAGCCCTGAAGGGGATTCGGAGACCCTCTGCCTTATCGGTCAGGAACAGAAAATTGAAATCAGGAACGGTTCCGAATTTGTGGTGAAAAAGGGAACCGTTGTGGGAGCTGAAAAAACAATCGCCACTTTCGACCCCTTCTCCGACCCGATCATCGCCGAGGCGGGCGGGATCGTTAAATACGAGGATATTATTCCCGGAACAACCCTCAAAGAAGATATCAACATGGAAACGGGGAATATCGAAAAGCAGATCACCGAGTTCCAGCTTGAAAGCAAGCAGCCCAGAATTTACATCGTTGACGGGAACGGCAACGAAACGGCCTCTTACTTCCTGCCCGGCGGCGCTTACATTCAGGTTGACGAGGGTGAACAGATCAACGCCGGAAGAACCATCGCAAAAACACTGAAGGAATCCGCAAAGGCTATAGACATTACTTCCGGCCTTCCCCGTGTCAGCGAGCTTTTTGAAGCCCGCAAACCCAAAAGCCCGGCGGTGCTTGCCAAGGTTTCGGGAACCGTGTATTTCCAGGGCATTGCCAAAGGTAAACGGAAAGTCACTGTCAAGGACGCGTTCGGCGAAGAATATCCACACCTTATCCCCATGACCAAGCGGCTGTTGGTGCGGGACGGCGATACCGTGGAGGCAGGGGAAGCCCTTTGCGTAGGATTGACCGATCCCCATGACGTGCTTCATATCCTGGGTGAAAGCACCCTGCAGCGTTACCTGATGGACGAGATACAGCAGGTGTACCGCCTGCAGGGTGTTTCGATTAACGACAAGCATATCGGCGTTATCGTCAGGCAGATGCTGCGGAAGGTTGAGATCCGTTCTGTGGGCGACACAAAGTTCATCCACGGCCAGATGGTGGACAAGTACCGTTTCCACGAAGAAAACGACAGGGTTATCGCCGAAGGCGGCCAGCCCGCCGTTGCCCAGCCCCTGTTTCAGGGTATCACCAAGGCATCGCTTAATATCGATTCGTTCCTGTCCGCGGCAAGCTTTCAGGAAACTACCAGAGTGCTCACCAACGCCGCCATTGCCGGTTCCACCGATTACCTGCGGGGCCTCAAGGAAAATATCATCATCGGGCATCCCATACCGGCGGGTACGGGCATGAAGCGCTATCGGAACATCAAACTGTACGACGAAGACAGGCAGGACATGGACGAGTACATGCACAAGGTCCTCGAAAAACGCAGGCTTGAGGCTGTCGCTCTCGCGGAAGCGGAAGTCCCGGCGGATGAATTTACCGCCGAAGTTGAAGTAGAGGAAAACGACGAATAATGAGACTAGCAGTTTGTTGCGCTTTGCGCGTAAAACCTCCAAAAATCGTCAATCAGACGATTTTTTACTCTGCAAACTGCCAAAGCAGCCCGTTAATCGTGGTTTTTGCGGCACGAAGTGACGC
>JAIROT010000286.1 GCA_031257385.1 Treponema sp.
AGTATTGGACTTCACTTTGACCTGCAAGCTCGTCCGCCCTGTACTGCCTTCTATGCGGTTTCTGTTCGTCGGTTCGGGACTTTGCCTCCGGCTTCCTTCAGATTCCATCTCACGGTGGACACCTTTGCCGTTCGGCTAACACTTCCTACTACCAAGCGTGTAGCGGACTTTCACCGCCTAGTTACTCCCCATGCCGGGCGCACAGGTAGAAAATGCACAAAATCGTGCATTTTCTTTATCATTTGGGCTAAAGCCCCACAGACTCCTATGACGAATATATCTTCCGGTTTGTGCCGTATATTTCCCCATGCCCGCCGCGGGTCCGGTACTTCCTTGATCCTTTCGGTTAATCTTCCGATATCCATACTATCCCCTCCCAAGGATACTCCTATTTTCTGCTCTGGGGACAAAAATAAATGCAGGAGCTCTGATGGGAGGCTTTGGCCTCCTGGCATAAACATAGGAGGGATTGGAGGGGTTGCGAAGCAAGACCCGGCGTGGAGCGCCGGGGCCGGAGCAAAGCGGAGCCCCGGAAAGCCCGGCCCTCTTGAAATTGTCGCGCAAGCGACAACCCTGCACCGGATGAGCCCAGGATGAACTTGACATTGGGCCTTTTCAATTGTTCGTTTGCGTAGTCCTTCGTATGTGTGACGGCTCATTTTCTTTTGCCGCTTTGTAAAACCTGGCATTGCTGCCCCTGCGCGCCTTCACCCGGAAAAATTATGGCACAATATTCCGCGCCGGAATTGCCGGCGGCCCCGGCTGTAAAAGCATTGCGGCGTCCATCCGATTCCCCGGCCGCTCAAGGAAGCCGCTGAGACCGCCGCAAATTTCGTTGAGGTACTTTTCCTCAAGGACGGAAAAACGGTTCAAGCGGGGACTGTCCACATCCAAAACTCCGTACACCGCGCTGTTTTTGAAAATGGGGATAACAATTTCCGAGGCCGAGGCGGAGTCACAGGCGATGTGACCGGGAAACTCATGGACATTGGACACGATAAGCGGCCGCTTTTCCTGTACCGCTTTGCCGCATACCCCCTTGCCCTCCCCGATTCTGGTACAGGCGGGAAGCCCCTGGAATGGGCCCAACACCAATTCCTTTCCTTTGAGAATATAGAATCCGGCCCAATTGACATCGTCCAGACAGCTATAGATCAGCGCGGAAATATTGGCAAGAACGGTGACAAGATATGTTTCATCCCTGATAAAGCCCTGTGCCGTTTGTACCATAAGCGCAAGATTTGCTTCGGCGTCTTTTTCTTTCTCTAAAGTAGTCATATATCTCCCTGAACGGGGATGGGATATTCACCGGTAAAGCAACCCGGACAAGCCGCGCCGGCGGCCTTGTCCATGCCCACAGCGGCCCGTATCTTCCCCCTCCAATTCTGCCATATAACAAGGTTATCATGCCGATAGAACGTGTAACAAGGGCATCACGGTAATTCCGAATTCAAGAAATTTACCAAAACGTAAGGTATAGAACGGAGGTTGACTCCGGAATATGCTCTCATTATATCTAATACGCTATATATGGGGTATGTCCCCATACCTTATATATAGCGTATCATAGTCCGTATATGTCTTAAACCAACAGTACCCACAATTACCCGGCCAAAAAGTTGATCCCCCGGGGTATTGCATTCGGGGTCTAATACCTTTTTAACCGCCCTGAAGCTCCCCCGCGGCAAGGCGGGTTCTTGGGTATTAAACCCCTCAGCACAAATAAATTTGAAACGCGGTACATGGATTTGCCGGTATTTTTAGGGCAACGCTGATTAACTTGACGCTAATCAGCGTTGCCCTATTATTTTTCTCGTTTTCCTACGGAAAACTGCGAAAAACCACATTACAGTAGCACTGATTTATTCTCGATTGAATAAATCAGTGCTTCCTTAGGTGTTTTTAAGCTCATTAAAAAGTTGAATTTGGAATTGCTGAGGGCCTCATAAAAATTTACGGGAATCGCTCAACATTCCAGATGCTTCGCGCTTGCCGCGCAGAGGCCCGATTCCCTGATGGCTGTTACCTTGCAGGTTTTTGCGCCGCTTCGTGCCGCAAAAACCACGATTAACGGGCTGCTTTGGCAGTTTGCAGGGTAAAAAAATCGCCTACAGGCGATTTTTGGCGGTTTTATGCGCAAAGCGCAGCAAAGTGCCGGATAAAATTTACCCGGCGGCGTTAGCCGCGTAATATTTATACATCAAATCCGCTTAAAATCGGCGTTCCCCCTTAATTTTGCCCCAACGACGGGGATTCCGGCCTGAAGCAAGGCCCGGTTTTATAAAACGGCAAAGAGAATGAACCGCTAATATGAACCATACAAACAAACCACGCGGACAAAAAGAACATAAGCAGGCTGAAATGCAGCTAAACCTCTCTGTATCCTCTTTTTCTTCACAAACAGCAAAGAGAATTCGGGTATCATCCCTGAATTGCAATGCAAAAGTTCGTGGCGTTGGTGCGGCCGCGGTGGTTTTCTTTCGCAATTTAGCCGCAAACGCGGTTAAATTGCGAATTGCCGTCCGACCTGGCACGGATACTGCTAGTATATTATCAGGAGCTTCTATCGTGCTAAAGAATCGCTTGCTTGCCGTCTGTGTGCTGCCGCTGATTGTTTTTACAGGCTGCATATCCGGAAAATCAGGCGCGGCCTCTTACGAATTTACCGAAATCCGCCGGGGGACACTGGAACGGACCGTCTCGTCCAGCGGTACCATCAATCCGGTTTCTACCGTCAAGGTGCTTCCCCGGATGAGCGGGAAGGTTGAGAAAATAAACGCCGATTTTAATGACACTGTACGCAAGGGGGACATTCTTGCGGAGCTGAACACGGACATGCTCAGGCTGCAGCGGGAACAGCAGATGGCTCAGGTGATTAAATCACGGGCAAACCACGAATTGCAGCGGATCAGCCACCAAGCGCAGCAGATCCTGGCGGAAAAAGAACTCATTTCCGATTATGAGCTTAAAACCAGCAAAACCAATCTGGATATTCAGGCCGCGGACCTTGCCGCCGCCGAAGCGAATCTAAGGGTAATCGAAACAGAAATAAATCAATACGCCTTTATTACGTCCCCCATCGACGGCATTGTGCTGGAGCGGAATATCAATGTAGGCGATACGGTGGTGGACAGTTCCAGCAATAATTCGACCAGCATTTTTACCCTGGCGGAAAATCTCAAGGAGATGCAGATAGAGGCCGGAGTGGGGGAGCTGGATGTAACTTCAATTCACAAGGGACAGGCGGTGCGCTTTACCCTGGAAAGCCTGCCGGGGCGGAATTTTACCGGGGTGGTGGAAACCCTGCGGATGGTTCCTGTAGTTTCGAATAACGTGGTTTCCTATACGGTGATCATCAATGTGGAAAATCAGGACGGTTCCCTTCTGCCGGGGATGACCTGCTCGGTGGACTTCATTGTGGAACGGAGGGAGAGCGTCCTCACTGTTCCCAATGCCGCGCTGCGCTACCAGCCCACAGGCCTGAGCGCCGAGGAAATCGACGCTGTTGTTTTTAACGCGGAACTCAGGGGAATGGACGAAGAACAGCGGAAGGCCGCGCTTGAAGAACGCTCCCTCGCGCAGGCGCAAAGCCGGCCGGCTGATCAGGGGGCAAACGTTCCCCCGGCAGGGCTGGCGGCTCTGGTAAGGGGCGGCGTACCGAGAATGCCCGGCATGGGCGGCCGGCCTCCGGGAGGGGAAGGCGCGGAAACCGGCCAAAACGGGCGCCCGGCGGGAAACCGGGCGGCGCCGCCAAGAAACCTCTGGTATATCAACGACGAGGGCAGGCTTGATGTGATTCGCGTGCGGACCGGCATCAGCAATGGCGCCAATACGGAGATCATTTCCATGGAAGACATAGAAGGAAAGCAGGTGATTCTGCGGGAGAAGATATAATGCCGGTGATAGAACTGCGGGGGATCAAGCGGATCTACCGGATGGAAGGCAGGCAGAACGAATCCGCCGTGGTGGTCCGCGCCCTGTGCGGGGTGGACTTTTCCGCCGAAGCCGGAGAATTCGTGTCGGTTATGGGGTCCTCCGGTTCGGGCAAGTCCACCCTGATGAATATCCTCGGATGCCTGGACAAGCCCAGTGAGGGGACTTATAAGCTGGACGGTATAGAGACTTCAAAATCGGACGCCGACGCCTTCGCCTATATCAGAAACCGGAAAATCGGTTTTGTATTTCAGTCCTTCAACCTTTTGGCCCGGACCACCGCTCTGGAAAACGTCGAACTTCCCCTGTTTTACCGCGGCAGGGAAAAAGGAAGGAAGAGACAAAGCGCCCAAAGCCGAAAAGAGCGGGCCGTCATCGCCCTGCGTGAAGTGGGGCTTGAAAAACGTATGGATCATTTTCCCTCCCAGCTTTCAGGCGGGCAGCAGCAGCGGGTCGCCATCGCCAGAGCCACAGTAAATGATCCCTCCTTTATTCTCGCGGACGAACCCACGGGGAATCTGGATACCGGCATGACTCTGGAGATCATGGGCCTCTTTCAGGAACTCAACGCAGGGGGGAAAACTATCGTAATGGTTACGCATGAGCCGGAATTGGCCTCCTACACCAAGCGGATCATCACCCTGCGGGACGGGGAACTGGTTTCCGATAAGCCGGTAACAGAACGGCGCAGCGCGTTAGACGATCTTGCCCGGTGGAAACGGGACCACGCCCTGCTCGCCGGAGAGGGACAGGCGCCGGGTCTGTTGGGCGCGGCGGAAAAGTACGCGGCAAAAAAGGCCTCTTTATGAAGGTAAGGCTATTGTGAATATTACCCAACTGCTGCACACCTGCCTGCGCTCAATCTTCCGCAACCGGATGCGGAGCCTCCTCACATCCCTGGGGGTTATCATCGGCGTAGGATCGGTTATCATCATGGTTGCCCTGGGAGAAGGTTCGCAACGGGCCATTGAATCGCAGATCGCCGCCATGGGGACCAACCTGCTCCAGGTAATACCCCGGAGGCAGCTTAACCGCGGCGGTCCGAATGTATTATTCCGCTTCCCCGCCCTCAGCAGGGCCGATGTGCAAAAACTCAAGAACGAATCGAGTTTTGCCGCCGCGATTTCCGCCGTAACGCAGAGTAATTTAACCATAACGGGAACCGAGGGAAGCGCCCAGGTAACGGTACAGGGCGTTGAACCTGATTACTTTATCGTCCGCGGCCTGAAAATTAACGAAGGGGATTCCTTTTATGAGGAAGACATAAGTCTCCGAAACAGGGTGGCGGTACTGGGCCGTACCACCGCGAAAAGTCTCTTTGCCGGGGCAGCCCTGGGGCAGCAGATCCGCATAGGAACGGTTTATTTTACCGTCATCGGCCTCCTGGAAGCGCGGGGCGCCGGCATGGGGGGAAACGATCAGGACGATATCGTCATCGTTCCCCTGGACACGGCCATGACCCGTCTTTCCAATTCGTCCAACATCAATGCAATTGTAATAAGCGTGGCGGGTAAGGAATACATGGAAGCCGCCCAGAAGGAAACGGAACTGATTCTCAGGGAGTCCCGGAATATCGCCGAAGGGGCCGCCGCCGATTTTGACATCATGAATCAGGCGGACATGATCGACATGGCATCGGCCACTTCCAAGACACTGACCACTTTGCTGGCTGCCATTGCCGGCGTGTCCCTTCTTGTCGGGGGTATCGGCATCATGAACATCATGCTGGTATCGGTTACCGAACGGACCAGGGAAATCGGCATCAGAATGGCGGTAGGGGGACGCAAGCGGGATATTCTGATGCAGTTCCTCACCGAGTCGGTGATCCTGAGCCTCATGGGCGGCTTTATCGGCATCGGCTTTGCCTTTGTGATCTGCCGGATTCTGCGTGTTATGGGAATCCCCACCGCGATAAATCCGTTCATTGTTGCCGCCGCCGCCGCTTTCGCCGCCATGGTGGGGATCATCTTCGGCTATTACCCCGCGCGAAAAGCCGCGGGACTCTACCCCATTGAAGCGCTGAGGTACGAATAATGCTGGCTGTGGAACAAGCGGAGCTGCGGAAAATGCCGGCAGCCTGTTGCGTTACTTCGTACCGCAAAAACCACTATTTATGGGATGCTTACGCAGTTTGCAGGATGAGCCTCCGCGGAGCAGAGCTCCGGGGTATTAAACCAGACTTTCGAATAAAAAATCGCCCTGTGGACAATTTTTGGAGGTTTATGCGTGAAGCGCAACAAAGTGCCGGATATTAAAAAAAAATCGCTGTTAATCGCTGTTGTATTTATATTTACCGGTTTTCACGTAACGGCTCAGACTATCAATCTTGAACAGGCCCGGAGTCTTGCGCTGGCAAACTCGCGGAATCTTGCAAAATACAATCTGGCAATACAGAGCAGCATCCTTGATGAAAGATTCCGGATTTATTCGAACCTTCCCTCCCTTTCTTTGGGGGCCAATGCGTCAACAAGCCTCTGGAACGCCGGAGGAGAACCGGCGCCTGATCCGCTTGAGGCTTTTAAGGCGGGGGCAAATTTCAGCGTATCGCAGAAGATATTTGAAGGCGGAAAGACTCTTGTGCAGAAGGCGATTAACGGGCTTGCCACCGAAACGGCAAGGAAAGATGCGTTAGCCGAATATTTCAATGTGCTTAACACGGTTGACGGCGCCTACTACGCGGCGCTGGAAGCGGCGGCGGATTTGGAAGCCGCTGAGTCGGCCCTGCAGACAGCAAATTTAAGCCTTTCCATGGCGGAGGTACGGCAGGCAAGCGGCGTCATAAGCACGGGGGATTATCTCAAGGCCCTGGCGGACAGGGAGTCAAGTGAAACAAGCCGCAATCAGGCCCGGCGGAATTACAGCCTGAGTAATGCAAAACTCAAATCCCTCATCGGACTGAACGAAGCCGTCGGCTTTAATGCCGGGCAGGTTGATTTCAGCAGATACGAAGAACTGATCCTGCGTTTGGGAAGCATTACCGATACGGAAGCGGATTCTTTGTACGGCGAATTGCGGGAAATCGCCGCGGCGGCTAATCCCGCCCTGGCAAAGGCGGGCCTTTCAAGCCGCCGGGCAGAAAAAAGCCTCTCTCTGTCAAAGCTTGATTTTTCACCGGGCCTCAGCGCCTCTTTTTCAACCGGACTCAATTATACGCCCAACAACGGCATTGAACCGTCCGGCGGCTCTGTTTCGATCAGCGGGAGTATTCCCCTGGATTTCTGGGTAACGGCGAATAATGTCGCAAAGAGCAAAATCGCGCGGGATACGGCTACTCTGGATTATTATACCGCCGAAAATTCTCTTGAGGCAGAACTGCAAAGCGCCCTGTTCAACACTATTGCCCAGGCAGGATCAGCCGGCTCCTCCCGCCGGGCTTTGGAGTATGCGGAAAAACATTTTGAGTATATTATGGAACGGTACCGGCTTTCCCAAAGCTCCGTGTCTGAGCTGTCGGATGCTTCCGCGCTGGTAAGCTCCAGCCGGAGCCAGTTTATCAAGGCCCGTTACGGTTTTCTGCAGGGGCTTTCAACGCTGCGGAGCCTTGGGGCGTTTGAGGATGAGGAAAAACTGATGCAAATACTGAAGGGCAAGGGACCGTGAAGAAAAACGCGCTGAGGACGTCTTCGCTGATCGCCGCCCTGCTCGGCTGGCTGCTCTTCTCGGCCCTGAATGTGTTTGTCAACTGGGCGCTGCGGGACCGGGCCCGGCTTGTCCGGGACAACGACAACGAGCGGACTTTAAACACGATTTTGACGGAACTGCGGAACTATGATGATTTTGCTTCGGCGATTGAATCAAATCCGATTCTGAAAGAGCGGATAATCGGCGCGGCGCTGTACGGAAACAACCTGCAGCCGGTTTCCTGGTGGGGCAGGGTTCCGCCGGTCTTTGACGAGAATATTCTAAAAGCCACGGAACGGAGCCGTTTCGGCCGTTACACGATACCTGACCGGCAGGGCCGCTCGGCTAAATTCGTGCTTCACTTTGGACGAATGCCGCCGCCCTCCATGGGGCCGGGCATGATGCGTGCCCGCGCTTCCCAGACCGGCGGCAAAAACGGCGAAAGCCCTCTTGAACAGCGCTACGACCCGAAGCAGCGGACTGAAATCCTGCAAAATCCCGAACCGCCGGGCGCTTTCCCTTTTAACTTTAACAGCTTTTCCAGAGACCGGTATTTTTACATCGATATTTTTCATCCCGATTATTGGCGTACGAGGACACTCACGGCAATTTTGTTTCCCCTGACCGAGATCGCCCTGCTGATACTGGTTTTTTATATCCGCCGCCTGTACCTCCGCAACCGCGAGTACCGGGAAAAGATCGAAGCCCAGCACAACCTCGTTGTACTGGGAACCGCCGCGGGTACACTGGCCCACGAAATAAAAAACCCGCTTTTATCAATCCGGCTGCAGACGGGCATTTTGGAAAAACTCTGCGCGGAAAATGAAAAAAATGAAATCGGTATTATTAACCAGGAAGTGGACCGCATCTCTTCCCTTGTTTACCGGGTGAATGACTATCTCCGCGAACCGGAAGGAGAGAAATCGCTCTTGAATATAAGTGAACTTTTGGCCGAAACTTCGCGGCGCATCTGCGGTATTGCGGTTACCGGTACAGAGTCCGCTCCGCCCGCTTTTGCCGTTGTTGATGAAAACCGAATCAGATCGGTACTGGAAAATATTTTCCGTAACGCGGTGGAGTCGGGCAGCCCGCCTGAAGATATCGGCGTGTCGGTTCACACGGGTGGAAAAGCACATAACGCCGCAGCCGGGCGTATACACGGAAGCGCGGGCGCGCACTCCGGCAATGTAGTGATCCGGATTTTTGACCGGGGCAGGGGCATTCCTGAAAAAGACATCAAGCGGGTTTTTGATCCGTTTTTTACCAGCAAGAGCACCGGAACCGGCATCGGCCTGGCCATAAGCAAACGCTTTACCGAAGCGGCAGGGGGAAGTATCGGCGTCGAAAACCGCGAAGGCGGCGGCCTGCTGGTCACGCTGGTTTTCCCCCAATACGGGGAAGGGGAATAAAAAGCAATGAGGGTTTTGATTGTTGATGATGAAAAAAACATCCGTGAATCGCTGGGGAAATATTTAAGCCTTGAAAAAATAGATTCGCTTGGCGCTGAAAGCGGAGAGGCCGCCCTGGAACACCTTGCCAGAGAAAGTTTTGACGCGGTGATCCTCGATCTGAAACTGCCGGGCATGACGGGCCAGGCGGTGCTGGAGCGGATGCAGAAAGACGGCGTCCCCTCGCCGGTGATCATGATCAGCGCCCATGGGGAAATCCCCGACGCGGTGGAGGCCCTGAAAAGGGGCGCTAAAGATTATCTCGTAAAGCCTTTTGATCCGGCGGAACTTTCCATCCGCCTCCGCTCCCTCATCGAAAACAAGCGCCGCGAAAACGCGCTTGAGGCGGCGGTGCGTACCGAACTGCGCGCCGCCGGGGAAACGATGCTCCTCGGCAAAAGTTCGCTCATCAAACAGCTTTCCGGTCGGATTGACAAAATAGCCGGCTCCGATGTAACGGTACTCATCACCGGCGAAAGCGGGACCGGCAAGGAAGTTACCGCCAGGGAGATCCACGCCCGCAGCTCCACCCGCGGCGAGCCTTTTGTGGCGGTCAATATAGGCGGCATTCACGAGGGCCTGATGGAGAGCGAACTTTTCGGCCACGAAAAGGGCTCGTTCACCGGCGCAAGCGCCCGCAAACAGGGACTTTTCGAGCTTGCCGGCAGGGGCTGCCTCTTCCTTGACGAAATCGGCGAAATGCCCATGCTCCTGCAAGTCAAACTGCTGCGGGTATTGCAGGAACGCAAAGTCCGCCGTCTGGGCGGCGTCAGCGACATCCCCATCAACGCCCGGATCATCTCCGCTACCAACCAGGACCTTGAGGCCCTGATAAAAGAAGGCCGTTTCCGCGAGGACCTGTACTACCGGCTCAACGTGTTCCGTGTCAGCCTGCCCCCCCTGCGGGATCGCCGTGAAGACATCCCCCTGCTTGCCGAACATTTCATAGCCAGACACAAAGGCCGCGCCCGCCCCGCCCTCTCGGAAGAAGCGCTTGAAAAACTCAAGCGTTATTCCTTCCCCGGCAATGTGCGGGAACTGGAAAACATCCTTGAGCGCGCGCTTATTTACTGCGGGGATTCCCTTATCCGCGGCGGCGATATTGATCTGCACGAAGAAAACTCCGCAGCCGCACCGAAAGCAGTTGCGCATAAGGCCCCAGGGGGAACTCCCGCCCGCGCCGGTTCACCGGAGGCCGCGGACGCAAAACCCGCGAAAACCCTGGATGAAATCGAGAAACAGGCGATCACCGAGGCCCTTGCCCGCTGCAACGGCAACCGCACCCACGCCGCCGAACTACTGGGCGTAAGCCGGAAAACTATTCTGAACAAGATTAAACAGTACGGGTTAGCCTGATGCCGGATGCAGTAAGAGCGGCCGCGAAGCGGAGCTCTGTACATACTGCCTGTTCAATTGTTTCCGATGAGCCTCCGCGGAGCAGAGCTCCGCGGTATCCTTAGCGATGCATTAGTTCGAACGGAGGCTCGTTCGAGAGGAAGTTTATAATACCATCTGGTTTAATACCAAATTTTTGTAATCGTTGCTTTATTCAGCCGGAGCAGAGCTCCGGGGTATTAAACCAGACTTTCGAATAAAAAAACACATTTTCATTCTTTTTCCATATGGTCCATGCTTAAAATTCCTCCGACCGACTTGTGAAACATTGCGAAATGCTTCATACTGGAGGACGCTAAACTGAAATTGTGGAAAAGCATCCGGATATAGTAATTTTTAGCGGGGAGGATAGTATAATCGTGGCGTATGATTTTGACCAAATTATCCGGCGAAAAGGAACTTCGTGCAATAAATGGGACGGAATGAAAGGCATATTCGTCAAAGACGGCCTGCTGCCCATGTGGATCGCCGATATGGATTTTACCTGTCCGGTCCCGGTATTGGAAGCTGTTTGCGAGCGGATGAAACATCCCATATACGGCTATTCGTTCCCGCCGGACAGTTGTTACGGGGCGATTATCGACAAGCTGTACCGCGATTATGGTTGGAAAATCGAAAAAGAATGGATCGTATTTACGCATGGCGTTGTTGACGGGATACACAGCGCGATAAAGGCGGTAACGGCGCCAGGGGACGGCGTCATTGTCCAGCGTCCGGTATATTACCCCTTTTTCAGTATTATATCAAACAATCATTGCCAAATACAAAATAACCCGCTGTCAAACACGGACGGTTACTATACCATTGATTATGACAATTTAGACGCACAGTTTCAGCCGCAGACGAAAGCCCTTCTGTTTTGCAGCCCGCATAATCCGGTGGGACGGGTGTGGAAGGAAGAAGAATTGAAACGCCTGGGGGACCTATGCTTACGTAACCGTTGTATCATTTTATCGGATGAAATTCACAGTGACATCACCTACGGTACGCATAAGCATAGAGTGTTCGCTGCTATCGACAGGGAGATCGAGGCGCGCAGTATGACGTTTCTCTCCGCAAGCAAGACATTTAATATTCCGGGATTGACCACGGCTTACGTTGTTATCCCAAATAAGGAACTGAGAGATGCGTATCTGCTGGCGCGGATGAATCAGATGGGAGGGAATTTATTCGGATACGCCGCCCTGGAAGCCGCGTATAACCATAGCGGCGAGTATAAGACGGAACTGCTTTGCTATATTAAAAAAAACATAGACTGTTTTGCCGGTTATATTGACAGCTATCTTCCGGAACTGAAACTTATGCCGCCCGAGGGCAGCTACCTTTTATGGGTGGATATGCGCCGGCTTGATCTGCCACAGGAGCGTTTATCGCAGTTGATGGAAGCGTGCGGACTGGCGCTGGACGACGGCCGGTTGTTCGGCTCGGAAGGCGCCGGATTTTGGCGCTTTAATGTTGCCTGCCCGGAATCATACGTGCGGCAGGCATTGGACAACATGAAAAACATAATTCCGCGCCGCTGACGCCCGGCATACTATGGATAAGCGGGAGCCCTTATTCGAAAATCCGGCTTGATAGTCCCAGGACGGGACAGTCTGTTTAATAGGTTTGACGTCCTGATTTCAGCGATTCGATAAGCGCGGCTTCGTCCGCCCGGGCTTTTAGATGCGCAGATTCTAAATCTATGCCGTAATAATCCGCAATGCGGATGACATTGTGCAGAATATCCGCCAGCTCGTTGGCAATGGCGTCTACGGATGTTCTATAACGCGGATGATCTGCCCTGTCCGGCAGATAATACTTTTCATACGCCATGAATTGCCTGCTGAGATCTCCTACCTGTTTCATCATCTCGATAATGGTTGTTTCAATCGTCCATGGGCGCCGCTCAATCTCATCGAATCTTTTCGCAACTTCTCTGGACAGATTTATTACATCCGCGAAACTGTTCCTGCCGCGCTCCGCCGGCATAGTAACAGGATAAACCGCATATAGGTCTTCCGCCATTTCCCTGAACTTTTTCTCCAGCACGGTTTTTACCATATTGCAGGCGTCTTTATCAACCGACATAACCGTACCGTTTTTCCTTCCGGCTCGAATCAGGCAGTTGCCGGAACAATTCGTGCGGAAAGCGCAATGAACGCACGCTTCCAGATTGTGATAGGTCCTTGTCCGCAGCCTGGCGACCTTGTCCCAATCAATATCAATGCTGCGGGAACCGGCGTTGTATCTGCCGATGAATAGTTCGCCTACGCCATATTCCTGTTCATCCATTGCCTCTACGCAGGTGCTGACAAGACCGCCCGGCGTAATACACATGGTAAAACCGCAGGCGCCGCAATAATAATCCGTACAATAATCCATTTGTTCCACAACGGATACTATTTCCAGGCCCAGGGATTTTGCCGTCGGCAGTATCTCATTAAACCATTCCGTAAATTTTTCCGTATCTACCGGGTCAAGCAGGCCGTTTGCCCCTCTACCGCAGTATTCCATTGGTAAAATCCGTATTTGTTTTACGCTGCCCAATGCATGTATATGGCGCAGAATTTCTTCCATACGGTCGATCCCGTCATTGGTGATAACGGTATTTACCCGTTTCAGAACACCGGTTTTCTCAAGAATTTTCATCGTTTTTACGACATTGTCGTAACTTCCGCTTCCGTTTCGCTTCGGCCTCTGCCGGTTGTGTATGTCCGGCGGGCCGTCCAGTGACAGGCTGACATGATCCATATTATTGGCAAGCCACAAAGCCGTTTCCGCAGGGAAAACACCATTGGTTGATATGCGGGTATATAATGCCGCGTGCTTTTTTGACGCCTCCATACGGGCGTATTCTACCGCTTTCTTCACGAGCCCGGCATTTGTCATAGGCTCGCCCGCGCCGTGAAATTGCAGCGTATACGGACCGCTGCCGTCGCAATGGCAAAAAAAATAGTCTATGGCCGCTTTGGCCAAATGCCAATCCATTTTGTTCAATTTTTTTTCGCCGGCTTTTCCGGAACAATAAACACAGTTTAGACTACATACCGGGCTTGGGCTGAGCACAAGCGTTTTATAAAAAGTACGATCATATACGCCGACCGGAAACTTTTGGAACTTTGCGTTTCCCGCTATGTTTCTGATAAAACTGACCGTTCGCGCTTTTGTTTCACCGTCCGGACATTCAAAGCCGGCCGCAACGTCAAGGCTTTCTCCGTTTGCCGCCTTTTCGGCAATACGGCCCACAAAAGCCGGGCACGGCGCGGAAACTTTTTTCTCTATGGAATTGAACAATATGCACGTATCATTCTTTAGCCATAATACCCTTAGGTGTTCCACAACGGGAGTCCGATTCCTGCTATACCCGTAGCAATATTAAAATGAATACACACTCCACCGCGGAGGCCGGCGCGCGTTTATGAAAGTGTGGGGCGCGCAGGAAGGGGCACAGGCCGGAGGCGCGCAGGAACCGCTGTCCTTACTACAATCAATTTTCAACTTTTCCGCCTCCTTGATCGGGAGCAGAAACTCTTCGCCTTTCTCATTATATACCATAATAGATTCGGCCCTTGTCAAAATACTTTCGTCCGCAACTCCATATACATTGTTTTGGGCATCTTTGTACAATTGCATAACCAAAGCCTCCTTTTTCTCTTTTATTCCTCAAAACCAATACGGTTTAATACCCCGGGGTGCAACTTTTTTTTCGGGGCAGACGGACAGAGGAAAGCAGGGTATACTTCCGGTATCCCAAGGGAGGGGATACTTATGAATACCCACGAAACAGACCTCGTTGTAGAAGAAGCCAT
>JAIROT010000007.1 GCA_031257385.1 Treponema sp.
CCCTAAAGGGACGAGGTATGTTGTTTTGGTAAGGTATTTGTCTCAGGGTACATACCCTTTATAACGCCCTGAAGCTCCCCCGCCGCAAGGCGGGTTCTTGGGTATGTACCCTTCGCATACAATCAAACCGGGCGGATAATCGAAGGGCATTTTGCGCAAAACCGGGCCATAGCAAAGCCTTTCCGTTCCAAAAAACGGACTTTTATCCAGAAACCCCTAAAAACCCCGCCGCCGCCGAAACAGACTGACCAAGTTTTACCCACTATACCCATTGAACAGCAAATAATCAAGTGCCCATTTGTTACGGACCGGCGATATTCACTCAAAAAAACCGGGTTTTTTAGAAGCCCCATTGTTATTCGAAGGCGTTGGCTTAATCCCGAAGCAAGCCCGGCTGAAAGAACGCCGGTACAATCAACTGATGAAACCTCGATCCGTTTGTGAAATATATCAAGTCTGCGCTTTTTATGCAAGACCTGAAAGCGGCTGCATAAAACAATGCGGGATGGCGGGGGTTCCGGAATTCCCCGCCGGGCCACTTGTGCGGACAGGGTTTTCTCAATATCGTAGAAACAGGGGTTATCATGGGCATTTTTGTCGCCGTTGTATTGGGGGCGGTTCAAGGGCTTACCGAATTTCTGCCGGTGAGCAGTTCCGGCCATTTGGTGTTGCTGCAAAAGGTGTTCGGCATTTCCGAGCCGGCTCTGTTTTTTGATACCATGGTACATGTGGGAACGCTGGCCGCGGTTTTTGCGGCGCTTTGGCGCGATATTTGGGCGATTCTGAGGCGGATTGTCCAGCCCCTGACCGCCTACCTGATCCTTGCCACCGTTCCGGCGGTGGTTTTCGCCCTGATTTTTAAGGACAGCATCGAAAAAGCCTTTGAATCGGGAAAAATGCTGGGCGCCGCCTTTTTGATTACATCGGCGCTGCTGGCCGTTTCGGAGATTTTATCAAGGCGCGCCGGGCGGGCCGAACGCAAAAAAGCCGGTGAAATGACATGGCGGGACGCCCTGATTGTCGGCCTGCTTCAGGCGGCGGCCATTATCCCCGGAGTATCCCGCTCAGGGGCCACCCTTTCGGGGGCGCTTTCCCGCAGGCTTGACCGGGATTTTGCCGCGCGTTTTTCCTTTCTGCTGTCGATTCCCGCGATTCTGGGCGCGCTGGTTTTGCAGCTTAAAAATCCGGCGGACGCGGCCGGCGGCATCGGCGCGGCGCCTATTATCGCGGGAACCTTGAGCGCGGCAATCGTGGGATTTTTCGCGGTGCGGCTTATGCTGAAAATAGTCAAAAACCGCCCGCTTGCCGGCTTTGCAATTTACACGGCGATACTGGGCGCGCTGGTACTAATCGATCAGTTTGTGACGCATCTGGTGTTTTAGCGGCCTCTTGCGCTTTCAGGTTTTTGCGTTACTTCGTACCGCAAAAACCACGGCTTGTGGCTGCTTACGGAGTTTGGGCGGCAGAAAAGCGCGCTTTTGAGTGTGTTTTTCCGACAGCCCCGCAGACTCCTGGCGGCTTATACATCCAAATTGCTCACCAGCAGGGCATTTTCTTCGATGAACTCCCTGCGGGGGGCAACGACTTCGCCCATGAGGGTGGTAAAAATGCGCTCAGCTTCGACGGTATCGTCAAGGTGAACCTGAATCATATTGCGCTTGGCGGGGTCCATGGTGGTGTCGCACAACTGGTCGGGGTTCATTTCGCCAAGACCCTTGTAGCGCTGGACAGTTACTTTTTCCGGATCTTTGCCGGACTCGGCCAGGATGCGGTCCTTTTCAGGGTCATCGTAGGCGTAGAAAGATTTTTTATCGTAGCTGATTTTATAGAGCGGAGGCATGGCAAGGTAGACGTGGCCGCGCTCAATAAGCTCGGTCATGTAACGGTAGAAGAAGGTGAGAAGCAGCGTGCGGATGTGGGAACCGTCCACATCGGCATCGGCCATTATGATGACTTTATGGTAGCGGATTTTGGAGATGTCAAAGTTGTTGCCGCAGCCCGCGCCGATGCTGGCGATGACGGGCTGGAGTTTGTCGTTGGTGATGACTTTTTCGATGCGCTGCTTTTCAACATTGAGCATTTTGCCCCAGAGGGAAAGAATCGCCTGTGTCCGGCGGTCGCGGCCCCCCTTGGCGGAGCCGCCGGCGGAGTCGCCCTCAACGAGGAAAAGTTCGCAGAGGGCCGGATCTTTTTCGGAACAGTCGGCGAGTTTGCCGGGAAGACCGGCGCTGTCCATGGCGTTTTTACGCCTCGTGGCGTCCCGCGCCTGGCGGGCGGCAATACGCGCCCTGGCCGCCAGTACGGACTTTTCCAGAATGTTGGCAATCACATCGGGGTGCCGGTCAAAATACAGTTCAAGCTGCTCATTTACCAGGGATTCCACGATGCCCTTGACCTCGGAATTGCCCAGCTTGCCCTTGGTCTGCCCCTCGAACTGGGGATTGGGGAGCTTTATCGACAGTACCGCGGTAAGCCCCTCGCGGACATCATCACCGGAAAGGCTTTCATCCAGCTTTTTGCTGATTTTTGCCTTTTTGAGAAACTCGTTGAGGGTACGGGTAAGGGCTGATTTGAAGCCCACCAGATGGGTGCCGCCTTCGCGGGTGTTGATGTCGTTCACAAACGAGAACATAATCTCGTTGAAACCGTCATTGTACTGAATGGCGCACTCCACCTCAATGCTGCCGCCCGCGCCGTCATCACGGACGCCCTCAACAAAAACCGGCTCCTTGTTAAGCACCGTTTTGTTCTCGTTGAGGTACTTTACAAAACTCTTCACGCCGCCGTCGAACTTGAACTCGTGGACCTTGGGGATGGAAAGACGCTCGTCCCGGATGGTGATTTTTAGGCCCTTGTTGAGAAAGGCAAGCTCCCGCAGGCGGTTGGAAAGGGCGTCGAAATTGTAGGTGGTGGTCTCGAAAATCGAGGTATCGGCTTTCCAGCGGACAACAGTACCCCGGCGCTCCGGGGAACCGGCGCCGTAGGGCAGGCTTTCGGCGGCGGTTTCCACGGCAGGACCCTCCGGAATGCCGATTCTGTAGCGCTGGGTGTGGATTTTGCCGTTGACGTGGATAAAGGCCTCGCACCACTCGGAAAGGGCGTTCACTACCGAAACGCCGACGCCGTGGAGGCCGCCTGAAACCTTGTAGGACTTTTTATCGAATTTGCCGCCTGCGTGAAGCCGCGTCATAACCAGTTCCAGGGCGCTGACCCGCTCGGTTGGGTGTATATCCACGGGAATACCCCGGCCGTTGTCCTCGACCCGAACCACATCGTTCCCTTCAAGAACGACCAGAATATCGTTACAGAAGCCCTGCATGGCCTCGTCAACCGAATTGTCTACAACTTCAAACACCAAATGATGAAGGCCGTCGATGCCGGTCGTACCAATATACATACCGGGGCGTTTGCGGACCGCCTCCAGCCCCTTGAGAACCGTTATATTTTGCGCGGAATAGCTGGAATTCATATTTTCATAATATTGATCTTGCTTAAAAAAGTAAAGGGTACAATCAGCTCTGCAGCTTTTCAACCAATTCAAAAACCGTTGTTACCGGATTTTGATTCTGTATTGTTTTGTTGTATTGAAAAGCGTAAAGTTTTTTCGCGTTTTGTATAGCTTCTTTTTGTTTGTTTTTCAATCGTTCGTACATTTGTGTGTCGTTTTTCAAATATTCCACACCCAATGCGGATGTTAGTTTTTCTTTGTATTGGGTGCGGGAAAACGCGGTGTCGCAGTAATTAAAATGGAGCAGATACCATATTTCGAAAGCCTCAATTGAATATGCACAGCGAATTTTTTCACGTTTTGCCAATGTGACGGCTTCATTAAAGGATTCCCAGGGGAAAGAGTCACGGTCAAATACACACCACACCTCCTGGTAAGGCTTACGGTTTTTCTGGGCCTCATTTCTTAGCTGTATCGCCTTTTTTACCAAAGTGACTGTATTATATCCCGTCCCCTGTATATCAATGTCATCGTAAACACGCTGATTTTCGGGAAATGCCTTAAAATAGTTTGGTTCAGTTTTACTCCCCTCGCAGACAATGAGAATGATCCTGGGCTGACGAGTGCCTTCCACGCGGCGCAGCTCGGCCGCCCTTTTATGAAACAGTTTGTCATGCCCCATTACGGTCATCCGCCAGTTGCATATTTATTTCATTAATATAGGGTATACCGCCATATTTCCCTTTCAGGTAGTTTTTGTTGAAAGCGGCGTCATTTCTGACCGATTCATGGGTATCCGGCTCTACGTACTCAACAAGCGAATAGAGTTCGGTTGCGCCGTAGGGATCTTTTTCACAAAACCAAATTTGGTCGCGGCGAAGAAGGTCTTTTCTCATAATATGCACCGCATGACAGGAAATAACAAGCTGTCCATTTCCGGCATTGGTTTTGGGTGAATTGAAAAGCTTTAGGATTGATTCCACAATAAGCGGATGAAGAGAAGAATCAAACTCATCAATAAACACGGGGTATCCCTTGTCCAACGATTCAAGGAGCAGGGCGGCGAACTGAAAAAGTTTTCTTGTTCCCAAAGATTCATCTTCTTCATCGAATTCAACGCTTGATATAACTTCTTCCTGATCATAAAAGGCATGGCTATAGGAAACTTTTTTTTGCATTCGCTGCCTTGTCTCAATATTGCCGCTTGGGGTACGGACACGATATAAATAAGGAATATCTTTGCTATTTACATCAAGAATTTGAATGTCGGCGCATCGAAGGAAATCTACAATACGTTCACGATATTTCGGATCATCAACTTTAGAGAGTGTTTGTACCTTTCTGGTATCTAACCCTGTAGAAAGATTTTGAAAAAAAAGCACAATAGCCTTTGAGCGGTCACCGTTAATAAGAGCACAAACAGAAAGAAACGAGGCGTTTTCTCTGGTTATCTTTGTTGCGGGCTCACCTTCACCAAAATATTTTGGGTGGTATCTAATCGCCTGTCCTTCCCGGACAAAAAGTTCAACTTCCTGTACATTCAAGACAGCAAAAAGGCATTCGTTACATACTTTATCGTGATCAACTGTTAATCTATACCGGTAACGGATTGGCTTGCCCTCCCTGTTTTCCAAGAAAAACAACAATTCAAAAGTAGACGGCTCATTCTCGGTTTGTTTTGAGAATGCGAATGGATGGACAGCTATGTTATCGCCTATTTGTTGCGAAGGCCCCGAATTGACCGCAAAATTCAAAAAAAAAGTCAATGCCGCGAAAAAATTGGATTTGCCGCTGGCATTTGCGCCATAAATCACCGCACTCCGTAAGAGGCGCAAATCTTTGGTAACTTCAAACGTGTTTTCGTCCAACAATTCCTTATTCTTCGCTGCCACAAGCGAAAACGTTTGCCAAGCTTTGAAAGACTTGAAATTTTCTACACTGAATTCAGCGACCATATTACACCTTCCCCAATTATATTTAGTATCGACAGAAATCGCAAGATAAAACAGCGATTTTTACGAAAAATTCTCAAAAAATGCGATTTTATATCGGTTTAATAGGCCGAACTTCAAGCTGAAATTGTCGCGCAAGCGACAACCCTGCGCCGGATGCGCCCAAGATCAATGAGCCTCCGCACGGCAAGCCGCGCGGTATCTGGAACGTGGGGCAATTTCTTGATCGGAGGCTCGTTCGAGAGGAAATTTATAATACCGTCTGGTTTAATACCAAATTTTTGTAATCGTTGCTTTATTCAG
>JAIROT010000053.1 GCA_031257385.1 Treponema sp.
GCCATGAAACGGCTCCAGACCATATCGGACTTTACCGAGCTGGGATCGGGGTTCAAGATAGCCATGAAGGACATGGAAATCCGCGGGGCGGGGAACCTTCTGGGGCGGGAGCAGTCCGGGGATATTTATTCCGTCGGCTTCGACCTCTACCTCCGGCTCCTGGACGAGGCGGTGAGGCGGCTGGAGAACGCCCGGTACGAGGCGGAAACAGAAACGCTGCTGGAACTGGAATATTCGGGCTTTATCCCCGACACCTACATAGACGGCGCCCAGGAAAAGATGGAGGTCTACAAAAAGATCGCCTCGGTCAAAACCAGGGAGGAGCTGGAAAATCTCCTGGCTGAATTGACGGATCGTTTTGGACCGCCCCCGGACGAGGCGGCGTCCCTTCTGGCCCTGGCGGAGATCCGCATCATCTGCAGGGACATTGCGGTGTTTTCCCTCAAGGAAAAGCGCGGTTCGGTCAGGGTCGAATTTGGCAAGGTTTCCAGGGTAAAGATAGACCGGCTGGTGCGCTTAATGCAGGAGTCCAACGGCAGGATAAAACTGGATCCCAGGGCGCCCCATGTGTTGATCCTGCAGACCGGGAACATCGGCTTAAAAGAGAAAAGCGAATTTATCCGGGAGAAGCTGGCGGCTTTGGCGCCATAAAAGAGGAGCTGTGCGGGGAAATGGATAAATTGAGGACAATTGTAATTTTTACGCTGGTTGCGATTAGTGTTATTGTTCTTACACCCTTCGGCCTTACGGCGCTGCTGCTGACCCTGCTGGGTTTGGGGCGTCCGATGGGAAGCGCCACCGCCGTGATAGCCCGGGGCTGGGCCCGGTGGGTTATAGCCCTGACGGGTTGTCCCTTTACGGTTACAGGGACGGAACACATTCCCCCCCGGGGCGGTTTTTGCCTGGTGGCAAACCACAACAGTATGTTTGACATCGTGCTGCTTCTGGCCACGGTGGGCCGGCCCTTTGGATTTATCGCCAAAAAGGAGCTGGCGGCCCTTCCCCTGCTGAATATGTGGATTCTGCTTCTGGGGGGCCTTTTCATCGACCGGAAAAACATACGGAAGGCGGTGGGTTCCATCAACAAGGGGATCCGGCGGATCAAAAACGGCGGCGCCATGGTTATCTTTCCCGAGGGGACCCGCGGCAAAGGACAGGGCATGCTTCCCTTCAAGAGCGGCGCCCTCAAGCTGGCCACCAAAGCGGGGGCCCCCATAGTTCCCGTGGCCATAAGCGGCACCTATGATGTGTTTGAGAAGGACCGCCGCGTCCGCCGCGTCCCGGTGTCGGCGCGCTTTGCCCCCCCGGTCGCGACAGCCGGCATTCCGGGGGACGAAAAGCGGGGCGCCCTTACGGATCAGATTTACGACGCTATAAACGGAATGCTGCGAATATAAGCGCCGCAGGCTCCCGGCTATCGGTTCATAAGGGTATTTATTATTATGTCGCTGGTTGCTTCGTCAATGAGCGTTCTGTCCAATACAACGGAGAATCCCTTGTTTCTGTTTTTCATCTCCTTGATGGCATTCAGGGTTTCAATACTTACGCCGTCCCATAGCATCAAACCGTAATCGGCGTCGTCTGCCATAGCGCTTTCTTTCAGGGCATAGAGGTCCCTTCCCTTAGCATTGGCGCCGCCGGTTATTTTTTTTGTTTCCCACCCTCCAACATTATTTTTACTTTCCGTTCCGGTAAAATAGACAATTACCCTGTCATATCTTTTCTTTGAAAGGTATTTCTGAACCTCCAAATCGGCGCCCTTTGCGTCTCCAACTAATATGATAAGATTTCCGCTCATAATACTGTCGATTTTTTTTATGGCGCAAGCCGGCAGTTTATTGATGCTTGCGGAGCCTGAAATAAAAATGACCGGCTGCAAGCGCCGGAATTCTTTTGATGGCGGCGCAGGTAAAATACTATAAAGCATAGCAATTCTCCTGATTTAAAGATCAGGAATTAATCAAAACGGGTCAATATGCGAATACAGATACATTTGTCTATCCCTTAATATAGTACAATAAAATGACAGAGTTATTCGGAAATTGAAATTTCCGAAGATAAACAACTTGAGAAATGAGCTTTTCCCAAAACTCGGTTAGTTTTGGGAAAAGCTCGGGAAAAAGCGCCTTAAAGGCCGCTTTTTCCTCTAAATCTAAGGTTGCTTTCCCAAAAACTGAAGTTTTGGGAAAGCCTCAAATGATATATGAAAAAAACGGAACCGCCTGACAGACGGCTCCGCCAACTAGGAGTATTTTACATTAGAATGACCACGTAAAGCCAACGCAGAACAGGCTGCCGATACAGCAGGCGTCATTCTTCCTTGAAGTATTGCAGCTTATTCCGCTCCATTTCCACCTCTCGGATTGGTATTTTTCAACCATCAAAAGAATTGTATACCCCATTTTTTTATTTGGCAAGAAAAAAGCGCAAAAAATGTTAAAAAAACGTATCCGGGCTTGTTTCAAAACCGGAACAAATGGACGGTCAGCGGATCCTTGACAAGCGCTGTGGTTTCCGGTAGTTTAGCCACAGGGCGCGTAGCTCAGTTGGTTAGAGCGTCACGTTTACACCGTGGATGTCCGGGGTCCGAATCCCTGCGCGCCCAATGTATAGTTTACCCCAGACAAAGGCAGGGACACGGAACGCCCGCCGAGCGGAGGCGAGGAGGAGGCAAAACAGGCCGAAACGGGCTAATTTTGGTCAGGTTTTTGGTTTTGAGGCAACGCGAGCGCTTGCTTTTTTCCACGCAATCCTTCATTATGTCAGAGTAAGAGTTTACCGGGGAGTTTCCAGAGCGGTCAAATGGGGCAGACTGTAAATCTGTTGGCTCAGCCTTCGAAGGTTCGAATCCTCCACTCCCCAAAAAGGCGGCTTCCGAAAGGAAGCCGTTATTGTTTCCACGTGAGGATTCGAAGGGTTTAGCCCGCCGACCATGGGGAGGAAAAGGCGCCAGGGATGGCGCCGGCAGGGCAAAACCACGGCCTGGAGGCCCGAAACAGGATGTTGAGGGCCGGAAGGCGAATCCTCCACTCCCCAAAGTGAGCTAATTCCTTACGTGGTAAGGAATTAGAGAAAACGGCGTTTTTCTGAAAAACGTGAGTTGGGTAGCATCGTGCACTTATCGTGCATTTATTTTTCCGTCTATTCGGAGGATGATGCTATGTCCCGGCCTGAAAAACCGTTCACTACCCCCCGGCGCGGGGATTCAAAGACCTTCCAGATAACCATCAACTGTTCCAGCGGCCTTCCCTGGAAGGTTTGCAGGGAATGGCGCCGTAGGAGCTTCCAGGATCTCCCCGATGCCCTGATCCAGTTTCGGAACCCAAAAACCAAGGCTGCTGCGGAGGCCGGCGCCTTCGCCCTTATTGAATACCTAAAGAAAAAACTGGAGGAAGGCGCCGCCCAGCGGGTCCGTATCGAGGATATTACGGTCGGCAATTGGGCAAAGAAGTTCATAGATATTGAGACCAGTCCCCGGACCGGCCGGAACGCCTCAAAGAACCGCCCCTATTCCCTGGGGACATTGGATACCTATAAAACCTACTACAATGCTCATATTAAGAATGACCCCCTTGCAGAGCTGCTCATGTCTGAAGTGGATGAAGATGATATAACAGCCTTTACTAACCGTCTGTCCGTCAAGAAGCTCAAGACCGGTAATCTTGCGGGGGGAAGTCGAACATTCGCCGGAACTGTGATATTCCTTCGCATGGTTTTTAGAGAATACCAGAGGAAACATAAACGCTGGTATAATCCTTTTCAGGACCTGGACCCTCCAGGGCTTAACAGCGTTCCTTGGGACGCCATGGAGGAGGACGAATTTCTCAAACTTTTCATGCCGGGAGTGCTACAGGACACCATGGAACTGGCCGTCTGCGCCTGTATGTTCCTTTCCGGACTGCGCCGTGCGGAGATTGCCGCCTTAAAGCCGGATTGGAGAATATTGCACAATTACTATTTGCGGATTTTGCTGTTTGATACACGAACTAACACTAAAGATATGGGAGATTCATCCAGTCCCCGAAGGGTCCAGGTTTGAAGTATCGGCCCGCTCTCCCTGAAAGGGTGGGCGGGTTTCACGGAGGAAGCGGCGAAGCCTCTTGGGAGAATTCAGGCCGCCCCGCAGGGGTGGGCGGCGGGTGTTGGCGGGGTATTGAATGGCAGGGGTGGTAAAACGAAATCCTTCATTCCATAATCGCTTTTAATAATGCGTCCCGTGCGTCTGAGTAATACTGAATATTGACCTTGAGCGCTATGTCATCCGACAGATCAATAAGCTGGCGGCGGCAGTTTACAGGAACTAAAATTACAGTTGCGCCTTTTTCTACTGCGATTTCCGCAAGGTTTATGGGATTATAAACAGGTTCTATGGAACCGCCAAGATTGATTTCTC
>JAIROT010000093.1 GCA_031257385.1 Treponema sp.
TTCCTGATGTGTGTTACAACATCCGGTTCTGTATGAATTTGAAAACTTTTAATACTCCCGTAAAAGTCAAACTTTTTGAGTCCCCCGGCAAAGCCGGGGGTTTACCGATTTTAATTACCAGCTCCGCCTGAGGGGTATCACCCACCAGAAACTGGCGGATCAGTTGGGCATCAGGCGGGAAGGGGTTACCAAGATCATCCGGGGTATCCGGCACTCAACCCGTGTTGAAGATGCCCTCTATCAGACCCTGGGCTACCCCACTTTCGAGGCTATGATTGCCGCCGCCAGGGACAAGGGAGGGGCGGTATGACGAGGCAAACCTTCCGATTGAACGATGGCAGTACGCTGACCATGCCAGTTATCAGCCAAAAGTCCAGATGCTTTGAGGAGATGGACATTCAAATTTCCAAAGTCATAGACACGGAAAATTTAGAACTTATGTGCTGCGGGGCCATTGCCCCTTATCGGTACATCTATGAGGAAATCTCAAAGGACGATTTTGTGATCTATGCCCGGTTTATGGGTAAAGACAATATCGCCAATAACTTCCGGTGGGCACTTGAGGGAGGCGCGGCATGAGGATCGATCCTTGCGACCAAGAAGCCTTTACAGGCTATATGACGGCCTTGAGAACCCTGGAAGAAGCTTTCAACATGGCGGGCGCTCTGGTTTCGTTTCACTGCCGAAATTCCCCAACCTTCGGCAAAAACATCCTCATAAAGAAGGGGAACGCCGCAAACGTTATTTCTATCGAGGGCGACAGCCCGGTGCAGGCCGTGAAGGATGTCGCGGCGGCGGTGCGCCTATGATCAACTCGTGGAAAGACTTCTTCATTGCCGTGGAGCAAATGAGGGAATGTCAAAAAGTCTACTTCCTGTCCAAAAGCCCCTCTGCGCTGGCGGCGGCGAAAAAATGCGAGAAGGCGGTCGACGACTGCATCAAACAAAGACGCTCAGAACAAGACCGGCAATCACAGCCGGAACTTGAAATTTATTAGGAGGCTAAACATGGCAAGGTTCAAACCGAATGTCAAAAAAATTGAAAGCCTTGAGGACACGAATTTGACGCTCAAGGAAATCGGGCTTCTCGAAAGGGAACTGGAAACGATTGACGGTGATGCCCACCGGCAGATCGCGGAAATCAAAACCGCCGCCGTCAAAGCGGGGGAATCGATCCGCAAGCGGATTACCGACCTCTCGGCCCTGCTGGGGGCGTATGCCGAATACAACCGGGCGGAGTTGTTCAAGGACAAAAAGACCGTACAGGTTTCCTTCGGCATTTTCGGCTACCGGAAAAGTACGTCAATCAGTGTCAAGAAAACCACACTGGAACTGCTGAAAAAGCTTGGCAAAATCATCTTCATCCGCACGAAGGAGGAGGTAGACAAGGAGGCGATGGCCGTGATGACCGATGAGGAACTGGCAATGGTGGACGCGGTGCGGAAGTACAAAGACGATTTTTTCTGCGAAGCGGACAAAGAGGAAATCAACAAAGACCTGCTTAAAGAGCAGATGTAGGAGGCTGGTATGGGAGGTTTTATTTTCAGGCTTGGGGTTTGCCTCAAAGACTGGGGCGAGCGGCTCAAATGGGACTGGCTCATCGGGCTTGGGCTGGGCATCAAGGATTTCGTGTTTCGGCGAGGGGTGATTGAAGATGGAAAAATCAAAATTAAATAGCCAGGAACGCATTCTGCGCATCGTGGAAATGCTGGTTGAAAAATCGATGGAAGGAATGAGCAATAAGGCCATCGCCTTTGAACTCAAGAGCACCGAGGTGAATATCTGCCGGGATTTGAAAATACTGGAAGCGCGGGGTTGGATCGAAAAAACTAACGGCAAATGGCGGCTGTCCCCGAAGTTTGGAGCTTTCGCGGGAACAATGATCAAATGCTTCCAGACGGCCCGGCTACGGCTGACGGAAGACGAGGCGCGGTACGCCTCGGCAATGCAGTAAGGAGACATAGTATGGCAAAGAACAAAAAACCAAGCGCGGAAATCATGGCAGTTGAAAAGATGGCGGAGGACATCCAAACGGCGGAGGAACTGTACGCCGACGGGATGCCCTATGAGCTTGAGCGGATTGAAAACGAAATCCGGTTTTACCAGGATCAGGCGGGAACGGCGCTTCTGGAGATGGGGAAACGGCTTGTCCGTATCAAGGCGCACGAGGGACACGGCAAATTTCTCAAAACGCTTGAGCGCCTTGAACTGGCGCCGCGCTCCGCTCAGTATGCGATGCTGGCGGCGCGGAAATTTTCAAATACGAACACGGTGGGCGCATTTGTACGTCTAGGCGCTCCCAAAGTGAAGGCTCTGACAGTACTTGAGGAAGATGACATTAAAGTCTTGGAATCAGGCGGTGAAGTCAGGGGCATGACGATTGACGACATTGACCGTATGGGGCTCCGGGAACTCCGGGAGAACCTCCGCAAGGAAAAGGAACTGGTCAAAAAAGAAAAAGAAACGCGGAAAAAGGAACGATCCGCCTTTGAGCAGTCCATGTCGCAGAAGGACGCGAAAATCAACGAGCTTGACATGAGGCTTGCCGGGCAGGAACCGCCTACGAAAGAACAGATCGCCAAGGCCGCGCTTGACGGCATGATCGCGAACTACACCTACGCTCTGGGGGGAGTGAACAGCGCTCTCCGCAAAGCCTACGCCCTGGTCACGGAGGCCGAAAGAATCGAAAACGTGAATGTCCAGCAGCTCTTCGAATGGCTCGCCATATTTGACAGGGAAATGCAAACTTTCCACGAGTTAAAGGACGCGTGGATAAACGAAATTGACAACGCGGGGCCGATGGAGAAGTGGCGGATAAGCGATCTTCCGGGCGGGGAGGAGGCGTAGCGTGTACCGGGCGTATGTTGACCGGATGAACGCCGCCAAAAACGGGGAACAGCGTAAAGCGGTAGTTGACGAACTGTGCCGTATGTTCGCTTTCTCGAAGGCGAAGGCGTATAAAGTTCTGGAAGAAAGCGGATGGGACTCCGGCCGCACGAAACGCAAAGACGTCGGGGCCTCATCGGTAGATAAAGAACTTTTAACCGCCGTGGGCGATATGCTCAAACAGTGCGTCCGCAAAAACGGCAAGGCGACGCTTCCGGTAAACGTGGCCCGGTCAATCCTGGAGGCGCGGGGCGTCAATGTCCCGGTAAGCGACAGCCGCCTGCGGGAACTGCTCCGGCAGAACCACATGGCCGTATCCGACAGCAGGATTCCCGCGCCGCATCAGTCCATGCGTACCGAATACCCGAACCAGGTACATCAGGCCGATCCATCGGTTTCCCTTTTGTATTACACACCTGGCGGGAAGCAAAAAATAATCGGCGATGACGAACTGTACAAAAACAAAAACTTTCTGGAAGGGAAAGAAAAGTGCTGGCGCTATGTTCTCACCGATCATTACTCCGGTTCCATCTGCGTCCGCTACTACGCCGCGATGGGCGAGACGGCGGTGAATATGTACGACTTCCTGCTGTATGCCTGGGGGCAAAAGAAAAACAACGTTAATGTGTTTCACGGCATCCCGGAACTGCTGGTCTGGGACTGCGGCACGGCGAATATCGCCAGGGCAACCGGCAACGCGCTTAAAGCCCTCGGCGTAAAAACCATACCGCATCTGCCGGGAAACCCCAGGGCCAAGGGGCAGGTGGAGAACGCCAACAATCTGGTGGAAACGCAGTTTGAAAGCCGCCTCCGTTTTGAGCCGGTGAATAGTGTTGAGGAACTGAACGACGCGGCGGAGCATTTCTATGCGGCTTACAACGCCGACCTGCTCGCGGGTCTCGACACCCGGCTTCACCGCAACGGACTTGTTATCGCCAGGAGTACCCTGTGGCAGCGGATCAAGCCGGAACAGCTTAGGGAACTGCCTGATGAGGAAACCTGCCGTCAGGTCTTCGCCAACGGCGTACAGACCCGCAAGGTGGCGGGGAACCTGACGGTGAGCATTGTTCACCCCAGGGCCGGGCGGTCACTCAAGTACAGCGTCCGCGACCTGCCGGGAATCCTGGTAGGCATGGAACTCAATTTACAGCCCCTGCTGGTAACGGAGGAACCCATTTGTATCGTGAGCTACAAAAACGGCGGGGAAGAACTGAGTTTTGAACTTGAGCCGGTGGTATACGACAGCGCCGGGTTTGACATAGACAGCCCGGTCTTCGGCAAGGAATACAAACGGCCCAGGGACACGGCGCGGGAAACCGCCGGGAAGGTTCTTGAGGCTCCGGGCATGGCCGCCGTCACGGGTCCGGCCCACAGCTTTATCAACCCGGAAAATCCCTTTATGCGGCAGAGCGAGGGAACGCCCGTCGCGGTCGCGGAAACCGTCCACACCCACGAGATCATCATCAGCGCGGTGGAAGCGGCGAAGCGGTACAAGGCGGAATGCGGCGATCTGCCGGACGGATTCATCAACACCCTGCGGGAGCAGTACCCGGAAGGCGTACCCACGAGGGTAGTTGATGATTTGATCAAAGCCCGCAAGCAGAAAGCCGAACCTCCCGTCAATACCAAAGGATGGGTGATTAAGGACGGCGCGGCGGCGGCCCCTGCCGGGGAAATCCCGGCAGCGGAACTGAAAAGCAAAATCGCGTAAGGAGCGCGGAAATCATGTTGACCCTGAAAACGTTTAAGAAATTCGGCATTACCCAGGACCCTTTTACCGGGGACGTGGTAAAAGCCGATGACGTATATTTGACGGATGACACCCGGTTTATCGCCGAGTATCTGTTACAGGCGGCGAAGGCCGGGGGCATGGTGGCCCTGGTGGGCGAGAGCGGGAGCGGCAAGACCACGATCCGGCGCTACGCCATTGACCGCATGGCGGCTGAGGGCGAGAAGGTGCGGATCATCACGCCCCGGTGTGTCGATAAAACCCGGCTTGCCACCGGCACAATCTGCGACGCCATTATCGCCGACTGCTCCACGGAAACGCCCCGGCGCACCCTGGAAGGCAAGGCCCGGCAGGTGGAACGTATTCTCACTAACTCAAGCCGGAGCGGGTATAACCACGTTTTGATGATCGAGGAAGCCCACGACCTTTCCGTCCAGACACTGAAATACCTCAAGCGGTTTTGGGAAATGGAAGACGGTTTCAAAAAACTGCTCTCCATCGTGCTTATCGGCCAGATCGAACTCAAGGCCAAACTTGACGAGGGGAAAAACTGGGAGGCGCGGGAAGTGATCCGGCGCATGGAGATTCTGGAAATCGAACCCCTGGGAACCGGCGCGGACATCGCCGCATATCTGGACATCAAATTCACCCGGCTCGGCAAAAACCGGAAGGCGGTAATTGGCGATGCGGGGTGCGAGGCTCTGGCCGCGAAGCTCAGGCGGCAGACCCGGAACGGGGTGGTGTACTCGGTAGCCTACCCCCTGCTCATTAACAACTGGTGCCGCAAGGCAATGAACGAGGCCGCGGAACTCGGCACTGATCTGGTGGATGCGGACGTGGTAAACAGCCTGTAAGGGACAGGAGGGGAATTATGGTAAAGATGACGTTGACTTTTGATGAAGAAACCATTGAAACATTGCGGTCAAAGGCAAGGGAAGAAGGCTTCATGCGGCCGTCCCTGCTGGTCCGGTATCTGTTGCTGCGCGGCCTGAAAGAAAACGCGGACGCCGAACTGGAAGAAACCGACAACAAAACCATACCGGTCAAAGTTGATAATTACCGGGAACTGTTAGGGTATGTCCAGGAGAAGAAAATGGGCTCGGTGGAATTTCTGGCAACCTTTGCCATGGGGCAATACATGGGGCGATTTCCGCTTTCAGAGACCCAAAAGAGGCGGGTTAAAGAAAGATACGGCATAGAGGCCGGGCGTTGAAAAGCTGTACAGCGTGAGGCATTGTAGGGGATTTTAAAATGGGTCAGGGAAACACCAAAAACACGGAAAACAGGCGGAAGAAACTCATCCGGCTCGTGCACGTGGGCAAGGGAAAACTCGGCATGGATGATGAGGCGTACCGGGCTTTTCTTTCCGGCGTATGCGGAAAACAATCCTGCGCGGATATGACCGAACGGCAGCTTGCGGCGGCGCTCCGGGCCATGCGCCGGAACGGGTTCAGTCAAACACCCTGCCGGGTGAAGCCGGAAGAAAAGGGAATGGCGAGCCTGGCCCAGCTTGAGTACATCAAGGGGATGTGGCAAAAATGCGCCCGGAACAAAAACGATGCGGCGCTCCTGGCTTTTGTGAACCGGATCGCCCATGTTAAAGCCCTGCGTTTTCTGACGGTTGAAACGGCGCGGGATGTGATCCTTGCGTTACGCGACATGATGGTCAAAGCCGGGTTTGATCCCGATACGTCGGAAACGAGGTTTCCGTTGGAGAACCCCAATGCGTAAATCCCATGACAACGCCCTGGTACAAGACTTGATCCTCTCCTGTACCGGCGGCGGGGTGTCATCGGAAACCGCGCAAAAAGCGGTGCGGGCCTTGTGCCGGTATTACGGCGGTCAGATGGTTTACATACCGGCAAAAAAGGATAATGGAACCTCGGCGGGAAACCTGAGCGGCGTTCTTGTAGACGCGGCGGGTGAGTGTGACGCAAAAATAATTCTCGGCAAGATTATGGCGCTCTACGGAAATATGCAAATTTATTTCCCTATGGAACGGACGGCTTTCCGTAAAATCATCGCGCTTGAAATTTATGAGCGGTACGGGAATGACGGGAGCAGCATGAACGACTTGGCCAGAGAATACAATATCAGTTTCACATTGGCCTATAATCTTTGGAAAGTGGGGCTGCATGAAAAATTGAAACCCTCCATGCCCTACCTGCCGTTTCTGGAGATGGCCAAAAGCAATAATCCCTGTTAGTAAAAAAAACGCCGCTTTGTACGTCAGGCTGTCGGTATGGAAATTACCGGCAGCCTTTTTTTATCGCTCAACATGGAAAGCGGCGCGTTGCCGTCTTCGCTTGAACTTATCCCCGCAGGGAATTTGATCCAGGGCCGGGACGGGCGCAAATGGAAAAACGGCAATCCGCAAAAAGTAGTTCTCAATTCGATGGCCCGGCTTTCCCGGCTGGTGATTGACGAGAACCACGCCACCGATCTAGCTGCTCCCAAAGGCGGTTCTTCCCCGGCGATGGGCTGGATGACCAACCTGCGTACCGGGGAGGGCGGATCGATCTGGGCCGATGCGGAATGGACAAAGCGCGGCGCGGATGCGGTGCTTAACAAAGAGTACAGTTTTATTTCCCCGGTGTTCCTGCACGATGACCGGGATGAAATCACCGTGGTACTCCGGGCGGCCCTGACTAATTCCCCAAACCTGCAATTACCGGCGCTTAATTCAGCGAGTACCGGAAGTAATTATACGGAGGTAACAATGAACAAAGATTTATGCGCGGCTTTGGGCTTGCCCGAAACCGCGACCGAAGCGGAAATCGTAACCGCCGCCAAAGCCCTGAACGCGGCAAAACCGGGGACGGCTGCGGCGGGGGCGGATACGAGTAAGGTGGATTTGGCGGCCTACGCTCCCCGCGCCGATCTCAACGCGATGGAAGCGCGGGCGCTCGCGGCGGAAAAGCAAATCGCCGAACTCAACGCCGCCCAGATCAAGCGGGAGGCGGAAACGGCGGTAGACGAGGCGATCAAGAACCGGAAGATCGCCCCGGCGAGCCGAACGGAGTACCTGGCCCTCTGCGCCACGAAGGAAGGGCTTGAGACCTTCAAAAAGATCGCCGCGAATTCCCCGGCGATTATCAGCACGGAGAACCAGTCCCCGGAAGGTACGCCCCCGGCTGCGGGAGGCGGCCTGGCTTTGAACGCCGAGGAAGCCGCGACCTACAAGGCCCTGGGCTATACGGAGGAGGAGATCAACAAACCCAAGGAGGGTAAAAAATGATCATCACCAACACCGTTTTGAATACCCTGCGTACCGCGCTCCGGGACGAGTTCCGCACGAGGATGGCGGAGCTTGACGCGAAGGGCGTCTGGAGGATTTAGCCACCATCATCCCGTCCAGCGCCAGGAGCAACACCTACGGCTGGCTGGGGGCCTTCCCCCAGATGCGGGAATGGGTAGGCGACCGGGTGATCAAGGATATGGCGGAATTCGCCTACCAGATCGCCAACCGGAAATGGGAGTCCACCCTGGGGGTTGACCGGACGGACATCGAAGACGATAACCTGGGCCAGTACCGGGTTATGGCGCGGGAGATGGCCGATGAGTTTGAGCGGTTTATGAACCGCCACCTGGCGGCCCTCATCACCGGGGGCTTTTCCAACCTCTGTTATGACGGCCAGAAATTTTTTGACGCCGCGCATCCGATCTACCCGAACACGGACGGCACCGGGGACGCGGCGGAAGTTTCCAACATCATCGGCACCGGCGCGGAAACCGGAGCGCCCTGGGCTTTGCTTTCCCTGTCGGGGAGCCTCAAGCCCTTCATCGCCCAGCAGCGCACCCAGCCGGAGTTCGAGGAGATCACCGACACCAAAAACGACAAAGTGTTTATGCAGGACAAGTACCTGTACGGTATCCGCTACCGGGGCAGTTGGGGCTACGGCCTGTGGCAGCAGGCGGTCGCTTCCAAGGCGGCCCTGACCGCCGCGAACTACGAGGCGGCGCGGTTCCGTATGCAGACATTCAAGCGGGACGGCGGCGATCCCCTGGGCATCGTGCCGACCCACCTGATTATCAGCCCCGCCAACGAAGCGGCGGCTCGCGCAATCCTGGTGAAGGAGTTTGTTAACGGCGGCGATTCCAACACCAACTACCACACGGCGGAACTCGTAGTGGTTCCGCATCTGTAAGGAGGAGTAACAATGGCGAAAAGCAATCAGCCTCCGGGAGAGATCCCGGAGGAAACCAGGGCCAGGGAAGAAGCCGGGGCTCAGGTAAGGGCAGAAGCGGAAGCCAAGGCGAAAGCGGAAGAGGAAGCGGCAAGAGCGGCGGCGGCAAGCGCCAAAACGGAACCCGCCCTGCTCCGCCACAAAACGCAGTACCCGAAATACCGGTGCGCCGGGCTGGTACTGACGCAAAAACCGGAAACCTACCAGGTTACCGCCACGCAGTTGGAGAAACTGCGGCGCGATCCCTGGGTGGTAATCGGGAAGGAGGCCGCGCCGAAATGACCCCGCTGATTTCCGTAGAGCAGTTTTTATCCATGCAGTCCGCGTCCGCAATCCTTCCCCTGAACGGGGACGGCGAGCCGGACCCGGCGCGGATAGAGACCGCCCTGCGGAAAGCTACCGGGGTCATTGTGGCCCACCTTCCCTGGCTCCTTGACGGGGCCGGGGAAATTGGTCACCCGGTCAAGGAGCAGTTTGCCGAAGCGCTGGAGGCGGTCTGCGCCGATCTCGCCCTTGACCGCCTGACCGATGCCGTAACCGGCAGCGAGAACGCCCGGAACAAATACAAGGAAAGCCTCGCCCTCCTGGAAAAAATCAACCGGGAATATCAGGGCGGCCTTGAAGGGCCGGGCTATCAGGAATCGGAAGTGGTAGTCTCCGGCCAGGACGGAATCCCGGACGGCAGGTTTTTCAAAAAGGGGAAGGTGTTTTAATGGCCGATGACCAGGGAGCGCAGGTCAGTTTTGATCTCAAAGAAATTGACGCGGTAAAGAAACTGCTCTCCAAAATTACGCTTTCCGGGGCGGATCGGGCGCGGCTTTTGGGCAGTATCGGTGTAGAGATGGAAGCCCAGACCCAGGAGCGGTTTGACACGCAAAAAAGCCCTGACGGTAATTCGTGGAAAGCCCTGGCGCAGAAAACGATGGACTACTACGGCGGCAAGGGCTTGCTGGGGGCGCGGTCAATTTTGGTTGGTGAGGGAACCTTGCGGGACAGCATCACCAGCGAAGTCCAGGGCGGCGCGTGGTCAGTGCTGGCGGGCGCGACAATGGAGTACGCCGCCGTGCATCAGTTCGGCGCGGAGATCAAACCGAAAAGCGCGAAGGCCCTGTTCGTACCGGGCTATGGATGGTTGAAAAAAGTGAACATTCCGGCGCGGCCATACCTCGGCGTTTCGGCTGATGACGCGAAGGCGATAGAAAACGCGGTCGCCGTTTTTCTTGAAGGGCTTGTGCAATGAGCGGGTACCTGACGATCCGCGATGAAGCGGTAGAACAAATAAAAGCCGGGTTTGCGAAAAACCCGGAGATACACATCGCCGCGCATCCGGGCTGGTTTACCGAAAAGACCATTCAACAGGCGGCGCAGAAAACCCCGGCGATTCTGACGAGCATGGTAAAAGCGCGAGACGGGGAGCGCAACACGATCACCTTTGTAAGCTGGATTTTGTACCGGGCAAGCAATGCGGACAAACTCTATGACGGCGTGTTGAAAATCGTATCGGCATTAATCCCGGCTATCAGAAAAGCGGATTTTGATCTTGTTATAAAAGACACGAACATTGAGGCCGAGTGCCTGTTTTCCGGCGCGTTGGACGCGATCAACATTACCCTCTGGGCGGTAAAGTGGGAACTGGTACTTGAGCGGCCCGCGTTTGCCGAATCGCTGGAAGCGCTTGCGGCTCTTGAAACGTTTGAAGGCTATGACGGTACGACGACAATCGGAACCGGGGAAATATACGATCACGTAAACATGGAGGATTGAAAATGGGAATACCTTTTACACAAATCCCGAACATCTTGCTGGTGCCGGGGCAATACCAGGAAGTTGACAACTCCCTGGCCGGGAGCGTCAGCGAAATCAAAAAGGCGCTTATCATCGCCTATAAGAGCGCGGCAGGTACGGCCCCCGCCGGAACGCCGGTGCGGGTACTTGCCGATCTCAAGGCCGCATCTCTTTTTGGCTACGGCAGCCCCGCCGCTATTTTGGCAAAAATCTTTTTAGAGTTAAACAAGATCGAGGAGTGCTGGGTGCTGCCGGTGGATGCGCCGCAGGCGGCAACGCCTTGGAAAAAAACCTTTACGGTTTCCGTTACCACGGCCCGGCGGGGAGCGGCGGCGATCACGGTGAACGGCGCGAAGATTGACGCCGCCGCCGTTGCCGAAGGCGCGGCCGCTGATGAAGTGGCCGCCGCGATTGTGGCCCGGATCAACAGCGAGGTGTGGCTTCCCATTGAAGCCGAAACCGGGACAGACGGGGAGTTTACCGTCAAATCCGTAGTGGCCGGGACGGGCGGGAACGCCAACAGCGTTATTATCGCCAGCGAAGCCGCCGGGGTTACGATCACCGAAGGAACCGTTACCCCCGGAGCGCAGGTTGCGAATATCGCGCCGCTTTTCCCCGGCCTTGGCAGTGTGCGTTACCACTACATCATTTCCGATTTTGCCGATGTGGACAATATCACCGCCCTGGCTGCGGAACTCACGAGCCGGTTCGGGGCTATGCGGCAGATCGGGGGCCGGGCTTTCGTGGCCCTCTCCGGTGAGATTGGCAGCCCCAGCGATCCGGGTACCGTGCTGGCTCAGGCCGAGGATGTGAACAATCCGCACATTGTGCTGGTTCCCCGGCTCACCAATCCGCAGCTTCCCGGCGAATGGGCCGCCCGGTGGTGCGCCATTGCTTGCCGTATTTTGGCGGACGATCCCGCCGCGAACACCTACGACCTCGCCATTACCGGCCTCACCTCGAAGCGGGAGGTCGATGCCGACACCCGGCAAATCCTGCTCACGGCGGGGATCGCTACCTACCGCCTGGATACCACCGGCAACGTACTGATCGAGCGGCTGGTAACGAGCTATACCGAAAACACGGACGGGGGCCGGGACACGAGCTACCTGGACATACAGGTTCCCGAAACGGTGGACGCGGTGCGGACTTACATCAACGCCGATGCAAAGAAGCGGTATAAGACCTGGAAGCTGGCCAGCACGGAAGAAAACTTTGGTTCCGGCGCGAAGGTGATGACGCCGGGAATTTTCAGGTCGTTCCTCTGCGAGCTCTACCAGGCGATCTTCATCAAAGAAAAACGCTGGTGCCAGGACTTTGACGGCTACAAAAATTCCATCATCGTGGAAGTCAAATCGGACAGCAAGACCCGGCTTGAGTACAGCCATCAGCCGAACCTGATCGGCCAGTTCTACATTGGCGCGGGTCTACTGCAATTCAAATAGGAGGCAAGGAATGAAACTTGAACGGGTACACCGGGTAATATCGTCCAGGCTGGGCGAATTACCTTTGCAGGAAGGCGGATCGACTTTCAAGCCCGCCGGGAAAAAGCGGGAAACGAAAGCGGGGGAAGTGCCGGAAAATACCGGCTACACCGAGAAGCAGACCTTCGCGGAACTCAAGCTCAAGCTGAACGCCACAGGCGCAATCGGCGTGGAACAGTTGGGCGAGACGGACGAGGACACCCTCACTATTTTCACCACCGGCGGCAAGCAGTATATGATGCCCAACGCCTGGGTAACCGAGCCGGGGCAGTTGGGCGATGCCGAAATAGAGATCACCTATAATTCCGGCACGAGTCCCCGGCTGTAGGAGGCGGTATGAACAGGAGCGTTCTTGTTGAGCCGGAAGTTTTTACCCTGCGCGTCCCCATCAAAAAAGGCGAGGCTGTATATGCTACGCTGACCTTGAAGCCGCCCGTACTGCGGGATATTCTGCGGACGGACGGCTATGATCCGAACAGTGTCGGCTACGCCAGAGCATTGCTTTCGGCTCTCTCCGGTGCGCCGGAAGCGTTACTGGACGAACTGGTGCCGGAGGATTGGGCCGATCTCCGCCTTGTCCTGGCGCGTACCAATATGCGCTTCATGGGCCTGGTCAACCTCCTTGACGAAAAAAAGGAAGAAGCCAAAGACCCTACGAGCGCGGCGGCGAACGGTACTCCGCCGCCGAATTCCGAAACGGCCTCCGCCGTATAACCTGCGAACTGTTACAGATGATGCCGTCCGTAAGCTTCGAGACCGTTATGGGCTTTGCCTGGGCGGAACTCAAAGCCTGGCATGAGGCGGCGTTTGAAGTATATAAAACGCTGCATGGGACAAGTTAGAGAAAATGGCGCGGGAAATCACGGCAGGGGTACTGCTCAAACTAAAGGATCAGCTTTCCTCTCAAATCCACGGGGCCGGGATTTCCGTCCAGGGCTTCGCCGATAAAGCGGTTGGCGTTGCCGACAGGGTCAACCGGGCTTTTTCCGGGCTTGCCGGAACCCTGGGCACCCTGGGCGTTTCCGTCGGGGCCTTGAGCGCCGTCAAGTCTACTATCGATCTGGATAACCGCATGGCCCGGCTCGGCCTGACCGCCAATGCCAGCGCCGCCGAGGTGAACGAACTCAAACGGCAGATTTTTGTAACCGCGCAAATGCCGGACATCAAACTTGACACCGATTCAATCATCAGCGCCCTGGAAGTGGTGATGACGAAAACCGGCGATCTGGGCTTTGTCGAAAACAACGTGCGGAATATTGCCCTGGCGATCCAGGCCTCCGGCGAGAGCGGGGACGCGATGGGGGCGGTCTTCTCCGAGTTTGCTAAATTCGGTTACACGATGGAAGAGATACTGCCCCTGATGAACGATCTGATTGCCCAGGGCGATCAGGGGGCTTTCACCTTTGGGGAATTTGCCAAAAACGCCCCGGCTGTTTTTTCCGCCTACAGCATCATCGGCACCACGCCGGAACATATCCGCAAAGCCAGCGCCGCCATGCAGATTCTGATGGCCGGAACCAAAAGCGCCGATATTGCCGTAACCGTCCTGAATTCCACGATGGCCGAATTGAGCGATCCTGAAAAGCAGGAAAAACTGCGTATGCTTGGGATCGATGTCCGGGACTTGGCTACCAATGAGTTCCGCGATTTTAACGATATAATGTTTGATATTGTTGCCAAAGCGGAGGAAATGGGGAACGCCGATTTTTTCGGCACGATTTTTGGCACGACCTCCATGCAGGCCTTCCGCGCCTACATAACCCAGGGCGAGCGGATGTATGATAATCTGGTCAACCTCGGCGATACCGCCGGGCTGCTGGAACAAAAATCGGCGACTATGGCCGATACCCTCAAATCAAATTTGCAAAACCTGCAAACGGCGTTTTTGTCATTCGCCGACAAAAGCCTGACCGGGCCATTGCAAGACCTTGCCAATCTGTTAAACAAACTAGCGGAAGACCCGGAAAAAGTTGAAGACGCGATACGGAACATAACCTTAACCCTCGGCGCTCTGGCCGCAGTGAGAGTGGGCGCGGGCGTTGTATCCCTTCTTGCAAGCCTAAATTCGTTGAAAGGCGGTAATCTGAATGTGTCCGGTCCTGCCAACGCCGGTGGCGGCGCGGGGATTCCGGTACACGTTACCAACTGGGGCGGAAGCGGCGGTCCGCCCGGCCCTTCGGGAATACCAACGACCCCACCCGGCGGCTTGGTCGATCAGTATGGCAGGCCGTTGGCTTCAGGGGCGGGAATACCGCCTCCTCCCGCGCTTCCCGCAACAGGGGGCCGGGCGCAGCAAGCTCTAGCAGCCGGAAGAACCGCATTGAGATCGCCCAGAACTATAGCAACCGGCGTAGGAGCCGGACTCGCAGCCGCTTGGTATGAAATACCCGAAATGCTTGACACTCTGCATGACATAGAGCGGGACGAAACCCTGACCGATAGGGAAAAGGGGGCGGCCAAAGGGGGCGCAATAGGCGATGCCTCTGGCAGCATCGTAGGCGCGGCAGGCGGGGCAATTGCCGGAGGGGTGCTGGCAGCTATGGCAACATCAGCCCTTGCGGGAACCGCCCTTGGTACGGCAATTCCCGGTCTTGGCAATATAGCCGGTCTTATAATTGGCGCGGGTGTAGGAGCGGCGGGTTACTATTTCGGCGGCAAGGCGGGACGGGCCGCTGGTACGGTCATCGGCGGGGCCGTGGCGGGTGATGATGAATCTGCCGCGCGGTCTCCCCGTATCATTGATCCGGCGTACAACTATGGCGGATATGAATATTGTGGTTACAGGAGGCCCGTGAACGATCTGATCGTAACACCCCAGGGCCAGTTCAGCACCCACCCCGATGACTACATCTTCGCCATGAAAAACCCCGCCGCCCTGGTCAACGAAGTCCGCACGGTTGAACGGGTTCCCCCGGCAATGCCCCCGGTGGTGATAGACGGTGAAATCCAACTGCGGAGCGAACTTTTTATCGATGATAAAAGCTGCCGGCTCCGGCAGTCTATCGGCAAAAATACCACCCCTTATAAATTCGCCGTGGGAAGCGCTCAGAACGCGAGGCTTATCCAATGAGCGAATTTGACGCGGCCCTGCCTTCCCCTTACTCTGAAAACTGGCGGGAAGCATACAAGAAGCAGGATGGCGATAGTCCCCGCCTGGCAAGCTACCAGGCTCCGGGCGGCGAGGCGATTCCCTTCATACAAAAAAGTTTCCGTTTTACCGGGGGGCAGTCCAAGGACACGGCGGAGTATCCCTTTGGCGGCCTCTGGTCAAACGAGTACCTCAACGAAAAACCGCAAAGCCTTACCGTAGACGGCTTTTTGCGCGGCCCCTCCTATATCGCCGAGCGTAACAAGTTGATAGAGGCCCTGCGCGTTCCTACCGATGACGACCATCCCGGCTATATTGACCTGCCCTTCTGGGGCAGGTTTCCGGTGGTGGTCGGCGATAATTACGAAGTATCGGAAAACACCGATGAACAGGGGCAGTGCGCGGTTTCAATCCCCTTCACCCGCGCCGGGGTCAGCATTAGTGAGCGGATGGACGCGCTGCCGCCTACCGCCGCCCGCGCCGGGGTCAGCATTAGTGAACGGACGGGCGCGCTGCCGCCTACCGCCGCGCAATTTGAAAACGCCGCGGAAAATCTGCAAGCCGCCGCGATTGACGATTTTGAAACCGGTTTGAAGGAAAAAGATAACCTCACATTTGCTTCGGCAACCGGCCAGATTAAAAAATCGCTCCTGAATGTTCTCGGCAGGATACAGGGCGCGAAAACAGCCCTTAGCGCGATGACGGGCGAAGTCCTGGGAGTAATCAACCTTGTCAATGATATTATTCTCGCCCCCCGTGAATTTGCCCAGGCTCTTTTTAATGCCGCCGCTTCAATCGCGGGCGGTATTCTACAAATAAAAAACAGCATCGCCCTGTATGGCCGGGAACGCGGCGGCAGCAGCGGTTCAGCAACAAGTAAACCTTCGCTGCCTATGCCGGACAACGAAAGAAACGCGCTGATTTTATTTTTATCGGCCAGCGATTATGCTGTGCCGGTCGAAACGGCAACGGTCAGCCAGGCAAACACTAAAAAGGCAATGGAAAATCTGTACCGGACAACGGCGTTTTTTGCCTCGGCACAAATAATCGCAAATATGGATTCCATTACCTATAAAAACGCTTCCGGCTATTGGCGGCTTCTTAAAAAACTAGAAGAGAGTATCAACCGGGAAAATCCCGCCGTGTACGCCGCTTTAAGAGATGTACGCGCCGCTTTATCAAGAAAACTTTCAGGACAGAAATTGAGCCGGGAAATGAGCCGGAATATTTCTATTCCCGTACCGCTGCTATACCTGGCCAATTACCTCGGCTGCGATGAAGACAAACTCCGGGAACTCAACCGCATCGCCGATTCCTTTGTGATAGAAGGGAGAGTGATCTATGTCTAGGATCATTGTCAAAAACGCCTCAAGAAGCGCGGAACTGCTCTGGAGGAGCGTCAGGATTAAAAAATCCCTGGACGATATTTGCCACACCCTGGAACTGGAAATTCCCGCGAGTGAGAGAACGAGGGTAAACAAACACGAGAAAATTGAAGTGCGGTATGAAAACGACCTGGTAAAAGATTCTGGCGGCAAACGCCTGGTTACAACGGTCATGGTTGACGAGATTACCGCCGGCGCGGACGTATCAAAGCACAGCCTGCGGGTGATGGGCCGCAGTCCGGCGCGGGATATTATTGACTCAACCTGGTCAGGCTTGTTGATAAACATGACACTGTATGGAATCACTAAAAACATTTGCGATAAATTTGGAATCGACTGCGTTATTATTCCCACTAATGCGGGCGATATAACTGAGAAAGTCAATACCTTTGAGTGGCAGAATGAAAGCCCCTGGACGAAACTTCTTACCGAAGCGGACGGCCAAAAAGCAAACGGGCAGAGTTTTATGCTTACCTCAAATGAGGCCGGGGGGCTGTATATCTGGCAGGCCGCGGGATCGGCGCGGCAGGAAGGGTTTCACCTGACCGAAGGCCGGAATGTCAAAACTGTCGAATGGAAAGCAAACGGGGCCGAGCAGTTTCACGAATATATTATAACCGGGGGCGGCAAGGATTTCAGCGTAATAGACCCGACCTGTAACAATAACCGCGTCTTGACTATGGACCTCACCAATCCCGTTGTAGACCAGGAGAAGCTAAAACGCCGGGCGCAGACGGAAATGCGCCGCCGCAGGGAAACCCGCACGACCGTAACCGTTTCCGGCTGGGGCCTCACCGATACGCAAATCAAAAATCTGGGCGAGACCATCGGGAAAGAAATTTTCCGGGTACCGAATTTACTAATCCCTATTAGTATGCCCTCGCTGGGCCTTCAGGCTAATCTGTTGATTGCGGAGGTTGAGCAGGAAGCGGACACGGAAACCGTGAGCAGCGCGATAACCTTGGTAAACCGGGAGGCGTATTTATGATGGATCAAATCAGGGAACTCGGCGCGAGACTGCGTAATCTTTTTGTTTTAGGCGAATTCCAGAAACGCTACGATGATGACAGGATACAGGTCAAAACGCATAACGTCAGGGTGATCGAAAAACAAGAAGCGTTTCCCTATGGATTTTACGCGAAAGCGAAAAGCGGCAAAGCTATGGTGCTGTGCCAGAACGGAAATTTTGACGGGTTTGAGATTTTGCCGGTGATGAAAGACAAGGGGGTGTTCCGCCCGGCGCTGGAGGACGGCGATACGGCGTTGTATACCGGGGAAGGAAGTTACGTTATTTTGCGGGAAAAAGGGGATTTGAAAGTGTATACCCGGAAGGGCGGCAATATCACCGTAACGTGCGAGGGCGACTGTAACGTACAGGTTGCCGGAAATTGCGGTATGGATGTGGCCGGCGATTTTGATATTAAGGCCGCGAACTTTAAAGTTACGGCGGGGACTATAAACTTAAATTAAGGAGCGGCTATGCCGGGAGTAGCACGGGTAGGAGACGCTGACGCGGGGGTCTGTCCGGTTGGCCCCAGTTCATTGACCGGGCCTACCACTATAGCGGCAGGCGCGAAAACGGTGTTTGCGAATAAAAGACCGATTGCCCGGACAGGCGATCCTTACGGGCCGCCGCACGTGCATATTCCGCTGCCGCATCCGGCGCACGGCGTAACCTGCGGCGCGGGATCGGGTACGGTATTTGCCGAAGGAAGTTCGGTATATAGAATTGGCGATCCAACCGCCTGCGGCGGTACGCAGGTAGGCGGATCAGGGGATGTTTTCGCGGGCGGGTAACGATGGACACGATACGCATAGAACAGTGGGCCGATATTCGGGAACTCGTCCGCATGAGCATCGGCACAAACAAAGGCACATGGTTTGCCGATACATCCTTCGGCAGCGAATTATGGCTTTTGAAACAGGATGGGAAGGTTGACGGCCAGACGGCGGGAACGCTGGAACGGATGATCCGGGAATCCCTTCGCTGGCTTGTCGATGACGGCCTTGCCGTTTCGGTTAAATGCGCGGCGGAGCGGAACGGGAAAAACCGGATTGATTACCAGGTAACCGTAAACCGCCCTAGCGGTTCTCCGGTAATTGTGAAGGAGGTATGGAGTGTCATTTAAACGCGATTCCCTGGCAACGTTGCTTGACCGCGTCTATGCCAATTACACGAGCCTCTTCCGGCCTCTCGATAAAACGCCCCGGCAAAACCTCCTGAAAGTTTTCGCTTCGGTCGAAGCCGGAATATACCACCAGCTTTTGGGCGATCTGGACTTTCTTTCTAAACAGATTTTTCCCGATACCGCAGAGGGCGCCTATTTGCGGGAACACTGGTCAATCAAAATCGTCCCCCTCTATGCTATCGCCGCTTTGGGGGAAGTAAAGGTAACCGGTCAGGCTAATAAGCCGGTTCCTTCCGGCGTGGTATTCCAGGCGGCTTCCGGCGAGCGTTATTACCAGGAGAAATCATACCGGCTTGACGCGTCAGGCCGGGCGCTTATCACCGTAAAAGCGGAAAATCCCGGAACCCAGGGAAACCTCGCGGCGGGGGAAAAACTGTCCGTCGTCTCCGCGATTCCACTAGGCGTTGACTCGGAAGCCGTGGTAAGCGGAAACGGTATTTCAGGCGGCTCTGATGCGGAGAGTGATGAAGAATATCTTGTGCGGGTGCTGGCAATGCTGCGCAATCCTTCCCGCTACGGCAGACGGGGAGATTTCGCGTTATGGGCCAGGGACGCGAGCGCCGAGGTAAGCGCTGCCTGGGAGTTCAAAAATTTCGGCGTTTTCGGTACGGTATTGGTACAGGTTATAAACGGCAATCAGATTAACGGCGTGTATCCGGTGGACAATCTGGCGGAGGTAAGAAACTACATCAGCGAGGTTGCCCCGCCAGTTTTGTTTGAGGTACGAACACCGGCTATTATACCGGTCAATCCATCGGCATCCTTGCCGCCGCAGGAAGATTCACAGGAGAACCGGGAACTTGCGGTAAACCGCATTAAAACCTATATGCAGTTCGTGGCTTATCCCGGAGCGCGGATAACGGCTGGGGCGCTGCGCCTGGCGGCCATTGACGGGGTAACAATCACCGATATTACGGTTTCCCTGGGCGGCAGCACGGCGGGCATCATGCCCACCACCATTCTCGAATATCCGTACATTGGGGAAGTATCATGGGATTAGCGGTAGCGTCCGGAACGCGATATGAAAACGCCGTTAAAAAACTTTTTCCCCTGGGCGAGTATTGGGATGAGCAATTCGCCGATCCCGCGAGCGATGTTTCGCTCTTTGTCAAAGTAGAAATGGAAACGCTGATTCATTTTCGTACCCGCATGAGCAATCTGCTGGAGGAAAGCCGCCCGGAAACTACCGATGAGTTAATCGCCGATTGGGAACGGGTACTGCTGGAAACAATAAATTCTGGCAAAACCCTGGCGGAGCGGAGGCTGCTTCTTAAATCAAGAGAAAACGATTTTCTTAACCGGCCTGAACTGCGAAAAATAGCGGCGATATTCGGCTTGTATATAAAAGACGTGTATTTTCCCTGCCGTCCCCGCTTTTTCGGCTTCGCAAGATTCGCTCATGAGCGGCTTGGCGGCTTCACCACATTTTCCGTTCTCAAAATTATCGCCACGGAAGACGCTTTGGAGTTGAAGCACTGGGAAATAATCAAAGCGGAACTGGAACGCCACAGGTTTGTACGGGTTCATTTCGGGCTGGAGCGGCTTGCGTACTTTCCGGTTTACAAACGCCGCGAAATCGTCTGGCGGAAATTACGGCGCGGGTGTTTCGGTTACGGAAGGTTCGCGCAAAACACGATTGCGCCGTTTCCAGTTGACGAGGCGCGGCAAACGGCGCTGACGCGGCCGGACGAGAAGCGCACAACCAAATTATTTTTTGGACAAAGCCGCGCGGTGTTTTTTGCCGGGCGTTTTGCCCCTTCGCTCATGCTTGACCAGGATTATTTCGGCGAATATATCGCGGATATTCTGCAAACGGCGAATTTCAAAAAACGGTTTGAACGCGCCCTGCTTGACGAGTATTTTACCAGTGTAAGCCCCTATTACGAATTTGAACAGGCGATCAGGAATAAGCTGCTTGCCAATCAGATACCAATTTTTTATTACGAAGGAGCGTAATCATGGGTGGAATGTACCCCAACAATCAGGACATCGAAATTTTCGGCGAGCAGGTAAGCTGGCCCGGCGTTGACGCGAACGGTAAATTTACCAACGGCAGTTTTCAAGACCCGATGGTAAAGCCGTCTTTTATCCCCGCCGAGACCGTCAATCTGATACTCGACAATTTAAGTTCGATTATCACGAAATGCGGCGGAACGCCGAACGCGACCGGCTTGGCGCAGATTGCGGATTTGATAACGCATCTCGCGGAGGGAAAGTCAATCGTCATGCGGGATGAGTATGGCCGGGCGAAGGTCGCGGCCCCGGAAGCGGAGGATGACATAGCGCGGCTCTCGGATATTGCCGGCGTTTCACAGGAATTGAAGGAAACGGCGGAGCGTATAACGCCGAACGGTTTTGGCCTGTATTTGCCGGGGCACGATCTGATGACCGTACTGGGGGTAAACAACATCCCCAGCGCGATGGCCGCCCTGCGGGAACGGTGCAACGGAACCGGGGAGCCGGACTTTTCCGGCCTGCAAATCGGGGATTATTTAGACGGCCTTAATCTTTCGGCAATTCCCGCCGAGCGCGATGGCACGGCAGGCCAGGTCTGGAGTGCTGCCTATAAAAATAATCGTATTGTGCTGTCCGCCTTCAATCCGTACAAAGGGGTAGGCGATACCGCAGTAACAGCGAACCACATGAGGTTTGATTTTGCCAACGTGCCCCTGCGTGGCCGGATGAACGCCGGCAATGACAATACCGGAGGGTATCCGGCAACGGAAATGAGGGCATTTTTGGAAGGGGTGAACGGGGACGGAACCGGGGCAAAGAGCGGCGTAACCACGGCGGCTTTTCTGAACGCGCTTAAAGCCCAGTTAGGCGATTACCTGCTTCCGGTGAGGCGGCTATTGTCCAACAAGGGGAATTGGGCGTGGGTAACCTGTACGCTGTGGCTGCCGAGCGAGGGCGAGGTATTCGGGGAGTCCGCCTGGGGCGAGAGCAATTATGGGGACGGGCAAAAATTGCACATCCCGCTGTACCGGGATTCTTTCCTGTACCGGATCAAGCGGAACAACGGCTCCAGGGACTGGTGGTGGCTGAGTTCCCCCTCTTCTGGTTCTGCGGCTTCTTTCTGTCATGCCGGCAACATCGGTTATGCCACCAACCACTACGCTAGTTCAGTGGGTGGCTGCGCGATGCTTTCTAGGCGGAACCGCCCCCTTTTCTTTACCGCCGCGTAGCGGCGGTCGAAAAAATTTGAGTTTTTTGATGTGCTGGAGAAATGAGCGTACTCAAGAACAGACGCGGTTTGTCTAAACTGGAATTTTACCATAACGCCCGGAAGATGAGGCGGGAAATCACTATGCTCGTTCTCCGGGACTTTGGCATCTACAGCCGGGGCGCGAAATTCAAAGAGGATACCGGCAGCCAACAGCCTGAAGGATTCTATGACGAGCTTATCGCGGAGTTTGCGAAAAATGTCCGCCTGTTGCTGCGTAACTTGATTTGGAATATCACGGCCGGGAATACTATTTACCCGGTCAACAGCGCGGAACTTCAGGAACGGCGGCTTTATCAGGATAGGGCAATCGTGGCCTGCGAGCAGCTTATGCAGGAGATGCTCTACTGCCAGGACGTAATTCCGGTAAAGGCTTCAAAATTCATGCCTTACATTGAGCAGATAGAATTTGAAATAAAACTGCTGAAGGGATGGCGGAAAGCCAATAGCAAAATAGAAGACCTGATTGCCGAGCGAAAAAACAAAAAAGAAGGGAGGGAAGCAAAAAGTTAATAAGGGCATTTTCTAAACTATTCTGGTTCTGCGGCTTCTTTCTGTAATGCCAACAACAACAACGCTAGTTCAGTGGGTGGCTGCGCCCCCGATTCCGTGAGGTGCTACACGGTAGGTCGCTTGCGACCGAAGCACCCGACACAGAAGGAGAAAATGTCCTGCGGGGCTTGGCCCCGCGAATATTCGCCTTGATACGTCCGGGCGGACGCTTCTTGCATGGACACCGTTATTGCGTTAGGTGTTTTCATGCCCGGTGACGTTACGCGGCATACCACGCAAAGCGCGCAAAAAATCGCGTATGCCGTACAAGGTTTTTTTGATTTATCAGGGGAATTATTATAGATGACCAGTAACGAGAGAAGGGCGGTGCGGTATAAACGCCGGGAAGCCCTGCACGAAGAGAAACGGACAGCAAAACTCAAACCCCGCGATGCTTTTTCCCAAATCATTGATGTTGACAATCTGTACACCGCCTTCAGGCGTTCCATGCGCGGGGTCGCCTGGAAAGAGTCAGTTCAGCGGTTTGAGGCTAACGCCATGCGTAATATCGCCGATATTCGCCGGAAACTGCTGGCTGGGGAGAACGTGCAAAGCGGCTTTGTAGAATTTGATTTGCGCGAGCGGGGAAAAACCCGCCATATAAAAAGCGTTCACATTTCCGAGCGGATCGTACAGAAGTGCCTTTGTGATAACGTCCTCAACCCCATCCTGACACACCCCCTGATTTACGATAACGGCGCGTCCGTGGAAAAGAAGGGCGTCCATTTCGCCATCCGCCGGCTTATCGCCCACCTTTCCAAATTTTACCGCCATAATGGGTTTTCAAACGAGGGCTATGCCCTGCTTGTTGATTTTTCAAAGTTCTTTGACAATATCTGTCACGACATTCTGTTTACCCTGCTGGAGCGGCGTATTGCCGATTCGCAAGTCTTGGACTTGATACGCCGTTTTGTATCGGTCTTTGGTCCCGGCAAGTCTCTGGGCCTGGGAAGCCAGGTGTCCCAAATCGCCGCTATTTTTTATCCCGATAAACCTGATCACATCATTAAGGAAAAACTGCGTATCAAATACTATGGCCGCTATATGGACGATCTCTATCTGGTTCATGCCGATAAGGACTATTTGCGGTACTGCCTGGCCGAAATCGAAAAGGTCTGCGATACCCTGGGGATCACTATCAATAAGAAAAAAACCAGGATCGTCAAACTAAGTTCCGGCGTAGACTTTCTTAAAGGAAAATATCGTCTGCTTCCCTCCGGGAAAATACTGCGGCTCTCCGATAAGGCGGCAAGTAAGCGGATGCGCCGGAAGCTCAAGAAATTTAAGCCCCTGGTCGTGTCAGGCAAAATGAGCTATGCGGATTTGCGGACGGCTTACCAGTCCTGGCGAGGCAATTACCGGAAACGTTTTAATGACTATTATCGTATAGGCCGCCTGGACAAACTGTATAATGAATTGTTCATAAATCTACACCCATAGGGGGAGGTATTATATGGTTTATCTCTGGAAAAAGGGCGGCGCGGTCTACCGCCATACCGATCTGGCGGAGGCGGCCCGGCTTGACGGCCTAACGGCGCTCCCGGACATGACGCTCACCGATGCCGAGTTTGAGGCCGCTGGCGGCCTTGCCCGGTTGGTGGACGGCGGAATCGTACTCGGCAAAACCGCCGCCGAGATACAGGCCGAAGAGAACGGACGGCGGATCGCCGCCCTGAAGCGGCAATTGGCGGATACGGATTACATCGCCGCCAAGATTGCGGAGGGGACGGCGACCGTTGATGACTATGCTGATGAGATAGCCCAGCGTCAGGCATGGCGGCAGGAGATCAACGCCCTGTCCGTTGCGTAAAGCCAAAAACCGGCGTTGCCGGACGCCCCCTGGAGGGGCAATAAAAAACGGGCAGAAACCCGGCAGATGACACTGCCGGGCAGGTGCCTAAACACCTTCAGAGTTGCCCCCGATTCTACCCGCACCCTTGTACATAGGGTAGTTTCATTATCGGCAACCCCGCCTCAAGGTTTTAGCCCGTAATATCAGGAGGTGTTCTCATGACTATGAGGACTCCGCTTTCATATTACGGGGGCAAGCAGCAGCTTGCCAGCCGGATTCTGGGCATGATCCCGGAACATCATATTTACTGCGAGCCGTTCTGCGGAGGGGCCGCGATATTCTTTGCCAAGGAGCCGTCCGGGGTTGAAATTATCAACGATACCAACGGCGAAATCATCAACTTCTACGAGGTTGTGAAGCGGGACTTCCCGGCTCTGGAGCGGGAAATCGAGATCAGCCTGCACAGCCGGAAACAGCACCGCCAGGCCAGGGTAATCTACGATAACCCGGATATGTTCGACCGGGTCAAACGGGCCTGGGCCGTGTGGATGCTGGCTAATATCTCTTACGGCTGTAAGTTGAACGGATGTTTTGGCTATGATCGTACAGGCTCTAATAGCAAGAAGCTGGCCAACAAGCGGACGGGCTTCGATGTCAATTATGCAATCCGGTTACAACAGGTGCAAATTGAGTGCTGCGATGCCCTGCGGATTATCCAGAGCCGGGATACGCCGGAGACCTTCTTTTATCTTGACCCGCCGTATGTGGGATCGGATCAGGGCCATTATGATGGTTACACCCAGATGGACTTCGATGCCCTTCTGGGGCTGCTGGAAAATATAAAGGGAAAATTCCTGATGAGTTCCTTCCACAACGCGAGTCTAAAGGACTTTACCCGGCGGAACGGCTGGCATGCGGTGGAGTTCCACCTATCTTCATCCATGACCCACGGCCAGGGTCGGACTGTTCGGGATAAGGTTGAGATATTGACGGCCAGCTACCCTATCAAAGCCCCGGAGAAGGGCCGCAAGACATAGAAACGCCCCCAAATACGCAACCGGCTGCGTTTCTGGGGCGTTTCCGGCCATGTGAATGCAAGGCCGTTCCGCTATTTGCAATGGCGGGGCGGCCTGTATTCTCCGGCGTTTTTGATTCTGTTCTCCGGCGCGTTCAGCATAAGTTTGTCCGGTATGCGGATGATTGTAACATTTACGTCAAAAGCGAACGGGCCGCGGAACGAGTGATGGAGAGTTGTACGAAGTTTCTGGAAGGGAAGCTGAAATTGAAAGTGAA
>JAIROT010000135.1 GCA_031257385.1 Treponema sp.
CGGGAGACCAAACCTACACCTGGTATCAGGGCGAGTATTATCCCGATGTTCTTACCAACGGCACGCCCTATACCTTTACCGTTACTACCCGTGATATCAACGGCAATCTGGGCGCGGCCGTAACCATCGGCTCCACCCCCCCCCATGAGGGAACCCTGGCCCAGCGTATCGCCGCAGCAAGCTCCGGGGACACCATCACCCTGTATAAGGACGAGGCCATTCCGGCGGCCATCGGCATCAACAAAACCATCACCCTGGTAGGTTACGACTCGGAAAAGACCCTTGAGCTCGTCCAGAACGGAAATATGTTCAATGTAACGGCGGGAGGGGGCCTTACCCTGACTTATGACGTTACCCTGAAAGGTAAAAGCGGTAACAATGCTTCGCTGGTGCAGGCAAACAGCGGGGGAACCCTGGTCATGGAAAGCGGCTCAAAGCTGAGCGGCAACATCCACAGTTCCGGTTACGGCGGCGGGGTGGAGATGGCTGTCGGCGCTACGGTTACGATGAACGGCGGGGAAATCAGCGGCAACGAGTCCGCCCGAGGCAGCGGGGTGTTTATGTACGGCGGAACGTTTACGGTGAATAACGGGACAATCAGCGGCAACAAGGCTCAATTCGGCGCCGGGGTGTTTATGAATAGCGGAACGTTTACGATGAAGGGCGGGGAAATCAGCGGCAACACCGCCGACCTAGGGGGCGGGGTACATGTGGGGATGGGGAACGGAACATTTAAGAAGGAGTCGGGCGGAACCATTTACGGGTCGAACGAAGCCGACAGTACTCTAAGAAACACCGCTGGCAGTGGCCACGCGGTCTACCATCAGAGCGGCCGTTACCGCAACACCACGCTGGGCCCAAGCGATGACATCAGCACCGCCAGCTTGACCAGCCCCCCGTGGAACCAGTGAAGTGCGGTGAAGTGCCGTCCGCCTGATGTCTTCCCCGTGGAGCCGGCAGGGGTCTGTCCCTCGCCCACGGGGGAGCAGCCGGGCGGAGTACGTCATTCACTGTCCATCCTTCCTCCCTGCGGCAATTAGCTTTACCGCGCGCTGATTGTAGGGGCTTTCGTCCCAGTTTCCGTAGAGTTCAACCGCAACGAAACCCGCTTCAAGCATGAGGGCGCGGAGTTCCGAGGCGGCGTAGAGCCGCTGGCTGAAGATCTTTTCGATTCTCCTGCCGTCTTTGATCAGAATCCAGCGGTTTTTGAGCATGGTCCAGGAATCTTCCGGCTCATATTCGGTCAGCACCGTCCAGCCGGAGCGCTCAAACCATTCGGCTTCCACAAAGTCCCGGACGGCGATTTCCTTGCCCAGCGTCTCGATAATAAAAACACCGCCGCCCTTGAGTGACCGGTACACATTACGCAGCAGCAACCGGTCGTCATCGGGGTTTTTGAAGTAACCGAAAGATATGTAGAGGTTAACCGCCAGGTCAAAATAGCCGGGCCTTACAAAATTCCGGGCGTCGGCGTTGAGATATTCGATATCGAGGTTTTCATAGACGGCGTCTTCGCGGGCGGTCTTGAGGTAGCTCTCGGTGATGTCCACCCCGGTGACGGCAAAGCCCCGGCGGGCCAGTTCCGCGCTGATGCGGCCAAAACCGCAGCAAAGGTCGAGCAGGCACGGGGCGGCAGGCGGCCCTGAGTCATACAGATCAAGCCGGGCCAGGCGCATGATTCCGTCGGCCACTTCCGGCACTTCCCCCCAGTGGGCGTCGTCAAACATGACGGGCGCGTATTGTTCCCAAAAATCAGAATCGTTGAACCATTCGGCTTGCCTTTCTTTCATGGTTTCATTATAGTGTAAAAATGAAAAGATATACATCATACAAAATCGTCGCGGCGCCCTTACTTGCATTGGCAGTATTCGCCGCAGCCTGTGGAAGCATCCCCCCGGCAGAGACCGGGGCCGATGCGAGTCAATCGAAAAGCGAAGAAGCGCGTTTGCCTAATGGCTACACGCTGCGGAGATCCACCAGTTCCGTCCCTCTTGCCGAAAAACAGACAAGGGACGATCCCCGGCTTAATATCAGCTTCATTTTTCTTGAGCCGAAAAAACCGGATCGCGAGGCGGAATTTCTCAAGGGTCTCCTGTATTCAGGAAACAGCGCAAAGCAGTATCAAAACGCGCTGGCCGGGGAATACCAGGACATGTATCGGCAAGACCCGCCGGAGGCAGTTTCCGGCAGCCTCCCCGCAGACTGGGAGTACCGGGAAAACCTGGCTGTCCGCGGCATGGGTGAAAGCGGAGTGACTCTCGCAAGAAAAAAGTATGTCTACACGGGCGGCACCCACGGCATGCAGACTACAACCTACTATGTCATTGACCGGGAAGCATTAACGGTTTTGAAGCTGCCTGACTTTTTCCGCGATCCGCAGGGAGCGGAACTGCGCGCCCTTGTTATGGAAGAACTTCGCCTTTACAGCGGGCTTGAACCAGACCGGCCCCTGTCGGAAGGTATCTTTTTCAGGGACGAGCCTGAAATAAGTTCCAATTTCTTTGTCACCGAAGAAGGCTTGGGTCTCCATTGGAACCCCTACGACATTGCCCCCTATTCGGAAGGCTCTGTCGAAATAACCCTCCCCTGGAGGACACTCCGTCCTCTGCTCAAACAAGAGGCCATGGAACGCCTGACGAAATTCGGGATAAATCTGTTTGTGTCCTGAGTCAGGGCTGTTAAGCGCGGATTAACAAGGCAGATGCCTTACTTAGTTCCGGTCGTTTAACATGACTTTCCAGCTCCGGTCATGTTTTTTCTCCCCCTCCGGGGAGAAAAAACAGCCGGGGAACTGGCTCATGGCCCGGTGGTGGGCCACGCACTCACAGCACTTTCCATGGCGGGAACAGGAAGCTGTACAGGAACAATTGATTGATTTATTAAATTCACAGGCCATACTTTCCTCCAAAACAAAATATCCCCAATTATATGTCAAAAAACATCGCCAGGGCACCCCAAAAGTAAAGTTTTTTACCTCTGGATTAGCCACAGGCTTTGAGACTGCCCGCAAGAGCGGGCTGCCTGCCGCCTGTAATTTATATCCTCAAGACCGGCTGAAACAGCTTACGGCAGCATTTAAAATTAGCCGTGAAAGCATCTGACCATACGCCGCACCCGCAAACCGCCGTTGCCCGCAAAAAACCGCCCAAAGCCTGAAATTTCACCTGCCTAAAAATTCTGTATCTTTTATAATACTTTATATAAAAGACGGCGTGTCAAGTTCTTAACACCCAATCCCCAAGGGCCAGCGCCAAATACTTATAAATAGAATAAAAACATGATACAGTATTGGTCAAGAATTATATTTTGGGGAGTGTATGAAATGGGAAAAATTAAAGAAGACAAATCACGGGAAGATAAAATAATGAATGAAATTATCGTAGATGCTTATGATACCGAAGAGCGTATAATGGGATGGCAGGCATACTTGGATGATACATTAAAATTTCCATTTAAAGCAAAATGTATTAAAGAAATTATCATATCTCCGTTAATAAAAAATGAAAAAATAACAGTATTAAGAATGGCAGATATGACTCATTGTGGAAACAGCATTTTTGTAATTACCGAATGGCAAGACAGGCAGCTTGGAGTTCCATTGGAGCAAATATTACCAATTGATTCAGATGAAGGAACAATAGAAGCCGTTAGGGATTGGCATTATTGGGTTGAAAGGGGATATCAGTTTTAACGGAAGAATATAAAACAAACAATTTTTACACATGGGGTTTAAATCAAATTGATTGTATGCGAAGGGTACATACCCAAGAGCCCGCCTTGCGGCGGGGGAGCTTCAGGGCGTTATAAAGGGTATGTACCCTGAGACAAATACCTTACCAAAACAACATACCTCGTC
>JAIROT010000136.1 GCA_031257385.1 Treponema sp.
GACGAGGTATGTTGTTTTGGTAAGGTATTTGTCTCAGGGTACATACCCTTTATAACGCCCTGAAGCTCCCCCGCCGCAAGGCGGGCTCTTGGGTATGTACCCTTCGCATACAATCAACAGAGGCCCTTTGAAAGCGGCTCAAAAGGAGTTTTATTATGGCTTCAGTATCAGACGGAATGACTTATGCGCCGAAAGGCAAGATGGCTCCTGTGGTCAAGCCCGGGGAATTTGTGTTTGCCGTCATCGGCCTGTATCATGGACACATTGTCGGGATGTGTAACGGCTTAATTGAAGCCGGCGCCATTCTAAAAACCTATTACGACCCGAACCCGAAATACATGGAAAATTTCGCGAAAAATTTCCCGAATGTCAAACCCGCGGGCAGTGAAGATGAGATATTGAACGACAGGGGAATCATCCTCGTTGCGGGCGCAACCAAAACCGATGAGCGATGCGCCCTTGGCCTTAAGGTCATGGAAGCGGGCAAGGACTATTTTACCGACAAAGCGCCGCTGACCACACTTGAACAACTCGCCCGGGCGCGGGACGCGGTTAAAAAAACAGGGAAAAAATACGCCGTATATTACAGTGAGCGCATTCATGTAGAATCCGCCGTATTTACCGGCGAGCTCATTGAACAGGGGGCTATCGGGCGGCCGATACAGGTAATCGGCTTTGGGCCGCACCGCCTGGGACCGGGCGGCAGGCCGGATTGGTTTTTTATCAAAAAGCATTATGGCGGTATACTCTGCGATATCGGCTGTCACAATGTTGAACAAATACTTTTTTATACCGGCGCAAAAGACGGAAAAGTCGTGCGCAGCCAGGTGGCGAACTACGGTCATCCCGAATACCCCGAACTGGAAGATTTCGGCGACTGCGAAATTGTGCTTGACAATAAAGCCACCGGTTATTTCCGCGTTGACTGGTTTACCCCCGACGGCCTGCAAACCTGGGGCGACGGCCGGCTCTTCATACTCGGAACCGAAGGCTACATCGAACAGCGAAAATATGTGAACGTCGGCTTTAAAGGTTCAGGCGGCGGCCATATATTTCTCGCCAACGGTAAAGAGGAAACTTACTACCATGTCGAAGGCAAAGTCGGCTTTCCCTTCTTCGGCCAACTGGTACTGGACTGTCTCAACCGTACCGAAAACGCGATGAGCCAGGAACACGCCTTTAAGGCCGCGGAACTAAGCCTTATCGCGGAACGCGACGCCGTGGTATTGGAGGCAGCGGGATAATCCCGCCCATCGCTTTCTTTTTTCCTGTCCATGGTTAAATTCTTTTTCGGGCGCAGCTTCTTTTTTGGGGCAGGGGCGCATCCGGCGCAGGGTTGTCGCTTGCGCGGCAATTTCAAGAGGACCGGGCTTTCCGGGGCTCCGCTCCACGCGGAGGCTCATTTTGGACACCAGAACAGGCGGTTCAATTTAAGCGCGGCACGGCGATCATATCGGCTCTGCGCAGGGAACCGAGCAGTTCCGCGGCGGGGTAGTAGCGGTTCCGGCCTATCATGCTCAGATCGTCGCCGTAGCGAAAGCTGTTGTAACTCCAGTCGCTGGGGATCGGATCATAGATGACAAAATATTCGTCGTCCAGGGAATAGCCCTTGATTACGATATAGTGGCCCACCGAATCATCGTAGTATTTGCCGAAAAGATCCCCGGCGGGATCGGCGGAGGTTCCGATTCCCTCGGTACGGAAGAGCACCACCGCTATGCCGCCGGCATTGATTACGTCCTTGATACTTTGCGCGTCGCGGATGGGAGAGATCGCCGCGGGAATCCCCTGATCCTTTATCACCTTGAGCAGTTCCTCAAAACTGGTGCTCCCGTCACCCTGCCAGCCGACGGCCTCGCGCACCGCCGAAACGGGGAAGTGTTTTCCCGTAGACCAGGCAATGCCCATGGCCACGGCGGCGGGACCGCAGTTTGAAGTTGTGCCGGTGTTGAATTGGGTCAGGTACCAGTCGAAATCCGTCCCGGCGGCATCGGTATGCACGGTGGGCAGGGGGCTGACAAAAACCGAATAGAATTCCGGACGATCCGCTTCCCGCACAGTGAGGCCGTAAAAGCCGGGCTGCTTAAAACGCACTTTGGTAAGATACTGATCCGACCTGCTGAAATCCAGCGGGGCTTCTTCCACACCGGCGTAGCGTGCCACATTAACAACCGTTCCGTTCACCGTAAAAAGACCGTCCGGCGAGGAAAGAACGACAAATTTCGCGTCATCGTGCGTAGCCGAATCGGGCTGGGGCGCGGAGATATTGCCGGCGGCATCCTGAGTGGGCTGCGGTATCATCTGCCGATCCTCTGTTTCCCCATCATCCGAAAAGAGGCCGTCAGCCGCCCCGCCCGTCCCCGTCTGTCCGCCGTCAAGGTCACGCAGGGGAATATCAGCCGGAGTTACCCTGGGGCCGCAGGAAAACAAAAGCGCCGCAAGGGCCGTGAACACAGCCGCGAAAAAAATGGCGGCGGGCCTTTTAAGACTACAGACGGATCGGATCGGCGAAAGAAAAGATACGAGTGGATTAAAATGTGTATACCGGTTCATTTTTACGCTCCAGTTCCCATTTGCCGGATCATACAGCGAGGTTTATTTTATGCAAAACAGCTCCTCTTGTCTATGCGGAATTGTTACGCAGGCCGAATTTCGAGTTTTGCCGCAGGGGGTAATACTCCGACCTTCAGGCTAAACCTGACCCGACAAAGATCGCTTGCCCGGCGAAGGGCCGCCTCTCTCCGCCCCGTGTTTTTTTACCGGTTTTGTCACCTCGGCTAAAGCAAAACAGCCCCTCGCTCCCATATAGGGAGTATGAGGAAAACACGTACATTAGCTCAGGGGGTGTGGTATGAGATACGCTCCCACATCAACAACCGGGAGCGCATCCTCAGCATGCCAAGGGCCGCTTCCCTCTTTGCCGGGGTTTTCCGGGAAACCATGCGCCGCTTCAGTTTCGGCTTCCGGGGCCTCCGTTTTGACGCGGACCGGCTGAGCTTCTACATCAAGCCTGAGGACGGG
>JAIROT010000152.1 GCA_031257385.1 Treponema sp.
TCCAGCCGGCCGGCTTTCATAAAAGCCAGCTGCCGTTCGCACCGCTCCGGAACGCTGATATCGTCGCTGTCCATACGGGCTATGTATTCCCAGGTACAGTGGGCCAGCCCTTCCCGCAGTGCGGGGCCCAGTCCCACCGGCGGCGCCAGCCGCACCGGGCGGAACCACCGCCGGTACCGGCCGGCATAGTCGGTAACGACTCGGTCCAGCGGGGCCGGCAGCGGCCCGTCGCAGACAAGTACCAATTCGGCGGCGGGCAGGGTCTGGCGCAGAATGCTCTCAATGCTCTCCCGTAAATACGCGGGGGATTCCGGGGCATAGACTGCCATCAGGACAGAGTATGGCTCGGCCGGGCTTAGCGCCGCGTCCGGCGCGCAAGGATAGATAACGGCCATTCTGTCTACTTCGCCGCCGGGATGAACGGGGGCGCTCTCTCTTGTAGTAAAAGCGCGGACATGCTATACTTATTAATGGAGCATATAATGGCTATCGAGCAACTTATTGAAGAAATTAAAGATTTCCCCCAGGGCTTTGTGGAGGAGATGTTAGAATTTATCAGTCATTTTAAGCAAAAGCATTCTCTTCCCCAGAACATGCCTTCCCAAAAAAATGAAAACCCCGATATGTGAACAAAATGAACTTATCTTTTTTACATCATTCTATCCGCAGCGGCGCCAGGGTTACTTTCTCCCGCTCAGGCGGCCCCGGCGGGCAAAACGTCAACAAAGTAAATACCAAGGTGACATTGCGAATCCGCCTGGCTGATTTGGCGGGACTCAGCGGGGCCGAAATGAGCCGGCTTCGGGAAAGCCTCGCTCCGCGCGTCACCGGAGATGATGAAATTGTCATCGCCTCAGACGAGGAACGTTCTCAGCGGACCAACCTGGAACGAGCCTTTTCCCGCCTTGAAGCCGTCATTGCCGCCGCCGCACGAATTCCCAAGTACCGCCGTCCCACCACGCCAAGCAGAGCCGCGCGGGAACGGCGGCTGCAAGTCAAAAAAATACATGGACAAAAAAAGGCAATTCGACAAAGGGTAGATACTGACGGCTAAAACCCGCCGCTCCCGGAAAATTGTTTCACGTGAAACGTACCGGCATCAGGCGCTATATTACTATACCTGACGCCTATTCTTTGCGGCTTAACATGAGGGATATTCCTGAAATATCCAGATCGGGAAAATGGCGCTGAAAATCGTCGAGGAGTTTGCTTTCCTTGGTTTGCAGTATCTGTATCCAGCCGGGATGATCCGCTTCGACTTGCAGTATGCCCCGGTCTAACTCCCGAATACGCGAATGAGCGGCGGCGGCGGCGATTCCATTTTTTTCAGTGAATTCCGCCCAGGAAGCGAAAAGTTTTGAATAGCCGTGAGCTTTTTTTATAAACCGTTCATCAAAAAGAGCCGAAAGAACTTCGCCCACCCGTTTCATTTTTCCCTAAGCCTCACACGCTTCAATGCGCCCGCCGCGTACTTCATAGATCAGCGTATCTTCTTTACGGTAGTTTTGATAGGGTTCCTCAGGCAGAAAGGTAAAAAAAGCCTGATCGTAGCCGGGCAGAACAGAGAGAAAACGCCGCCGCTTTCCACCGTCCATTTCCAGAAGTACATCGTCCAACAAAAGCACGGGATTTTTCCCGGTCATTTCAAAAAAGCGGCGGGCCTGGGCAAGGCGGAGCAGCAGGGCGAGTAAACGCCGCTGGCCGGTGGAAGCGGCAGCGGCAAAGTCGGCACCGTTGCGGGTGAATCCATAACGGTCACGGTGAGGCCCGCTCAGGGAAACGCCCGCAGCCATGTCCGCTGCCCGGCGTTCCCTTAAAAGAAGCCCGGCCTCTTTCTCGCCGGCCTTTTTCCACGACGGGGTATAGCACACCATAATACCGGAAATGCCGGATACTTCCTCGTACAGCGGCCCAAAAACCCCGGAAAAAAGCCGGGCCGCGTTCTCTCGCTTTTCCATCAGTTTTACCCCGTATGAGGCATACTGAGGATCAAGGGCGTCCAGCAGCGGATCGGGATTACTCCGCCCGTATAGGGCGTCTCTCAGCGCAGCGTTCCGGGATTTCAGCACCCTGCGGTAACGCCTCAAATCATCAAGATATACCGGATCACAGAGGCTCAACACCTGATCAAAAAACCAGCGCCGCCGTTCCGGATTACCCACTACAAATTCCATATCCTCATGGCAAAACACAATACAGGGCGCTATTGAAAGCAGATACTTCCGGTCTTCTACCCGCTTATCATCAATAATTACTGTTTTTTTTCCTTTTTCAAATTTGACAAGAATATTGCCGGAAAGTCCCGCATCGGTAACATCATTATTTAAATGTTCATTTATCTTTACCGAAGCAGAAAAATCTTTTTCCCCATTACGCGCCAATTCCCCATCACGCGCCCCGCGAAAAGAAGATGCATAAGAGCAAAAATACAGAGCCTCAAGAAAATTGGTTTTTCCCTGTCCGTTTTCACCTATCAAAAAGACATCTTTCGCGCCGGTAAAAACCTCGGTGTCAATAAGATTTCTGAAAGCCGCGGTACGCAGGGAAGAAAAAATCATTCTTTAAGACTGCATGGGCATCACAATATGAAAAAAATCTTTTTCAGGGACCGGTATAATGGTAATGGCCTTGCTTGGTACGGTAAAGCGTATAGTAATCTCTTCATCACCTATCGCCTTAAACGGTTCCTCAATGTAACGGTAATTGAGAGCCATGGAAATTTCTTCTCCATCGTACTTGCATGGTATATCTTCCATAGCGTCACCTATTTCTCCTTCTTCCGAATAAACCGACATACTGCCCGGTATAACTTTCAAATATACCCTGTGTGACTTTTGTTCTACCATTTTAGAAACACGTCCCAGAGCCTCAAGCATTTCAAGGCGGTTAACCGAAAGCTCACTGGTCTGATTTTCAGGTATAACTTTACGGTAATTGGGAAATTGGCCTTCAAGCAGTACCGATGAAAAACTATACAAACCAAAACGAATATAAATAGTCTTGTCGGTGACAGAAATTGAAACAAGTCCTTCATTACCTGAGCGTTTGGTAATAATGTTAAGTATTTTGGGTGGAACAATAATCCCCGCAAAATCCTGTATATCACTTCCAATTTTTTTACTGATGTAGGCAAGACGGCGGCCATCGGTGGCAACCATAATAATATCTTCTCCTGTCTTTTCCAGATAAACCCCGTTCATAAAATAGCGGGTTTCATCATCGGAAACGGCAAATACCGTCTGGTTCACCATCTCCCTGAAATCCTTTATGGCCATATCAAAATATGCCGCACCGGATACAGAAAATTCAGGAAACTTGTCGGAAGCTATACTTTTAAGCTGAAATTTGACTCTTTTCACGGAGGTCTTAATATTTACTCTGTTTTCTTTCTGGTCAAATTCCATTTCTCCTTCAGGTACTGAATTGAGAATATCAAAAAATTTATCCCCAAATACCGTAACCGGCCCCGGTTCAAGCACCGTAACCGGCACCCTGGTTTCAAAATTAACCTTCATGTCTGTAGCCTTGATGATAAGGCTGTCATTCTCAGCTTCAAGATAGATATTCGACAGAATCGAAATGGCGTTCTTTGACTCGATAATTTCCCTTGCAATGGAAATTTCCTTTAGAAGTACGCTCCGTTCGCATGTGAATTTCATTTATACACACTCCTATTATTCATAAATTTATATATATATATAATAACAGTAGTAATAAGCCCCAGGGAAATGTGGAAAACTTTCTTCCTTCCTATTATATGGCTTATATACATAGTCATTATAACCTATGTATAAGTATGCACTATTTTCCACACTTTCCACAAGTATCTTACTTATACACTTTTATCCATACACTATTAACAGGTTTTTAAGATTTTGAACTAAACTCTTTTACCAGGCGTTTCAGGCTTTCTATTGTTGAATCAAGAGTGGAATCCGTAAGAAGCTGTCCTTTAATTTTCTCAATGGAATGCATTACCGTAGTGTGATCTCGTCCCCCAAAGACCTGTCCAATTTCAGTGGTTGAAAATTCAGTCATTTCTCGTGCTACATACATGGCGAGTTGCCGGGGAAAAACGATGTTTTGGCTTCTTTTCTTGCCTGTCATATCTTTAATGGTAAGGCCAAAATAGTCGGCCGCTACCCGTTGTATGGTTTCGATAGACAGATTTGCCTGTCTCGGTGATATAAAAGTGTCCCTCAAGCGCTGTTGTGCAATTTCTACGGTTACGGACTGTCCCATAAGTTCAGAATAGGCAATAAGGATATTTAAGGCCGATTTTAGGTCCCGGACATTGGAAGAGATGTTTTTGCTTATGACATCGATAACTTCATCGGATATATTTGCGCCGCGTTTTTCGGCTGTTAATTTAAGAATGGCGCAACGTTCCTCATATTGGGGAGGGCGGAGATCTACGCTGATACCTTCGACAAAACGGCTTAAAAGTCTTTCCGAGAATTTTTTTAACTCGGTGATAGGCCGGTCACAGGTAAAGACCAGTTGTTTTTTGGAACTTAGAAGGGTATTGTAGGTATGAAAAAGCTCTTCCTGAATGCCTTCTTTTTCCTGAAAAAAGTGAATATCGTCTATTAACAGTACATCTGTATAGCGGAATTTATTCTTGAAAGAGTTGGGTTTATTTTCTTTTATGGATTGAACGAACTCATTGAGAAAATTTTCAGCGGTAGTGTAGATGATCTTGTAATCTCCGGTTTCATGGATTTTATTGCCGATTGCCTGCATCAGGTGGGTTTTTCCCAGACCGACCCCGCCGTAGATCAGGCAGGGATTATAGTTTATTCCGGGTTTGTCGCTGATACCTTTCGCTACCATTACGGCGAATTTGTTATTTTCCCCCATAATATAGTTATCAAAAGTATAGTCATCCCGCAGATTGGGGTGTCTGCCCTTTTCCGGTTTTTCGATCTGCGGAAGCTTTTCCGGCGCTTTGGAAGGAAGATTTCCCTTTTTTTGTCCCGTATGTCCGCTGCCGCCGGCCGCTGTTTCCGGCACAGATGGGGAATTTTCGGCCTTGTCCCCGGCAAGCTCGAATTCAAGGGCAATATCCTTTCCGGCAAGCTCTTTCAGCCTGGTCTTGATGGCGTTTTGGTAGCGGGCCTTCACCTTATCTCTGTGAAAAGTTGAAGGAACACCTATAACTATGAGGTTTTCTCCTGCCCGCAGGTATCTCAAATCGGTGAACCAGCCGCTAAATTCCTCCTCTCCCAGGTCATTCCGCAGTTGGGTCAGGGTCGTGTTCCAAAAACCGGTATAATCCAAATCAGTCATCTAAAACCTTTACCACGAATTATCAACATATTATCCACAAGTATAGCATTACCTGCAGCAATGCACAATGCAAAAGTTACAGAAAATCATGTCTTTTACCTTTATATCTGAATAGTAAAACCGGGCAAGCCTTCTCTCACAGATGGGGCATTCCCTCAAAAATACTCTTTCCGGCTGGTTTTGGCCCTCCTAAACAAAAAAAACCCGCAAAAAATTTGTAATCAGCCGGTTTTTTCTTGTAAAACTGTGCTGAAAACAATTAACCCGTGTCAATTTCACATAAAAATTGACGCTTTCAATATAACATGTATAAAGCGCCTCAGGTCTTCCGCTTTTTTCACATTTATGTCCCGCTTTTTCCGGAATTATCCACAGGATATCCACACTTGTCATAAAATCTACGGTAAAACACATTCCAGCCCTGCGCCTTTCTGTTTTATTCGAGGGGGGTCTAATACCCCGCCCCTCTGGGGCGGTTTAATTCCTCCACCAATAATGGCGGGGTAGCAGACCCCCAGTATAATAAATTTCCTATCGAACGACAGGTTTTTCGCAGAAAAACCTGATACCCCGCCGCTCTGCGGCGGGGTAGTTCATTCGAAAGTCTGGTTTAATACCCCGCCCTTGATGCTGCGCAAGCAGCTACTCTGCCGCGCGGAGGCTCATTCGGTTCTTTACACCGCTAACGTCTATTATATGCTACCTTTCCTTTATAACGCAAGATCAATATTCGTGTATTTCGACAAGGCAAGCCTCGGAGTATCAGGCCGAATGTCGAGTTTATTCGAAAGTCTGGTTTATACCCCGGAGCTCTGCTCCGGCTGAATAAAACAACGATTACAAAAATTTGGTATTAAACCAGACGGTATTATAAACTTCCTCTCGAACGAGCCTCCGTTCGATCTAATGCATCGCTAAGGATACCGCGGAGCTCTGCTCCGCGGAGGCTCATTGTCGTCATCATCCATACGCCATTACCTGCACCTTTTCGCGGATGTACTCCCGGAAGCCGGAAGTGGCCTGGAGCCACACCTCCGGGTGGCTTCCTTCGGGCAGGCAGGTTTCACCGCCGTCGTATTCGCCGGGCAGGCGCATGCGCAGGTTAAAGAGCGGCGTTTTGATTTTGAAGCCGTCGGCGGTGAGGTAGAGCATGAGTTCGAAGGCGGCGGTCAGGCCCTCTTCTATGACTTTGGGGTCGGTTTCGATGTTGTACACGTCCGCCTTGCGCAGGATGTCCTTGGTCTTAAAGTCTAACGCCATGATTAACTTCTTTTTTAGCCGCGTAAGCAGCGGTTTAATCGAACAGCGGCGCAACGCGCTGATCTAATGAAAAATGAATAATGAAGCATGAAGAATGGCAAGCGCGCCTGGATAGCAATGCGCCCTCTTCCACTCTTCATTGTTCATTCGCTTCATTCCTCACTGGTTCCACAGAGGGCTGGTCAGGCCGGGCCGTAGCACGATGTTGAATCTTCGGTTCGCGGCTAACAATGCTTCCATAAAAGGTGTCCCTCACCCCGCGTTATCTTAATTTACCAGTCGCCTGACGCGGTCGTGCCATTGTAGAACAAGTTAATCTCCGGCCCCGCCGTTGTATCACGGGATACGGTTGAATATACACGGACCGCCTGGCCTACATTTCCCGCCTTATTGCGGTTTTCATTCCCGTTATTTCCGTAAATCGTGCCGCCGGTCTTGGAAAAGGCCGCATTTCCAGTGTTTGTTATGGCTACGCCCCCGCCCCATCCCGATGGGACGTTGGTGGCTTTGTTGGCCTTTATTTCCCCGCCGGTCATGCTGAACGTGCCGCCGCCCACGTACACGCCGCCGCCGGCAACAGCGTTGTTGCCGCTGATGGTTCCGCCCTCCATGGTGAACGTGCCGGAAGCGACATATACGCCGCCGCCGGTAGCAGCGTTGTTGCCGCTTATCTGTGAGCCATCCTTTATGACGAAGCTGCCTCCGTTTACATTGACCACCGCAGCATTGTTGCCGCTTTTGCCCTTGAGGGTAACCTTGTCGTCCAGGGTAAGGCTCCCTCCCGCCGTTACGTTGAACATCGAGCCGGAATAGCCGTCGATGCTGAGGGTGCGTTCCGCGCTGTCGCCTATCAGTATGATGGTTTTGCCGATGCCGATGGCCGCCGGAATGGCCTCGTCTGCGTACAGGTAGATGGTGTCCCCGGAAGCGGCGGCGGCGATGCGCTGGGCCAGGGTGCCGGGAGGGATAACCGGGCCGACGGTTGCGGCCGGGCCCAGATTGCCGGTGAGATCGCGGGTGGCAACGGTAAAGGTATAGGCCGTGTAGTTGGTAAAGGGTTCGTACCAATATTCGCCGGTGTCCCAGGTATAGCCCTGGACTCCCTTGCTTACAATCTTGGCCGGGCCCGCAATCTCGTTACACTCGATCTGGATATAATCCAAATCCGCGTCCCCCGGGTCCGTCCAGGTGAGGACGACATAGCCGTCTCCGGGCGCCGCCTTCAGGTTCGTAACCGCCGCCGGGGGCGTTAAGTCCAGGGGCGTGCCGGAGGCGCTTGCTTCAGCGCTCCGGTTGCCGCTGTGGTCTACGGCTTTAAGGGTAAAGGTATAGGTTAGCCCCCCGGCAAGCCCGGCCCAGGTGTAGGTTCCGTTTGCCAAGGGAGCGGCGTTCACTGTCCGCGCCTTCCCGGAGGAAGGCTCGCAGGTGATCTCCACATACTGCAAGTCCGCGTCAGAGGGGTTCTTCCAGTTAAGCTCCACCGAACCGAAGCCTCCGTCAACCGCGGCGAGATTCGTAACCGGCCCCGGAGGCGTCTTGTCCTCCTCCAGTCTGACTTTTACTTCCGTGACCGTTATATTGCCGTCCTTGTCGAAGGTTTTGACGGTAAAAGTATACTCCGTACCGCTGGAGAGGCCGGCCCAGGTGTAGCTTTGCTCCCCCTCTCCCTTCTTTACCTTCCGGGTTGTTCCCCCCGGATTAATCGTTATCTCTATATGGTCAAAGGCGCTATTGGCCGGGTTCGTCCAGGTGAGCGTTA
>JAIROT010000212.1 GCA_031257385.1 Treponema sp.
GCACAATCGCCGCGCTGTCCGTTCCCACCAGCCGCACCGTGCCCGCGTCCACCGCCTCAGGGCGCTCTGTGGTGTTCCGCATCACCAACACCGGCTTCCCCAGCGAAGGAGCTTCTTCCTGTACACCGCCGCTGTCGGTCAATATCAGACAGCAATGCTGCATCATATATACAAAGGGCAGGTAATCCAGCGGAGCCGTCAGATATATATTGCCAACCTCCGCCAAAAGCCCGTACACCGGCTTTTGCACATTCGGGTTCAAATGCACCGGATACACAATATCCACATCAGGATGCTCCAGGGCTATTTCTTTCAAGGCCCTGCAGATATTTAAAAAACCTTCGCCAAAATTCTCCCGGCGGTGTCCTGTTACCAGAATGTATCGTTTGCCCGCCGTCGGTTTGTATCCTTTTTCCGCAAGTTCGCCTGTTATTTTCCGTTCCAATCCAGGCTTGGTCCTGATTATATCAACCGCCGTCAACAAAGCGTCTATGACCGTATTGCCGGTAACCGGAATCTTGGCGCCTATCTTTTCCTGCAGCAGATTGTTTTTTGCCGTCTCTGTCGGCGCAAAACAATAATCGCAAAGCCGGTCCGTTAACTGCCGGTTCATTTCCTCGGGCCAGGGGGCATCAAGGTTGTAGGTCCTCAATCCCGCCTCCACGTGCGCTACTTGTATATGCTGATAAAACGCCGCAAGACCCGCCGCCAGGGAAGTCGTCGTATCCCCGTGAACAAACACAATATCGGGTTTTGCTTCCCTTAACACATCCCGCATCCCCAGCAGAACCTTTGCGGTAATATCGTATAAATCCTGATTCGGCGCCATGATATTGAGATCGTAATCGGGCTTGATGTCAAAAACCTCCAGTACCTGATCCAGCATCAGCCGGTGCTGTCCGGTGACACAAACCTTTGTGTCAAATTTATCAGGGCGTTTCTGAAAGGCTTTCACCACCGGGGCCATTTTTATGGCTTCCGGCCTGGTTCCGAATACGATCAGTATTTTCATTCGTTTATTTCCGTACTCCGCAGAAATCCAGTTCAATCTTTCCAATGGCAGCAGGCATATTCAGAAATTCCTTATGCCGTACCAGCCACACAATAATGTCGGAGCTTTTATAGGCGTCTTGATACTGCGCCAGTTTGAATGTTTTGTGTGTTTTGATATTAGGCTCCGCCAGAAGCACGTCCGCCTGCGCTTCCGATATAATCCTGGAGGCGATATACTTCGCCGGGGATTCCCGCAGATCATCAATATCGGGCTTAAAGGCCAGACCCATACAGGCGATAACCGGCTCCCTGTCTGTTGTATGGATAAACTGCTCGCACGCTTCAAGAACCCGGTTAGCGCACCAGTCGGCTTTGTAATCGTTTGTTTCCCGCGCCCGCTTGATAATATGCGCCTGTTCCGGGAAGTCGGACACGATAAACCAGGGGTCCACCGCTATACAGTGTCCCCCGACTCCGCATCCGGGCTGGAGGATGTTCACCCTGGGATGCTTATTTGCCAGCTCAATCAGTTCCCATACATCGATGCCGGATTTCTCGCAAATCATAGAAAGTTCATTGGCAAAGGCTATCTGCACGTCACGGGATGAATTTTCCGTCAGCTTGCACATTTCCGCGGTCCGGGCGTTGGTCTTATGGAGCGTGCCGCTTACGAACTGCCGGTAGAATTCGGCCGCCCTGTCGGCGGATTCCGGGTTGAGCCCGCCGATAACCCGGTCATTATGTTCCAGTTCGTACAACACATTCCCCGGCAGCACCCGTTCAGGGCAATAGGCGACATAGATTTTATCTTTCAATTCCGGGCGTTCCTTGAAGATCAGATCCGCCATTTTTTCAGTGGTCAGCACCGGGGAGGTCGATTCTAGCACAAAGAGATTTCCTTCCCGCAGGAATGGAATCACCATACGGGTTGCGGACATCACATAGGATATATCGGCCCGGTGGTTCTGCTTAAAGGGGGTGGGGACCACAATAAAAAAAGCGTCGGCCCTTTCCGGCTGCAGCGCCGCTTTCAGGCAGCCTTTTTCCACTACATCCCTTACCAATTTATCCAAATTCGGTTCTATAATATGTATCTTTCCCTGATTGACGGTATCTACCACCTCGGGGTTTACGTCCACGCCGGTAACGGCAATACCTTTACTTGCGGCAACCGCCGCGGTGGGAAGACCGATATAGCCCAGACCCATAAACACTGCTTTCATGACGGTATTTCTCACTTTTTAAGATGTCGAAAAAGGGAAGAGGGCAATTCCTACCCCGCCAGCGCCTTCGGATTAAACTTGATCCACACATCGTACAATTTTTGCGTGGGAACCAGCTTGGTAAAGCACAGGTAGCTCAAGCCGTTTATTACGTCCATGTAAAAGTGACGGTACTTGCGCCAATAGTTTTCGTAATCCTGCGGCAAAGCGGGGCGGTCCTTAAAGTCCAGGGGAATTTCCTTCGCATAGCCGGAGTTGGCAAGCTCCTGGACAAAATCGGCGATGGGAAGGAGCTTTTCTTTTATCTTCTCACAGCGCTTGACAAACGCGGCATGGCTGGAGCGGGCCGCTATGGGAGTCGCGTCGTAGACGAGCATGAGGGGTTTGTTCTTCGCTTCAAAGTAGAACGTAAAGGGCATATCCGGCTTAAACGCGCCGGTAAATGCCCGGAAATAGGGCTCCAGCGGATCCTGCACTACACGGCCATCATCGGCGGCAATGAGTTGGTTAATAACAGTTCTCTTAAATGTATCTAAAAGCATAGGCGCGTTTCCTCCCGGGCCAAGGGCGAAATCGTCAGGGCAAATTTTCCCCTACGGTGGCCGCGCCTCTTGCGCCCGCATTTTTTGCATGAATACCTTGAGCCAAACACCGCGTGCGCCGGAACAGCATCGCGTGTTTAAACCCGGTTGCTGTCCCGGCTATTCGCCGGATCTCCTCCGCAAAGAGGATGGAAAATTATTAACCAACCCCGCCGCCGAGTGGGATACTAAATCTATTTGCGAATAAAAAAGCCGGAGATCCTCTGCGGGACCCGGCTTGTTTTGAGAAACTAAAACGCTGGTTAGTGTTGCTAATTCTTTGCTATATAAACAATTACGTGGG
>JAIROT010000250.1 GCA_031257385.1 Treponema sp.
TGGGATTGGGATACATCGGCATACGTTAAAGAAAAGCGGCGAAAAAATCACGGTATACATAAATACCACTGTAGCCGGCAGGGTAATGCCGTTAAGCAATACTGGGAACCTTTTTTCAAAGGCCGGTTCTTAGGGGACATAACCAAAACCGATGTAGACGATTTTATAAACTACATGGGGGATAAGCCTGTATCGGCGGCTCGTAAAAATATTGTCATAAAGGCGGGGACAAAAGCCCTGCGGTGGGCCTTTGGAAAAGGAAAGATAGAAACAGACCCCACCCGGGGAATCATGCTTTTTGCCGGAACCCCTGCAGAGCGGCAGATATTAACCCCTACGGCCGTAACGGCGATATTCCGGGCGGAATGGAAGGACAAAAGGGCGAAGCTTGCCAATGAGGTAGCGGCGGTAACCGGCATGAGGGCGGGGGAAATTCAGGCGTTGCAGGTTCAAGACATAGGGGTGAATTGCCTATATGTCCGGCATGGATGGAACAGAATAGACGGATTGAAGGGAACAAAAAACAACGATTGCCGCACTGTAGAATTACCCTTTCCTGATTTATTGCAAGAACTGATTGAACTGGCAAAGGCAAATCCTTACGGGATAAACCCGGAATCATTTATTTTTTGGAGTGATCGCAAAGCTGACCGGCCAATGAAAGGCGAACTGTTTTTAGAGGGATTAAGGGGCGTATTACAAAAAACCGGATTTTCAGAAGACACGGCGAAGGCGTATACCTTTCACGCCTGGCGGCATTTTTTCACAAGCTACATGAGGCCCCGGATAGATGAAAAACTTTTACAGAGACAGACTGGCCATAAAACGTTGCTCATGCTGGATTGCTATTCAGACCATGTTCTTGACGGGGACCGGGAGCGGATTCAGGCGGCGCAACGGGAGACGTTCGGGGCACTAATCGGGGAGGGAGCGATTTATTATGCAGCTTTGCGGTGAGGAAATACAATACAACGGGAATATTCATAGATGTTTTTATTTTTTTAAACCGTTCATGTCCGATTATTCGGCTTTAAAAAAAGCCGGAATTGTACACAGGATCATCTATTCTGACAGATTTTTATGGACAAAAAGTAAAACAAGCCTTGCCGAATATTTTAAGTGGTTAGGAGACACATATACCATTATCAAAGTTCAGGGTGGATTCTGGGAACCTATAGAAAGTGTTTTTGTAGTGGACGGACAAGCAATAAAACGCGGTTCATTAAGCCATCTTGCGAATTCAAACGGAAATTACGCAAAAAAAGAATCAAAAGACTTTGCGGAAATTAAATCAATCATTGAACCATACAGGGAGTCGATAAAACACGCGGCTTCTTTTGGTAAAATTAAGGGCATTGTAGAATCTTGTAACGATGACGATCCACTCAGTATAGATTCGGCGCTAAAGAAAATTGCTGAAATTATTAATACCTCTGTTTAAAAAAAATTATCTGAATCCATAAAAATTTTATTGTATTTCATTGTACTATAAAGATTTAGCAAATTTTTTCTATATTGGTTCAGGTACGATTATCAGAAATAAGCGAATATGTGGTATTTATCCGAACAAGAACTAAATTTTTTAAACTTACATAATCCCGATTATTAAATATTATTGCCTTATACCGTGAACGAAACAAAACAATAACGGCATAGGAGTGATAATTATGACCAATCAAACAACCCCCGCAGTATTGACCCGCAAGGCCGCAGCCGTTTACATCGGAGTCTGTACGACTACGCTTGACCGCTTGACCGATCTTCCCCGCGTGAATGTTCGGGGCAGGGTGTTTTACCGCCCGGCAGATATTGAAACCTGGCTTGAGCGAAATGCGAAGCCCCGGACCGGGAAAAGCGCATAAGGCGAGCCCATGGAGAAACCATTATCTGAAAAAGTCCGGGGCAATGACCGGCTAGCCGCTATCGTAGAACGCTTGGCGACAAATGCGGCCGGTATACGGTACGGCACGGCGGCGGTAACGTTGCGGGTTCATGACGGGCGGATCGTAGACATAACGCACACGGTTACGGAAAGCCAAAAAGAATATCTGGGGCCGTGATGAATAACAACGATTTTACATGGTCCGACTATGAGCGGCTTCTTGTTGCCCGGTACCAAGCCGGAGGCCATACCAGGGAAACGGCCCTGTATTTTGCCCAGGGGGAGATAAAAGCGATCCTGGCCGGGAACCACTGGATGCGGGGAAAACCGACAGCCCCAGACCCGCAGCGCCTGATCACCGAGGTCCTGGCCCCGGAGGACCGGGAACGGTTCACGGAACGGGCCGGGATACTGGAATATGACGCCGACCTGAACCGCGCCGATGCGGAGGCCCGCGCCTTGCGGGAAGTCATACGCCGGAAATACCCGGCCCCGGAAAAACCGGTTTACCGGGGATCGGCGGCGATAAGAAAAACGCTGGCCGTGGGGATCGGGATCAAAGAGTTCTTTGCGAAAAGCAAAGACAACGATCCGTCCGCGTACACTACCGACATCCAGGTGGTCAAAGCCGCATGGGAGCAGGGCGCGCGCCGGTTCAAGGGATTTGTCCGGGGCCGGTTCCTTGTCATAGACATTGACCGGCATCCGGGGAAGGTAGACGGCCTTGAAACATTCTACCGCCTGTTTCCCCGGGAAACCCTGCCGGAAGAACTCACGGACATTGCCGGCGGTTCGTTTCCCTGTTATGCGCAAACACCAAACGGCGGCGTTCATCTGTATTTCAAATATGCCGGGCCGGAAGTAAAACTCCGGGAGCTGGCACCGGGTATTGAAGATCAAGGAATGGCAGATCACCGCTCCGGGGAGCCATAGGGAAAGCGGCGAGTATGTTCTTCATGGGGAACTGGACAAAGCCCCGCCGCTGTACGGATTGATCATTGATGTCATCGAAGAGGCGAAGCGGAAAAAAGAGCAGGCGAAGGCAGAACGTTCAAAGCCCCGGACACGGGCTGCAGCGGATCGCCCTATGCGGTTTACACAACCACGGAATACGTTAGACAATCTGGCACAGGAAGCGACAGCCGCCAATGCCGGGCATCATGATCGGCAGGTAGTCTTTGCAGGGAAGGCTTACCGCTGTAAATACTCCGGGGCTGACGCTCTGGCTTATGTTAAATCCCGCCCTGATATTTTCGGAAACGATACTGACACTGAAAATACGGTCTTGTCCGTGTTCCGGGATAACGAGGGCCGCCTGTGAACAATCCCGAAAAGCTGAAACAGTTTTATGAGCAGCTCCGGGGCAAGGGAAACCCCACCGCCCAGGATATACGGAACGCCGCGGCGGCGACCGGGGATATTACGGAAATCATACCGGTTATTCTGGCCTATGCCGCCGGCATGGGAATTGACACGGCGGCGGAGCTGGCCGATCTTATCAAGGCCCAGGGCACGGCCCGGCAGGAAGCCGCCTTGAAAGAAACAGCCGCAAGCCTGGCGGAAAAGTCCGGGGCGTTAGCCGCCGAGACAGACCCGGAGAAACAGCAGGAACTTGTCGAAGGTATAGGTCGGGCCTACTCGTCCTTGCGGATGGCCGGAAAGAAAGACCGTATCGGTTCATGGGATGAGTACATCAGGGAATGCACGGAATACGATCCTGAAAAAGATTTCCGGCCGGCGCTGTTTGACGGCCTGGCTTTCCCCCCGGGGACCGTCTCGTACATCGGGGCGCGGGCCAAGGCGGGGAAAACAACGGCGATGATCAACCTTTCGAGGGAGGCGTTTTTCTCCGGACGCAAAACGTTTTTTATCACCCTGGAGATGAGCCGCCGGCAATTATTGACAAAGCTGGTGTTATGCGCCGCCTTTGCCATAACCGGGGAAACGCCGGATAAACAGAGAGAACTCCGGAGCCGGGGGAGTTTCGACCGCAAGGAGCAAACAGGGCAAACGCCGCAGAAAGACTACTACGCCTTGCTGCATAGGAAGCCCCTGCCGCAATACGGCGGGGAGGATGCATTCAAGGCGGCGGTCAGCAAAGCCCAAGGCATTGTAAAACAAGCATACGGAAAAACGCTCTTAATTTATGACGGGCGCGGGGCCGGTTTCCAGGATATCGCCGGAGCCATAGAACATTACGGCGGCCCCAGATCGCTGGTACTCATCGACTATATCCAACGGATGCCCTCAGCGGATGAAAACAGCAGGGACGATTACACCAGGGTAAAAAAAATATCGGGCGGTGTTTTGAACACGGCGGTAAGGACAAACGCGATCATAATTTCCGGGGCGCAGTTCAACCACACCGTTACCAGGGACGGTCAAGGGAATGAGATCATCGAGACTACCTCATTCCGGAAAAGCGGGGACCTGGAGCAGGACGCGCATAATATCCTGGGCATCGGGCGCCTGGCCGGGAAGGGGAACCGCTACATAAAAATGTTCGCGGGCCGTGAGGAAATGATCGAGGATAACGCCTACCGCCTTGACTTCGACGGCGCGTACTCCTACATGGCCGTAAAAGAAAAAATCAAAGCCCCGGAAGAAACACCGTACCGGCCGCGCCGGAAGAAGAAAGAGGAAGCGCCTGAGGCAAAGCCGGAAGAAAATAAAACATTCGGCGCGGCAACGTCAGCCATGAAGCAGCAGGGGGAATTATTGTGAAAACAAAAAAATCACAGTTCATTACAAAGACAAGCGTAAAGGCCCTTATAAATTCCCCCCGGATTATGAGACAGGCTGGCTTGAGTAGTGAGGAAATGGCGAAAGCGGAAATAAGCCGCAAAACAACGGAGCTTGCCGGGGCCTTTCCGTATATCTTTAGCATAGCAAGCAGTATATGTGAAACGTTCCCCCACTTGGTGAAGGAGTATGACCATTACTATCAGTTAGGGACCGAAGCCGATCCTATAACATGGGAATTGTTTCAACATTACGGCATAGGGAAGCACAAGAAACAAAAGCATTTATTTCTTGTGGAACTGAAACGGCTTATACTGGAAAACCGCCCGTACTGGATGCCGACCGGGAACGGCCGCATGGCGTTTACGCAGCCGTTCAGAATCATACTGATCGCGGATGAAAGAAAAATTGACGGAGAAGAATTAAAGCGCCTGAAAAACACGGAGCTTGCCGATTACGTTATTTCCGGCGTAATTCTGGAGTGTTACAAGCCGCTTTTCGCGGGTCATTTCAACGGTTATAGGGACGGGTTCATCAAGCAGCCCGCGGCATGGTACGCGAAAATCAGAAAAAGCGTAGCCGGCATGATTGAAAACAAGGCGCGGTTTGACGGCATAGCCGAATCCGGGGCGGAACCGGAGAACGACATGACTGCCCTGAACGTGATGAAGGTATGGGAGTACCTGGCCCTGCATGACAACGGCAAAGGGAAAACGAAAACCGTCAACGTGATCGATATGCTCTCCCATGTCGCGCCCAGCTATTTACAGAAAGGGGAATACATCCGCACTGAATTTATAGGGAGCCTGTTCAATGCCCTGATAGCCCTGGCGAAACTTACCCACGAGTACCGGGACGAGCTTGATTTTGAGATTACCAGCCTTGAGGTAGACCAGTTTGACCGGGCCTATGCCGTGAACCACGGGTACCGGGAAGGGACGGCGCTGTTCATGGTGGAGGCCCTGAAGCACCATCTGAAGGCCCATAATAATACCCTGATCTTGCAGGTCAGCAGGAACGGAGGGCCGGGCCATGACCGGGAATAGGGTAGTTTGTGCGGGTTTGTTTACGAAAAACCGGCCTCTTCTAACATATTCCAACAGGAATATAACAACGGCAGGGGTTCGCTTAACGCTACCCCCTGCCTGGAAGAATTTAAGAGGGATCATCTCTCTCTTCCTGCTGCCTGGTAACTCTTATCTCAAAAATAATAGGCGCCGCCGTGAGTAAATCCAACACCCCTGAAAACCGGGTCAAAGCCGAGGTCATAAAGTACCTGAAGCTCCGGCAGATCAAAGCCTGGTCAAACCCGTCCGGGACGGTTCAGATACGGTCGGGAAAGTTTATGTCCTTCGGGCTTAAAGGGAGCAGTGATATTTTAGGGCTTCTCCCCGGAGGCCGGTTCCTGGCTATAGAGTGTAAGTCTGAGCGTGGTCGGCTCTCCCCGGAGCAGCGGGATTTTCTGGCCGACATCGCGGCCCTGGGAGGCCTGGCGATAATAGCGGGGTCTTACAAGGATATTGACCAAGCGTTGCGGAAAGCAGGATACAGCGGCGTAACTGATGGGCCGTTATTCGGAAGGGCGGAGAATTGAGCGAAACGAAACAGCCCCGGAAACATGATCCGGTAAACCGTCCAGGGCATTACACTTTCGGGAAATATGAGGTAATCAACGTGCTTGAGGACTGGTTCCCCGCAGACCCGCTGCTCTGGCAGGTGGGGAAGTACATAGCCCGCGCTAGCCGCAAGGGGAACCTCGTAGAGGACCTGAAAAAAGCCGCCTGGTATTTGAACCGGCGGATTGAGAAGGAGAAACAGGATGTTTAGAATTGAAAAAGGCATGGGAGAAGAAATCATCCGGCACATGGAAACAATCTTATACCGGCCGGACAAGATACTTCTATGTGCGAGATACTACGAGGGACCTGGAGCTATACTGGCGTTT
>JAIROT010000044.1 GCA_031257385.1 Treponema sp.
ACGGCTGAACCCCCTTAATGATTTCGCTTTTCAGAAGGCAATGGGCGAAAAGGGGGATGAAGTACAACTGACCGCCTTTCTAAACGCCGTCCTCAGACGGACGGGGAAGGATCGTATCGGATCGGTAGAAATTCTTGAAGACACGAATTTACCGGCGGAAACAGTTGGCGGAAAAGCCGGAAAACTGGATGTCCTGGCGAAGCTGGCGGACGATACGATGGTCGATATCGAGGTCCAGCTTCACAACGAGTACAACATAGAACGGCGGAGTTTGGACTATTGGGCGTGACACTATATCAAGGGTATTAAGTCAGGTCAGGATTACAGCCTGCTGCCGGCGGTAATTTGTATAAACTCCTGGATTTCGGGTATATACCGCTGGAAGAATTTCATACAAGTTTTCATATATACGAAGATCGGCACAAGGAGTATATGCTGACCGATGCCCCGGCGGGTACTGGGCTGGTAGTACATTTTTCTGCTACAGTTATAAAAATGGGAAACATACTACAGCGGGGCGTTGAGTCCTACCGGCAAACCATGAGCCAAAATACCAAAACGGGCGAGCCTGACGGATTGTTAAAAACGGCAAAGCCGGCCCGGCGCGCGCCTCATGTTTCCGCTCCGGCGGCTGTACCGCCCACGGCCGGAAGAGGCAAAGATACAAAGTACCGGCGGGTCGCCAAGTTTCTCATTCTTATCGGCGGGGACCGGGCGGCCGGTATACTCGCGGAACTTGATCCTGGGCAGGTTGAGGCGATTTCCGGGGAAATCGCCTCCATCCGGGGGATCGGCGCCGAAGAGGGGGAGGAGATACTTGCGGAATTCCGTTCCCTGCTCTCCAGGCCTTATGTCTATTCGGGTTCTTCTTCAGGCGGCGTCGAGGCCGCCCGCCGCATACTTTACGCCGCGCTGGGGCCTGACAAGGGCGAGGTCATGCTCAATAAAGCTGTTCCGGTTTCCAAAGAAAATGTATTCAGCTTTCTGGAAGAATTCGCGCCGGAGCAGATCGCCCTGTTGTTAAAAGAGGACAGTCCCTCCGCGGCGGCGCTGATCCTCTCGCGGCTTCCCCCGAAACTGTCCGCCGGAACCCTGGGTAAATTTCCCCCCGCGCATAAAGCCGAAATTCTCAGGCGCATTGCCCGCCAGGGGGAAGTCGCGCCGGAGGTTCTTGAGCGAATCGCCTCGGCGCTGAAGGAGAAGGCCCGGCATATCGGCGGAGGCGGCGTGAAAGATATCGAGATAGACGGCATGAAGACACTTGCGGCGATTCTCAAACAGGCGGATTATTCATTCGGCGGCCGGATCATCAGCGAACTGGAAACAAGCAGCCCCGGCATCGGAAAGGATCTAAAGGACAGGCTCTATACCCTGGATGATGTGGTACTGGCCTTTGACCGGCCCCTGCAGGAAAAACTCAAAACCATGTCCGACAGGGAAATAGCGATTCTATTGAAGGGCAGGAGCGCCGAATTCAGCGCGAAGATACTCGCCTGCGTCTCCGCCGGGCGCAGGGAACTGATCCGCGGGGAAGGGGAAATTCTGGGCGCGGTACCGATCCGCGACTGTAACGCCGCCGCCGGGGAATTTCTTGCCTGGTTCAGGCTTGCCCGTGAGGAAGGAAAAATAATGCTTGCAAGCGATGAGGATGTGTTTGTATGAGTGATGTAGTTGAGCGTAACGGTACGACGGCCGGGCGGACGAATCTGAGGAAAGGGCAGGTCCTTGACAGCGGTTTCGTCATTCTTGATCTTGTTGATCTTCCCGAATTGCAGGCCGCGGGTATCTGGGCCAGGCATGAGAAAAGCGGCGCCGAGGTTTTTCACATTTTCAACGACGACAGTGAAAATCTTTTCGCGTTCGCATTTGCCACTTCCCCGGAAGACGATACCGGCGCGGCCCACATTCTTGAACATTCAGTCCTCTGCGGCTCCGAGCGTTATCCGCTTAAAGACGCCTTTCTGGTCCTTGCCCAGGGGAGCCTGCAAACTTTTCTCAACGCCTGGACTTTTCCCGACAAGACGCTTTACCCCGCCAGCTCCGTCAATGAGCATGACTACTTCAACCTTATGTCTGTATACGGAGACGCGGTCTTTCGGCCACGGCTCTCCGAGTGGACCTTTATGCAGGAGGGGCACCGGTTTGAGTTTGTGAAGGCGGATGAGGAAGGCGGGGCCGCAAGCGCGGATAGGCTCTCCATCACCGGCGTGGTTTACAACGAGATGAAAGGCGCTTACTCTTCATTGGATGCCTACGCCGCTCTGTGGTCGGTCAAGGCGGTCATGCCCGGCACTCCCTACGCTTTTGAATCAGGCGGCGATCCTGAACACATTCCCGATTTAAGCTGGGAGGATTTAAGGGAATTCCACCGCCGCCGTTATTCGCCGGCGAACTGCCGGGTTTTCCTTGCGGGTAATATCCCCACGGAGAAACAGCTCGTTTTCCTCAATAGGGAATTTTTTTCTCAGCTTGATTCCGGCGCGGCCTCGCCGCCGATTGCAAAAACCGGACGCTGGAACGAGCCGAAAAAACTCCGTATTCCCTGTCCTGCCGGAGGGGAGAAGAAATTGACGGTATTTCTTTCCTGGCTCTGCTCCGATGTTACCGATATTGATGAAAACATCGCCCTAACGGCCTTAACCGAAATTCTCCTCGGCCACGACGGTTCCCCGCTGACCCGCGCCCTCATAGAGTCCGGCCTTGGAGAAGACCTTTCTCCGGTTTCCGGCATGGAAGCCGAAATCCGGGAAACCCTGTTTGTGGCAGGACTGCGGGGCGTGAACGGGGCGGCGGAAGAAGCGGGAAAACAGGTGGAGGATTTGATTCTCGGCGAACTGCGGCGGCTGGTAAGCGCGGGTATCCCCCGGGAAGAAATAGAGGCGGCGCTGCTGTCCATGGAATTCGCCCATCGGGAAATCCGCCGCTCGGGCGGGCCTTTCTCCCTGGTGTGGATGCGCCGCTCGCTGCGGGGCTGGCTCCACGGCAGCAAGCCCTGGGAGAGTCTTCTCTTCGCGCCCGGCATGGAAAAAATCAAACGCCGCCTTGCCGAAGACACCGCGGCGGGCCGCCGCTATTTTGAATCCCTTATTCAAAAATATTTTCTTGACAATCCCCACCGGATGCTGGTGGTTTTGGAACCCCGGGATGATTTTCTGCCAAAGCAGGAAGCGCGGCTTGCGGAAACCCTGGCGAAAACCGCGCTGGGCATGAGCGAAGAAGAACGCCGTAAAATCGCCGCAAAATCCGCGGAACTGGAAAAGATACAGAGTGAAGGCGACAGCCCCGAAGCGCTTGCCGCCATTCCCCATCTTTCACGCAAGGACCTTTCCGCCGAGCCGGAAACGGTTCCCCGCCGCCTTGAGGACCTCCGGGGAGTGCCAGCCCTCTGCCATGAGCTTTACACCAACGGCATTACCTACGCCGACCTTGCCTTTCCCCTGGACCTACTCACGCCGGAGGACTATCCCTGGATTTGCCTTTTCTCCCGTGCGGCGGTTTCCGTGGGGCTTCCCGGCATGGACTACGGCGAAGTTTCAAGCCTGCTGGCCCGTACCGCCGGCGGTTTTAACGCCATGCCGCATACTTCTTCCGCAGTCCCCTCCGGGATCGGTAATTTCATTAAAACCCCTTCGGGCGCATTCGATCCTGGCGGCCGGGATTGGATCGTCTACCGCCTGAAATGCCTGGATGAAAAAACAGGGCCTTCCCTGGATCTGGCCATGCGCCTGATAAGCGATGCGGATTTTTCCGATCAGCGCCGCGTCAGGGACCTGGTACTGGAGATGAAAAACGAATTTGATTCCGGCCTTGCCCCTTCGGGCCACAGTTTCGCCGCCGGCAGATCGGGCCGTTTTTCTTCCCGCTCCAGGCAGATTGAAGAAATATGGAGCGGCCTTACCCAGCTTGAATTTGTACACCGCCTCGCCGCGCTTGAAACCGCCGAAATATGCGCGAAACTGCAAGACCTGCGGGACAGAATCGCCTCGGGGGGGCTTATCGCCAACCTTACCGGTTCCTCCGCCGCTCTCAAGTCAGGCGCCGCTTTGCTTGCCGGTAAATTCGCGCGCTTCGGAGCGCCTCAAGCCCGCAATTCCGCCGCTAAAGCGGCACCGGAAACGGCGGCGGGGAGTGTTCCCGCGGCCGAGGTATTCGCGTCGCCTTCGCTGCAAATCGGTTTTGCCGCCATGACCCTCAGGGCCGCGCCTTTTGACTCTCCCGCCCAGACCGCCGAAATGGTACTGGCCCACCAGCTTTCCACCGGCGCGCTCTGGGAAGATATCCGCATGAAGGGCGGCGCTTACGGCGCTTTCGCCAATCCCGACAGCCTTGAGGGCTGTTTTTCCCTGGCAACTTACCGGGACCCCAATCCCCTGCGTTCCCTGGACGCTTTTCGGTCGGTTCTGAAAAACGGCGCGCGGGAGCAGGCCGCCCCTTCAGCCGAAAATGACGCCCTGGTGAAAGCGATTATCGGCTGCTACGCGCGGGAAACCCGGCCCCATACCGCCGCGGAAAAAGGCCTGACCGATTTCTTCCGCTTCCTTACCGGCATTGAGGACGGTTACCGGAAAAGGAAACTCCAACGGCTTATCGCGCTTTCCGGCGGCGACATTGCCGCCGCCTTCAAAGCGCTCGCGTCTCAAAACGCCGTCTGTCCGGTTATCATCGCCGGCACAAAAAGCGCCGAACAGGCCGCCAGGGCCCTGGGAACAGACCTGAACATTCTGCCGGTGTAAAACGAAAAGCGGGGATTCCGAACCGGAAGCGCGGGCGGCTTCGGCGTTACCGCCCATGGCGTAGATATTTTTTCCTTAATATACGAAGCGGATACGGCTCACCGTTCATGCGCAGCCCCCCCCAAAAAAAACAAACCGTCCCAAAATCCGGCGGGCCGCAATTTTGGGACAGATTCACTTTACTGGAAATTCCTGTAATTTTCCCTGGTCACTTTCTGATAGGGGACCCAGACATACTTGCCGCCGGTAATGGTCCAGCCCGCGTCAGCGGGACTTGCGCCGGTCGCCAAAGCGTAGGAAATATCGAAGGTAGCCTTGCCCTGGTTTCGGGCGTCATTCAGGACCGTACCCAAAAGAGAACCTTCGGACAGGGCCTGGAGCGCCGGGGCGGTCGCGTCAACGCCGACTACGGGCAGGTATCTGCCGCCGGAGAAGAAGCCGGCTTTCCGCAGAGACTCGATGACCCCCAGGGCCATGTCGTCATTGTTACAGAACACCACTTCGATCTGATCCCCGAAACGGGCCCGGAAAGCGTCCATTTTTTCCACGGCGCGGGGGCGGTCCCACAGGGCGGTATCTTCGGCCAGAAGCTGGACCCTAAGCCCCGCGGCCTCTACCGCTTTAATGGAGAACTCGGTCCGCAGTTCCGCGTCCTGATGCCCGGGTTCGCCCTTGAGCATAATGTACTGGATCACGCCGTCGCCGTTCTTGTCCGCGGCGGGATTGGCTTTCCAGTATTCGGCCACAATTTCGCCCTGCATCGTCCCCGAGTCTTCGGCCTTGGCGCCCACATAGTAGACCTTGTCCCACTTCCCCATGTCCCCGGCAAAGGGTTCCCGGTTAAAGAACACGACCGGCACGTTTCCGGCCTTTGCCTTGTCGATGATCGCCCCGGCCGCGCTCCGGTCAACAGGGTTGATGGCGATGGCTTTCATCTTCCTGGCGATAAACTGTTCCACCTGGCCGTTCTGGACGGGCTGGGCGTTCCGGGAATCCACAGTAGTTAGCACAGCCTTGCCCTGAGCGTTCTGTTCGATGGCGTTCCGGGTGTAGGACATAAAGGTGTCGTCGAATTTGTAGATAGCCACCCCGATTTCGGGCTTGCCGCCGCCCCGCCGGGCGCAGCCGGCGAATGCCGCCGAACCGAACGCCGTCATTACCAGAAGCGCAGCCAATACTATCTTCATATAAACCCTCCTGATTGATTATAGTAGATTGACAGCATTATAACACGTTTATGAAAACATCAAGGGGTATTTGGGTACAACGGCAGGGCCGGCGCATCATTTTGACTATATACCGGTGAAAAACCGGAATTTTTACCGCGAGGCCGAAAAAATCGAATGAGTTTTTACTTCAAAGCCCTTTTTGGCCTTTTTCTTCGATTTCTTCGACTTAGTGGTGAAAAATTCTTCCAAAACTGGTATTTCCTTGAAAAGTGAAAGTAAACGCCGATGCCCTGTGTCAGGAACGGCCATGCGGGTCTTGTAAGAGTAAAATTGCACCCCCGGCGGATTCTTTCCTTGACAATCGGGCCATTTTTGTTATATTCTGACCCGTACTTGCAATATAATCGGTAAGGGGTGGAGAAATGTGGATTTTGTATGCGATCCTCCCACTTGCCGGGTTAACCTTAGGCTGGACTATAAGATGGCTGTATGCCAGATTTCAACTTACGGCATCGGAGCAGCGTGCCGAGCGTATAAAACAGGATGCGATAAAAGAAGCTGAAGCCAAAAAGAAAGAGATACTTCTTGAGGCAAAAGAACAAGTTATCCGCGAACGGAACCAGCAGGAGAGGGAGACTCGGGAACGAAGAGCTGAACTACAGCGGTATGAACGCCGCGTCGTACAAAAAGAAGAGGCTATTGATAAAAAAACCGCTCAGATTGAGCGGACCGTGCAGCAGCTTGCAGACAGGGAAAAGGCCTGTCAGGATCGGGAGGGCACGCTTTCCAGAGAAGAAGAGCGCTACCGGGTGGAACTGGAGCGGATTTCCGGCCTGAGCGCGGAAGAGGCCAAGGCCCTCATTATCCAGAGTCTGGAAAACGAGGCCAAACATGACGCCCAGGCGCTGATCAACAAAATTGAGCAGGAAGCGAACCTCGCCGGGGAGAAAAAGGCGCGGAGCATCCTGGTGGCCACTATCCAGCGGCTTGCCACGGAGGTGACCGGCGACATAACCGTAGCTACGGTGAACCTGCCTAACGATGAGATGAAGGGCCGGATTATCGGGCGGGAGGGCCGGAACATCCGTACCCTGGAAACGCTCACCGGCGTGGATATCATCATCGACGATACGCCGGAAGCGGTGGTTATTTCCTGTTTTGACCCGGTGCGGCGCGAAATCGCCAAGGTTTCGCTGGAATATCTCATTCTGGACGGCCGTATTCATCCGGCGCGCATCGAAGAGATCGTCACCAAAGTCAGCAAAGACATCTCCCAGAAGATCTTTGAGGAGGGCGAAAAAGTCCTGTTCGATCTGGGAATACACAACATCAAGCAGGACGCCATCCGCGCCCTGGGCCGGCTTTATTTCCGTACCAGTTACGGCCAGAATGTACTCAACCATTCGCGGGAAGTGGCGAACATTGCCGGTATGCTGGCCGCCGAAATCGGCTGCAACCGCGATCTGACCAAGCGGGCCGCCCTGCTCCACGACATCGGCAAGGGGGTGGAGTCCGACTCCGACCTGAACCACGCGGAAGTCGGCATGGACCTGGTCCGAAAAATGGGCGAAGATCCCCGGATTGTCAACGCCGTGGGCAGTCACCATAACGACATTGAGCCGACTTGCATTGAGGCGGTACTGGTCCAAATTGCCGATGCTATTTCAGCCGCCCGCCCCGGCGCCCGCCGCGAAACCCTGGACAATTACATCAAGCGTCTTGAAACGCTGGAAGGTATTGCCGTCAGTTTTACCGGAGTGGACAAAGCATTCGCAATCCAGGCAGGCCGCGAGCTGCGCATCATCGTGAATAACGATGCCGTAACCGAAGATCAGGCGCGGAGCCTGGCCAAGGAAATCACCAAAAAGATCGAGAACGATCTGCGCTATCCGGGCCGTATTAAGGTAACGATTATCCGCGAAACGAGAATTACGGAGTACGCAAGGTAGCAATAGAGAAAAAAAACCTCTAAGGAAGCGCTGATTTATTCTCGAAGAACGGTTTTTGGGGTATTTTATTCGAAAGTCTGGTTTAATACCGCGGAGCTCTGCTCCGTGGAGGCTCATCGGAAAAAAAATGAAACCGCTCCAATAACCAGCAATTTTATGCTGCTCAACAGGGCGCCACCGTCTCTTTACGCTTCTTGTATATCTCCCCTATTCCGCATTTCTCATCCCGCGCGGCAGGACCGGATTATAGCGTAGCGTTGAAACGGCCGGGATTTTAGGCTATACTATAGCTATCAGGAGTAAATAAGGATGGTACATACTTTAACGGCATTTACAGAAAATATCGACGATCCTGCGGCGGCGGCGGCGGAAATCAGGGCCCAGCTTGAAAAGGGAGAAGGACTGCGTAAAAATTCCGTGGGGATTATTGCCTGTCATTATGAATTTGTGCTTTCCGGTACGGTAAAGGCGATCTGTGAAAGCCTTTCTTTTGATGTGGCCGGAACCATTTCATCGGCGCAGGCGGTTAATGACGCCCGGGGAACCCTGTTCCTGACCCTCCTTGTGCTTACCAGCGACGAAGTCAGTTTCAAAACCGGGATTACCGATTCCCTGAAAAGCGAACCGGGAAAACGTATCGAGGAAAGCTACCGCTCGGTGTCCGGCGGCGTCAGGCCCTCCCTGATCTTCGCCTTTGCCCCCTTTATGATTGAAAATTCCGGGGATGGGTATGTCGATGTCTTCTCACGGATTTCCGGAGGGGCGCCCTGTTTCGGTACTCTGGCGGTGGATGACACCTCGGATTTCCGGGAGTGTTACATGGTGTATAAGGGGGAACATTACCGGGACAAGATGTCTTTTATTCTCTGTTACGGTGATATAAAACCCAAATTTTACATTGCTTCCATTTCCGAGGATAAACTTCTCGACAAGGCTGCGCTTGTTACCTCTTCGGAAGGGCATATCCTTAAAGAGGTGAACGGCAAACCGGTGGTGGAATATTTTGAGGATCTGGGGCTTACCAAAGCCAGCGAGACCAGTTACGCCATGACTTCCCTGCCTTTTATGCTGGATTATGGGGACGGGACTCCCATGGTATCCAAAGTTTTTATCGGCCTTAACGAACAAAAACACGCCATCTGCGCCGGGGTCATGCCCCAGGGCTCCACCCTGTATATAGGAGTTTTTGACAAGGACGACGTACTCCTTACAACCGGGAAGCTTATAAAGCGGGCCCTTGAAGAAACGGACCATCCTTCGGTAATGATAGGTTATTCCTGCATATCCCGCAACATGTCCCTGGGAAGCGATATTTTTGCCGAAATGGATCTTGTCCGGAAGGAAATCGCCGGAAAGGTAACGTCTTTGCTGGCCTATTCGGGAGGAGAGATTTGCCCCACCCAAATAAATGAAAATTCCGCGATTAACCGGTTTCATAATAATACCATTATCTTGTGCGTGTTTTAGCGGCTCTGGCGTCCGGACGCCGGCGTCTTGACACCCTGGTATAGGAGGGGCTTGTGTCATCCGCCGATGACGAAAAGGTTCTGTTAGAAGAAGAAATAAAACAACTAAAGATCGAGAACGCGAAGTTGACCCGGGAACTCCGGGTAACGAAAAGTTTTCTGGACAAGATCAGCCGGACGGTGGAATCCAAGGAAACCCTGGGAACAGTGCTGGCCGCGGCCAACGCGAAACAGAAAGCCTATACGGATATGCTCCTGGAAAGCTGCCCGAATATCATCCTGCTTCTGGATGACGGGGGCCGTTTGGTTCTGGGTACCAAAATGTTTTTAACCCTTACCGGAATCCACAATTTCGACATCATCAAGAATAAAACCTATGGCGAACTCTTTGCCCCCTACTTTGAGGCGGACGCCCTGGAACAGTTCAAGGCCGCCGTTACCGGGGTGGTTTCCTCAAAAAAAACCATGGACCTGGGCTTATGGATCGATTTTAGCGGTCAGGGAGAGGGGCGGTACTATTCCATCGAATTGCGGAGTATCGGCCGCGCACGGGGAGCCGATGCGGGAATTACCGCGGGGGTACTGGCGGTTTTTATAGACTTTACCGACTTCCTCCGGGAAAAAGAAAAGGCCGAGGCCGCCAATAGCGCCAAATCCGATTTTCTCGCGGTAATGTCCCATGAAATAAGGACCCCCATGAACGCCATCATGGGACTCAACGAACTTTTAAGCCGCAGCGAACTGGACGCAACCCAGAGCAAATACCTTACGGACATCAGGAAATCCGCCCAATCCCTTCTGACCATCATCAACGATATTCTGGATTTTTCCAAAATCGAAGCGGGAAAGATGAGTATTATCAACGGCGATTACAATCTCCGTTCCCTTCTGGATAATCTCCGGGTCATGTTCGAACTCATGTTTCAGGAAAAAAAACTGGGGTTTTATTTTCATATTGACGACAGCCTCCCCGGTTTTGTGTACGGCGATGAAAACCGGTTGCGGCAGGTTTTAACCAACCTTCTTTCCAACGCCATGAAATATACCCCCCGGGGACAGGTTGAATTTTCCGCGTGGTTATCCAAAGAAGAAAATTTCGGCCCCTCTTCCACGGGGCTCCTTCGTTTTGATATAAAGGATACGGGCATCGGCATCAGAGAAGAGGACGCGGGAAAACTCTTTAAACCATTTGAGCAGTTGGATACCCGGAAAAACCGGAACGTGGTAGGTACGGGTCTGGGACTTGCCATCTGTTTTAAACTCTGCCGGCTTATGGGGGGCGATCTCTGGCTTAAAAGCGACTATGGCGTCGGCTCCGTTTTCTCTGTGGCGATTCCCTGCATTCCGGCGGAAGAAGCCGCCGGGGATATTGCCCGCGGGGATCTTGTGGAATTCTCCGCTCCCGGCGTAAAAGTTCTGGTTGTAGACGATATTGAGATTAACCTGGAACTTACCCAGGCAATGCTCGGCGGTTTTGACATTGACGCGGATCTGGCCAAAAGGGGAGAGGATGCCCTGGAATTGGTACAAAACAATACTTACGACCTTGTCTTTATGGACCATATGATGCCCGGCATGGACGGGATAGAGACCACACGGAGGATTCGCGGACTAAAGGGGCGTCATACAGATATCCCGATCATAGCCCTGACTGCCAATGTAATAAACGGCGCGGAATCCATGTTTCTGGAAAATCAGTTTAACGGTTTTTTGGCCAAACCCATAGAATTCGCCTCCTTGAATCTCTGCCTCCGCAAATGGCTTCCTTCGGAAAAAATAGTAAACAGGAATTCGGATTAACTACGATGAATATTCATCAATTTATGCCGTATATATCCCCATAGCCTCTCCGGATCCGGTATCCCTCCCAGGAGTCTGTGGGGCTTTACTATGCAATATCCTGCATTTGATCCGATAATTAAAGGTATGAATAGAATTCCCGTGAGCATTGGCCTCTGTATGCTGTTCATTGCGGCATCTTCTCTTTCCGCCCAGAATTTGGGTATCGACAGCGGGGATCTCAGGATAGAGCAGCGGGTGGACGGCGGCTTCCACCTTTTTATCAGGAAGAAGCCGGAAATCAGTTCGGTGTTACTCACCGAGTCCACCAGGGACCCCAGCCTGCGCGTTGAAAATTACGCCTACCGCGCCGCCGAATGGAACGCGATCAACGGCGACGAGGTACGCATCCTTGACGGGGTGCCCATAGCGCGGGAAAGGCGGCTGTATTCTCTTATCGATTCCAGCCCGGAACAGCATCCTGAACTGGGAGAAGCTTTCCATATCTATATTCCCTATATCCTCAATTACGGCTATGAAGGGGGCCGCCACGGGGAAGTCTATGTACTGGACGGAACCTACCTCAATATCCGCGCCTTTGCCCTTCCCTACGCCGACTACCGTGGGGCCTTTAAGGATAACCCTTTCATCCTGCAGGTGCGGCCGCAGGAACCGCTTCCCGGACCGCCTGAGGGTAACTTTATGAAAGATACGGTGGAAGCCTTTAGCGCCATCGCCACCGGGGAATTGATATACTCCACCGGTCCTTCCGACCTTGTGGACCGGATTCGGGATGTGCTTGCCAAAGAACAGGGCCAAAATGTCGATATTGTTCTCTGTCTGGACACCACCGGCAGTATGCGGGACGATATCGCGGCGGTCCGCCTCAAGCTGATCCCCATGCTGCGGGAGATCATCGCCGGCTTTGCGTCGTTCAAAATAGGGATGGTACTTTACAAGGATTACAACGAGGAGTATCTCAACCAGGCGGTTCCTTTTACCGATGATTTCAACGCCTTTCAGCGCAGGCTCAACGCCATCACGGTACGGGGCGGCAGGGACATTCCCGAAGCGGTGTACGAGGCCCTCTACGAGGGGGCGGTCAGATTCCCCTGGGAGGCGGAATCGAAGATCATGATCCTTATCGGCGACGCGCCCCCCCATCCCCGCCCACGCGGAAAGATCACCAAGGAAATGGTAGACGAGGTCGTTGCCGAAAAAGGCATAAAGGTACACGCCATAATACTGCCGCAGTAGGAGTCTGCGGGGCTTTAGCCCAAATGATAAAGAAAATGCACAATTTTGTGCATTTTCTACCTTGCAGACTCCCAAAGGAGCCCAAAAATCGGGGGTTTTTGCGGTCAAAGGCCGCAAAAATCCACAAGTCTCACAGGCTCCTGGGAGCCTTAACTGCTGTATGAGAAAAAAAACTGTACTCTCCGTTCGTTTACTGAATCTCAACGGTACCGCCCGCTGCGGTGACGGCTTCCTTGATCTTTGCGGCTTCTTCCTTGGGAATGCCTTCCTTGAGCGGCTTGGGAGCGCCTTCAACGAGGTCTTTCGCCTCCTTAAGGCCCAGGCCGGTAAGCGCCCGCACTTCCTTGATGACCGCAATTTTCTTGGTGTCGTCAAAGGCTTTAAGAATAACGTTAAATTCGGTCTGCTCCTCCACCGGCGCGGCAGCCGCACCGGCAGGGGCCGCACCGGCGGCCGCTATCGCCACAGGGGCGGCTGCGGAAACGCCGAATTTCTCTTCCGTCATTTTGACCAGTTCCGAAACTTCCAGAACCGTCATGGACGCAATCGCTTCTAAAATCTCTTCTTTTGTGGCTGCCATATTATCTTCTCCTGTTATGTGTTACGCGCTTCATACAATGCGCGTCCCGTTACCGGGTATCTCAAACCTGACAGATTAGCAACCTTCAATACTGAACTGAAGTCTGACAGGTTTTGTTTACGGTTACGCCGCGCCGCCTTTCTGATCGGCGACGGCCTTGATCGTCCGCACCAGGCGGGCGGGAATGTCGTTGAGGGCTGCGGCGAGGTTTCGGGCCGAACCGTTCATCACCGACATAAGCATCGAAATAAGTTCCAGCTTGCCGGGCAGTTTGGAGAACGCCTCGGTCTGGACGGTGTCATACACCGTACCGCCCACCAAAGCGCCCTTGACCTTCAGGGCAGGCGTTTCTTTAACGAAATCAAAGAGGATCCTGGCGGCCTCGTTTGAATCTTTGGGGGCAATGGCCACCGCGGTGGGGCCTATCAGGTAGGAGGACACATCCGGCGCGGAAAGCTGCTCAAACGCGAGGCGGGCAAAGTTGTTTTTCACCACTTTGTAGTGAACTTCCTTTGCACGGAGCTGTCTGCGCAAAACGCTAATCTGTTCCACCGTAAGCCCCCGGTAATCGGTGAATATAAAATCCTTTGACACGCCCAGGGCTTCTTTCAGTTCCCCGATGGCTCTGATTTTGCTGTCCTGAATTTTTTTCGCTACAATTGCCATATTTTACTCCTGATCACTTATAGCGACCCATACGCCGGGCCCCATGGTGGATGCCACCGAAACGGTCCGAATGAACTCGCCCTTGGCGTCGGCCGGCCGTTTTCGTTTAATTTCGGCAACTACCGCCTTAACGTTTTCGGCGACTTTTTCGTTCTCCATGGAAATTTTACCCACGGCGAGGTGTACGACGCCGGTTTTGTCGGCCCTGAATTCCACCCGGCCTTTTTTGAGTTCGGCCAGAGTGCCTTTGAGATCAAAGGTGACGGTACCGGTTTTGGGGTTGGGCATAAGGCCCTTGCGGCCCAGTACCATACCGAGCTTGCCCACATCCTTCATCATGTCCGGGGTTGCCACGGCAACGTCAAAGTCGGTCCAGCCGCCCTTCACTTTTTCAATAAGATCGTCGGCGCCGATAAAAGCCGCCCCCGCTTCCCGGGCTTCTTTTTCTTTTTCCGGTTTGCAGAACACCAGCACCTTTTTCTCGCCCCGGAACTGGTTGGGCAGCACTACCGTATCCCGCACGGACTGGTTTTTTTTGATATTGAGCTTGACCGAAACATCCACGGTTTCGTCAAACCTGGCATAGGCCATGGTTTTGACCAGCCCCAGCGCCTCATTCAGTTCGTAGGTGTTGGCGGGGGCATACTTTTTGGCGCTTTCGCTGTATTTCTTTCCGCGTTTCATTGTTCCACCTCAACACCCATGGATCGGGCCGTCCCGGCAATAATTTTCATTGCGGCGTCAATATCGTTGGCCGTAAGATCCACCATCTTCGTCCTGGCGATTTCCTCAAGTTTTGCCCTGGGAATCTTGCCAACCTTGATTCTGTGGGACTCCGCCGAGCCTTTTTCCAGTCCCATTGCCTTTTTGATAAGCACCGAGGCGGGCGGGGTCTTGAGAATAAAGGTGAAAGATTTATCCGCATAGACGGTGATCACCACCGGGATAATGAGTCCCGGCTCCATACTCTTTGTCCGGTCATTGAACTGCTGGACAAACTGGGGCGCGCTGACCCCGTGAGGGCCTAACGCGGGCCCTACAGGGGGGGCCGGCGTGGCCTTTCCCGCGGGGCATTGCAGCTTAATATACGCCGCAATCTTTTTCTTTGCCATTCAATACTCCTCCGTGGTGCGCCGGCGGCAACCGGCTGACGAGGCTTCGGACCGGAGTCCGTGGAACCTCTCCCACTTCTTTATTCATGCTAAGGGGTTTAATACCCCGCCCTTCAGGGTGAGCTTGTTGATTTACAGTTTTTCCACCTGCAAAAGGTCAACCTCTACCGGCGTATTTCTGCCGAAGATGCCGACCATTACTTTCAATTTGTTCTTTTCCTGGTTAACCTCTTCGATGGTTCCGGTAAAAGATTCAAAAGGCCCGTCAATAATCTTGACCTGCTCTCCGGGGGAGAAGGCCTGACGGGTACGAACAGCCCGCTCGCCTTTGATCTCTCCGGACTTCTGCAAAATAGATCGCGCCTCGTCTCCGCTCAGGGGCTGAGGCTTGCGATCCGCCGGGGTTCCCACAAAGCCGGTAACGCCGTTGATCTTCTTTATTTTGGAACAGGGAAGCTTCCAGCCCATATCCGTATCGGGAAGATCCAATTCCACAAGGATATAACCGGGAAGGAACTTCTTGGTCAGGGTGCGTTTTTTGCCGTCTTTGACCTCGACCACTTCCTCCGAAGGGACTTTTACGTCACGGACAACTTCTTTGTCCAGCTCCCCGCTTTCTATCATCATGCGGATGGTTTTTTCTATTTTGTTCTCATACCCCGAAAAGATATGGAGGACGTACCAGCCTGTCGCCATTTTCCTTTATTCCCGGCGGGGTGCGAAGGCCCGCCCTTTAGCGATATTCATTAAAAAACAAGCCTTATGCCGAAAAGCAGCAATACATCTACCAGGCCCAAAATTGCCGCCACCATAACAGTAGAGATAATCACAATCTTCACTGAGCTGATCACATCGTCCCTGCTCGGCCAAATCACCTTCCGGAGTTCGGCGTAAGATTCTTTTACAAATTGAATCAGTTTCTTCATGCCCTTCCTCTTTCTCTATAAACGAACACATTCCCAGGCCAGGTAGGACTCGCCTTTCATTCGCAAACATCCTGTTTGCTCTTTCCAGGCCAGGTAGGACTCGAACCCACAACATCCGGTTTTGGAGACCGGCGCTCTACCATTAGAGCTACTGGCCTAAAATTTACTTAATTTTGGTTTCCTTGTGAAGCGTGTGTTTCCGGTCAAAAGGGCAATACTTGTTGAATTCGAGTTTTTCCTGAGTATTCCGCCGGTTTTTCTTGGTGGTATAGTTTTTCCGTTTGCATTCGGTGCATTGCAAGGCTATGAGTTCCACCGCCGTCTTTTTGCTCGCCATATTTTACCTCTTCATAATCCAAAATTCGCCCAATTCATGGAATTTTACTTTGTAAAATTCCCAAAACAAACCATGTTTTTCGTCAGCCCCCGAACAGAATCGAACTGTTGACCTTATCCTTACCATGGATATGCTCTGCCAACTGAGCTACAAGGGCAGTATCCCCATTTAACAAGCTCTTCTACAGTAGTAAAAAAGGGCGATTTAGTCAAGGGGAAATTACCGTCCTGCCCGCGGCGAGGGAGCGGCGCACGTCGATGAGCCGCTGGTTTGCCGATCCCCGGAAATGAAGATCAATATCCCGCAGGGCCATGATAAAAGGGCCGTCCACAATAATGTCGCTGGCTTCAATTAGCCTCAGCCAATCCTGCCTGCCGGAGTCCAAAAGCTCTTCCCAGAGGAAGCCGGTAAAAGTGATCACCGAAAGCCCCAGGGCGCGGACATTTTCCGCGAGGACGGCGCAGGATGCGGCCTGGGTGAAAGGGTCGCCTCCCGAAAGTGTAAGGCCGTCCAGCAGGGGATTGGCTTTAATGTCGCGTAACAGTTCGTTGACTGTCATTTTCCGGCCGCCCGAAAAATCCTGCAACTGCGGGTTGTGGCAGCCCGGACAGCGGAAATGGCAGCCCTGCACAAATACCGTATAACGAAAACCCGGCCCGTCAACAATGGACTCAGATTCTATGCCGCCGATATTGAGTACATCAATACAAGTACCCGCAGACGGTGAAAAATCCTGTCCGGATACAGGCGCCTTCGTAATCCCGCTGTTCATTTAAGACATTTCATGCTTTACCCTGTCCCGCTCTTCCGCCCGCTTGGCGTTGTTGAAGCGCTCCAGCGTACCCACAAGATAGCCGGTGATGCGCCTGATCCGTTCAAAGCGGATATCGCCCTCCTCGCGGCCGCACTTGGGGCAGTGCTTGCCGATGATACCGCGGTAGCCGCAGACAGGATCCCGGTCAAGGGGGTGGTTGAGGCTGCCGTAGCCGATACCCGCCTCTTTCATCACCCTGACGATCTTTTCAAAAGCCCCGGGGTTTTTGGAAGCGTCGCCGTCAAGTTCCACATAGGTGATGTGCCCGGCGTTAGTCAGGGCGTGATAGGGCGCCTCAATATTTATTTTTTGCAGCGCACCGATGGGGTAATGTACCGGCACGTGAAAACTGTTGGTGTAATATTCGCGATCGGTAACGCCGGGAATATAACCGAAAATCTCCCTGTCCATTTTCACAAAGCGGCCCGAAAGCCCTTCCGCCGGAGTGGCGATGAGTGAAAAGTTGAGTTTCCGTTCCAGGCTTTCATTATCCATGCGGCTGCGGAGCCTGCCGATTATCCTCAGGCCGAGCGCCTGGGCTTCAGGCGATTCCCCGTGGTGCCTGCCGGTAAGGCAGGTAAGACACTCGGCGAGGCCGATAAAGCCCAGGGTAAGCGTTCCGTGCTTGAGTACTTCCCGAATATTATCCTCCCAGCCGAGCTTGTCCGAATCAAGCCAGATGCCCTGGCCCATGAGGAAGGGAAAATTCCGCACTTTCTTGCGGGCCTGTATCTCGTAACGCTCCAAAAGCTGGTCGATCACTATGTCTGTTTTTTTATCCAGCTCGTCAAAAAAAAGATCCAGGCTCCCTTTTGCGCCATACATGGCGCGTAAGGCGAGCCGGGGCAGGTTGATCGTGGTAAAGCTCAAATTCCCCCTGCCGTAGGTTATCTCCTGTTCGGGATCGTGGACATTTCCTATAACTCTGGTTCTGCAGCCCATGTAGGCGATTTCCGTTTCCGGCCGGCCGCTCCGGTAGTACTGCAGATTGAAAGGCGCGTCCTGAAAAGAGAAGTTGGGGAAGAGCCGTTTGGAACTTACCCTGCACGCAAGCTGAAACAGATCGTAATTGGGATCTTCCCTGTTGTAATTGATCCCTTCTTTTACCCGGAAAATCTGAATCGGGAAAATCGGTGTTTCACCATTGCCCAGGCCCGCCTCGGTGGCAAGGAGTATGTTCCTGATGACCATTCTTCCCTCGGCGGAAGTGTCGGTACCGTAGTTAATCGACGAAAAAGGTATCTGCGCCCCCGCGCGGCTGTGCATGGTGTTGAGGTTGTGGATCAGGGCTTCCATGGCCTGGTAGGTGGTTTTTTCGGTTTCCTCCCGGGCCTTGTCCAGGGCAAAGTCCTGGACCCGGCTGACGGTCGCTTCGTCGAGGAAACGGACAAGAATGGCGGCCTCGGCCTCCCAGTAGTCCTCCGGGCCGGAAAGCCGGGGTTTTTGGGTTTTGTCCAGCTCTGTCCCCAGGATCGCGGTCAGCTCCTCCAGCTTTTCCGGAGGGACCAGGAGTTCCAGGGCTTTCCGGCGGTTCTGGCGGTAGAGTTTGGCATAGGTTTTCGCCACCCCCGGCGCCAGGCCCCGGTCAAAGTTGGGGATGCTCTGGCCCCCGTGCTGGTCGTTCTGGTTGGACTGGATCGCGATGCAAGCCAGGGCCGCGTAGCTGCGGATATCGTTGGGCTCCCGGATGGCCCCGTGGCCGGTGCCGAAGCCGCCGGTAAAGAGCTGGTGGATGTCGATCTGGCAGCAGGTGGTGGTAAGGGTGAGGAAATCCAGGTCGTGGATGTGGATGTCCCCGTCGTGGTGGGCCTTGGCGTGTTCGGGGTTGAGGATAAACAACTCGTTGAACTGCTTCGCCCCCTCGGAGCCGTATTTCAGCATATTCCCCATGGCGGTGTTGCCGTCGATGTTGGCGTTTTCCCGCTTCAGGTCGTTGTCTTTGGCGTCTTTGACGGTGATTTCGTCATAAGTCCGCATAAGCCGGGTGTTCATCT